>NZ_JACAOX010000020.1:0-370889 GCF_013386015.1 Pseudomonas sp. B6001
TTCCGTTTCGACTGCGCCGGAAGTGGGGCGAATTATAGACTTCCAGAATCTGCCGTCAACACCTTTTTTCACAATACTGTCATATCGGTCAAAAAAGCCCTGAAAAGCAAAGGCCGGCCCCAAGGGGCCGGCCTTCTACTTACCGAACCTACAAGCTAGGAAAGGCAAACTGCGACGCCTCATGACTGGCCCGTTGCGGCCAGCGCTGGGTAATCGCCTTGCGACGCGTATAGAACCGCACCCCATCCGGCCCATAGGCATGCAAGTCGCCAAACAGCGAGCGCTTCCAGCCACCAAAGCTGTGATAAGCCACCGGCACCGGCAACGGCACGTTGACGCCAACCATACCCACTTCAATCTCGTCACAGAACAACCGCGCCGCCTCACCGTCACGGGTGAAGATACAGGTGCCGTTGCCGTACTCGTGATCGTTGATCAACTGCATGGCCGCTTCCAGGCTGTTCACCCGAACCACACACAGCACCGGCCCGAAGATCTCTTCTTTATAGATGCGCATCTGCGGGGTCACGCGGTCGAACAAACTGCCCCCCAAGAAGAAGCCATCTTCATTACCGGCAATACTCAGGCCACGACCATCGACGACCAACTCAGCACCCGAAGAAACGCCGTCCTCTATATAGCCACTGACTTTATCGCGCGCCTGGCCAGTGACCAGCGGCCCCATGTCCAATCCACACGTGGTGCCCGCACCAATCTTCAGCGCCTTGATCTGCGGCACCAGCTTGGCGACCAATGCGTCAGCCACCTGGTCGCCGACACACACGGCAACAGAGATCGCCATGCAACGCTCACCGCACGAACCATACGCCGCGCCCATCAAGGCACTGACAGCGTTATCGAGATCCGCATCCGGCATCAGCACCGCATGGTTCTTCGCCCCGCCCAACGCCTGTACACGCTTGCCGCGCTTGGTGGCTTCGGAATAGATGTACTCGGCGATCGGCGTCGAGCCGACAAAGCTCAACGCCTTGACTTCCGGCGCTTCGATCAACGCATCCACCGCGCCTTTATCGCCATGCACCACACTCAGCACGCCTTTAGGCAAGCCAGCTTCCTGCAACAGTTGTGCAATCAGCAGCGTCGAGCTTGGATCACGCTCCGACGGCTTGAGGATGAAGCAGTTACCGCAGACGATCGCCAGCGGATACATCCACAACGGCACCATCGCCGGGAAGTTGAACGGCGTAATACCGGCCACCACACCCAACGGCTGGAAGTCAGACCAGGCATCGATATTCGGGCCAACGTTACGGCTGTACTCGCCCTTGAGGATTTCCGGTGCCGAGCACGCGTACTCCACGTTCTCGATCCCGCGCTTGAGTTCACCAGCCGCATCTTCCAGGGTCTTGCCATGCTCTTCGCTGATCAGCTGGGAGATACGCGCTTCGTTCTGCTCAAGCAATTGCTTGAAACGAAACATCACCTGGGCACGCTTGGCCGGTGGCGTATTACGCCAGGCTGGGAAAGCCGCCTTGGCCGAATCGATGGCGCTTTGAATGGTTTCACGGCTGGCCAACGGCACCTGGTGAATCACCTGGCCAGTCGACGGGTTGTACACGTCGGCAGTGCGACCGTTTTCGGTGACCAATTGGCCGTTGATCAAATGCTGGATGAGGCTCATGCAGGGCTCCTGAAAAGTTGTTCTATATAGAAGGAGGAATCAGTCGATCTTGTTCAGCACTTCGCCGACCGCATCGAACAAGCGATCCAGGTCCTGCGGCTTGCTGTTGAAGGTTGGGCCGAACTGCAGGGTGTCGCCGCCAAAGCGCACGTAGAAGCCGGCTTTCCACAAGGCCATGCCCGCTTCGAACGGACGCACGATGGCATCACCATCACGCGGGGCAATCTGGATCGCACCGGCCAGGCCATAGTTACGAATGTCGATCACGTTCTTGCTGCCCTTCAGGCCGTGCAGCGCATTCTCGAAATGCGGTGCGACTTCGGCCACGCTCTGCACCAGGTTTTCCTTCTGCAGCAGGTCGAGTGCCGCCAAGCCAGCCGCGCAGGCAACCGGGTGGGCCGAGTAGGTGTAGCCGTGCGGGAACTCCACCGCGTACTCTGGCGTCGCCTGATTCATGAACGTCTGATAAATCTCGGTGCTGGCAATCACCGCGCCCATCGGGATCGCGCCGTTGGTGACTTGCTTGGCAATGCACATCAGGTCCGGGGTCACGCCGAAGCTGTCAGCACCAAACATCGAACCGGTACGACCGAAGCCGGTGATCACTTCGTCGAACACCAACAGGATGTTGTGCTGATCGCAGATCTCACGCAGACGCTTCAGGTAACCCTGCGGCGGAACCAGCACGCCGGCAGAGCCCGCCATCGGTTCAACAAACACCGCAGCGATGTTCGACGCATCGTGCAACTCGATCAGCTTGAGCAGCTCGTCCGCCAAGGCAATCCCGCCCAGCTCCGGCATGCCACGGGAGAACGCATTGCTCGCCAGCAGGGTGTGAGGCAGATGGTCAACATCCATCAGCCCCTGACCAAAAATCTTACGGTTACCGTTCACGCCGCCCAGGCTGGTACCGGCGATGTTCACGCCGTGATAACCACGGGCACGGCCGATCATCTTGGTCTTGGTCGCCTGGCCTTTCAGGCGCCAGTACGCACGCACCATCTTCACCGCGGTATCGGCACACTCGGAGCCGGAGTCGGTGAAGAACACATGGTTCAGGTTGCCCGGGGTCAGGTCGGTAATCTTTTCTGCCAGTTGGAACGACAACGGATGACCGTATTGGAAGCCCGGCGAGTAGTCCAACGTACCCAGTTGCTTGGAGACCGCTTCCTGGATTTCCTTGCGGGTGTGCCCGGCGCCGCAGGTCCACAGACCCGACAGCGAGTCATACACCTTGCGCCCCTTGTCATCGGTCAACCAGCTGCCTTCGGCCGCCACGATCAGGCGCGGGTCACGATGAAAGTTGCGGTTGGCGGTGTACGGCATCCAGTGCGCGTCCAGCTTCAATTGGCTGGCCAGGGTGGACGGAGCGTTTTCGGGCATGTTCATGAGCAAAACCTCGCAAGGCAAAAGGCAGCGTCGGGATTGAAAAGCGTTGTTGCAGCTAAATTGCCACGGGGATAAAGTCGGTGAAATCCAACTCTTCTAACCTTCAGTCAGGCCTTCACTAAACTATGAGCAGCCGTCGACCCGACCCTCTGGCCCAAGTCAGCGACTTCGATATCCGCCTGTTGCGCATCTTTCGCAGCGTGGTGGAGTGCGGTGGCTTCTCGGCGGCGGAAACCGTTCTGGGGATTGGCCGCTCGGCCATCAGCCAGCAAATGAGCGATCTTGAACAGCGCCTTGGCCTGCGCCTGTGCCAACGCGGGCGGGCGGGGTTTTCCCTGACCGAGGAAGGACGCGAGGTTTACCAGTCGGCACTGCAGCTGCTCAGCGCCCTGGAAAGTTTTCGCACCGAGGTCAACGGCCTGCACCAGCACTTGCGCGGCGAGCTGATCATCGGCCTGACCGACAACCTGGTCACCCTGCCCCACATGCGTATCACCCACGCCCTGGCACAGTTGAAGGAACGCGGCCCGGACGTACAGATCCAGATCCGCATGATCGCCCCCAATGAAGTCGAACAAGGGGTGCTCGACGGCCGCCTGCATGTCGGCGTAGTCCCCCAGGCCAGCGCCTTGTCGGGACTTGAATACCAGCCGCTGTACAGCGAACGCTCGCTGCTCTATTGCGCAGTGGGCCACCCGCTGTTTTACGCCGACGACAAGCAACTGGACGACGACCGCGTCAACAGCCAGGACGCCATCGCCCCAACCTTCCGCCTGCCCGCGGATATCCAGGCGCACTACCAGGCACTCAATTGCACCGCCAGTGCCTCGGACCGCGAGGGCATGGCCTTCCTGATCCTGACCGGCCGCTACATCGGCTACCTGCCCGACCACTACGCCAGCCTGTGGGTACAACAAGGCCGACTGCGCGCGCTGAAACCGGCTACACGTTTTTACGATTTGAGCCTCGCTTCGGTCACGCGCAAGGGCCGTCGCCCTCATTTGGTGCTGGAAAGCTTCCTCGAAAGTCTGGCCGCAACGCGCTAACACGGGCCTTACATAAAAACCTGAGCAACTGGACAGCTTTTTGCAAGACAAGGGGATCTCGAACCGTCAGCCATGAGTTCCCCGCCATGCCGCCAGAATCCAACACCCCCAGCGACCTGATCTACGGCCTCAACGATCGGCCCAAACCTTTGCCTGCATTGCTTGCCGCGTTGCAGCATGTGTTGGCTGCCTTCGTCGGCATCATCACCCCGCCGCTGATCATCGGCTCTACCCTGGGCCTGACCGCCCACCTGCCCTACCTGATCAGCATGGCATTGATGGTTTCCGGTGTGGGCACCTTCATCCAGGCGCGCAGGCCGTTTGGCATTGGCGCCGGGATGATCTGCCTGCAAGGCACCAGCTTCGCGTTTCTCGGCGCCGTATTGTCGGCCGGGTTTCTGGTCAAGCAACGCGGCGGCAGCCCGGAAGACATCCTGGCGATGATTTTCGGTATCTGCTTCTTCGGCGCCGCAGTGCAGGTCGTGTTGAGCCGTTTCATCGGTCAGCTCAAAAGGGTAATCACGCCGCTGGTGACCGGCATCGTCATCACACTGATCGGCATCAGCCTGATCAAGGTCGGCATCACTGACCTTGGAGGCGGCTTCAATGCCCCGGACTTCGGCGCGCCAACCAACCTGGCACTCGGCCTGTTCGTGGTACTGACCATCATCCTGCTGAACCGCTCGAACACGCCATGGGTACGGCTCTCCGCCATTATCATCGGCCTCGCACTGGGCAGCCTCGCCGCCTGGTTCAGCGGCAAGTTGGTGCCCCAAGCCTTGCCTGATTTGCCATTGATCAGCCTGCCTACACCGTTCCACTTCGGTTTCAACTTCGATTGGAGCGCTTTCCTGCCGGTAGCACTGATTTATCTGATCAGCACCATCGAAACCGTCGGCGACCTCACTGCCAATTGCATGATCGCCCGCCAGCCCATCAGCGGCCCTTCCTATATAAGCCGACTCAAGGGTGGCGTACTGGGAGATGGCATCAGTTGCATGATCGCAGCCACCTTCAGTGCCTTTCCCAACACCACATTCGCCCAGAACAACGGCGTGATCCAGCTGACCGGCGTGGCCAGCCGTTACGTCGGCTTGTACATCGGCGCGGTACTGTTTTGCCTCGGGCTGTTTCCGTTGATTGGTGCGGTGCTGCAGCAAATCCCCAAGCCGGTGCTGGGCGGCGCAACCCTGGTGATGTTCGGCAGCGTAGCGGCGGCCGGCGTGCGCATTCTCGCCCAGGCCCCGCTGGATCGGCGCAGCATGCTGATCATCGCCACCTCGTTCGGCGTCGGCCTGGGGATCGCGGCGCAACCGAACCTGCTGCACCTGATGCCAACCCTGGTGCAGAACCTGTTCGACTCGGCCATCACCAGCGGCGGCCTGACCGCCATCGTATTGTGCCTGCTGCTACCTGAAGCCAAGGCTCCCGTGGATGCCGCAAACCGGACCCTGGAAAGCGACACTCTGGAGCCGCTTTAAGGGTTTTATCGTATCGGGACTTGTCTGGGGCTTGAGGGTGGGTTATCTGTGCACACGTCGCCTTCATCGATCTGCACGGAAACCTCCATGAGCCTCGAAGTTCCTGCCCACAGCAACCACGCCGGAAAACCTGCAAGCCGCATTCGCCAAAAGAACGAACAAGCGATTTTGCAGGCCGCCGAAGACGAGTTCGCCCGTCATGGCTACAAAGGCACCAGCATGAACACCATCGCGGCGAGTGCCGGGTTGCCGAAAGCCAACTTGCACTACTACTTCACCAACAAGCTGGGCCTGTACATCGCGGTGCTCAGCAACATCCTCGAATTGTGGGACAGCACCTTCAACACCCTGACCGCCGAGGATGACCCGGCGGCCGCCCTGACCCGCTATATCCGCACCAAGATGGAATTCTCCCGGCGCCAGCCACAAGCCTCGCGGATCTTCGCGATGGAGATCATCAGCGGCGGTGAGTGCCTGACCGAATATTTCAGCCAGGACTACCGCGCCTGGTTCAGCGGCCGTGCGGCGGTATTCCAGGCCTGGATCGACGCCGGCAAGATGGACCCTATCGACCCGGTGCACCTGATCTTCCTGCTGTGGGGCAGCACCCAGCATTACGCCGACTTTGCCACCCAGATCTGCCGCGTGACCGGGCGCACCAAGCTGACCAAGCAGGACATGGAAGACGCCGGCACCAACCTTATCCACATCATTCTCAAAGGCTGTGGCATCAAGCCGGCCCTCTAAACGAAGTTACCCATGCCTTTCACGCTTACCGGCCTTTGCGAGTTTCGCGAAGAAATTCGCAAAAGCCGCTTCATTACCCTCGCCGCCCCGATCAGCAGCCCCCAGGACGCCCAGGCCTTCATCGACCAGCACAGCGACCTGAACGCCACGCACAACTGCTGGGCCTGGAAACTCGGTGATCAATACCGCAGCAACGACGACGGCGAACCCGGCGGGACGGCCGGGCGCCCGATCCTGGCCGCGATCGAAGCGCAGGATTGCGACCAGGTCGTGGTGCTGGTGATCCGCTGGTACGGCGGCATCCAACTGGGCACCGGCGGCCTGGCCCGCGCCTATGGCGGCGGCGCGAACAAATGCCTGCAAGCCGCCGAACGCGTCGAGCTGATCAAACGGGTGCCGCTGAGCTGCTCCTGTGGTTTTGCCGAGCTGCAGTTGGTGAAGCTGCGAGTGGCCGAACTGGGTGGGCTGGTGATGGAAGAAACCTTCACCGCCAATGGCGTCGACCTGCAGCTGGCCCTCGGCGAGGCACATATCGACACCCTGCAAGCGCAGCTCGCCGACCTGAGTCGCGGGCGCATTCTGCTGGAGCGCTGAAACTGCCCACATCTACTGTGCACCTGCCTGTGGATAACCTGAGCACACTCGCCTGTAACCCTTCTGTCACAAGGGTTTCAGACGGTTGTACAGTTTTTGTTCAAGGCACTGCACGAAAGTATTAATCCAGCTCAAAAACAGTCAGTTAGGCGGGTTATGTCCTTTAGAACAAAGGGCCACAGCGCTTATATCCACCGGTCACGCTTGCGCACAATTACTGTGGAGCAACCTGTGGATAACCCGTGCAAGAGTGACCCCGCAGCAGAGCCTGCAACGTTCCGGCACAACTGAGCGTTTTTTGATCAACTTGCTGCTAGGCGCACCGGTATCAACTGAGCCACCGCCCACAGCACTTCAAACACCACGACAATCACCAATACAGTACTGGCACCATGGGCCAGCGCGTAGATCTGCCAGGTGGCAAACAGCACTCGGCCGGCGGCGTCGTAGCGGCCAAAGATCGCTTGTGGGTCGCGGATTCGCAGCACCGACCACACGCAGACAATCGAGCCCATCAGGTTCGCCATCAACATATGCACAGGCGCGAACGGCGGCAGCTCGCCGGGCAGGTTCAACGCCACCAGGGCGTTATGCAGCAGGACAAACGTCCAGGGTGTGACCAGTGCGGCGGTGACGATCAGGTCGTACCAACCGCTGGCCCGAACCAGTCGACGGTATTGGTGTGCGGTCCACATAGCCGTAAGCTCCTTAAATTCAAGAAGCCAGCAGGCTAAAGCCTGGAGTATGCTCCAGGGTCAAGCCCCCTTGAGCCCTCTACATGCGTATCGGCGAATTAGCCCAGGCCAGCCAGGTCAGTCGCGACACCCTGCGTTTCTACGAGCAACGCGGGCTGATTGCCGCGCAACGCAGTGCCAACGGTTACCGTGACTACCCCGCCGACATGGTGCAACTGGTGCTGTACATCAAGACCGCCCAGCGCCTGGGCTTCAGCCTGGGTGAAATCGGCAACAGCGTCGGCGCATTATGGCAAGCTCCAGACCCCGACAGCGCCGTGACCCAGCTCCTGCAAGACAAGCTCAACCTGATCGAAACCCGCATCGCCGAACTCGACCAACTGCGCCAGGAGTTGCAGCAAAGGCTCGGCCAGCGTTGTCCACTGAACCCGTGAACCTCCACCGTCAAAGGAAGCCATTCATGTCCACTTCAAAAACCGCACTGATTATCGGCGCCTCCCGGGGCCTGGGCCTTGGCCTGGCCAAGCAACTGCTGGCGGACGGCTGGGAGGTGACCGCCACCGTGCGCGACCCGCAAAAGGCCGATGCCTTGAAGGCCTTGGGCGAGGTGCAAATCGAAAAGCTCGACATGGATGACCAGCAGGCGGTAATCGCCCTCAGCCAGCGCCTCAAGGAAAAAACTTTCGACCTGCTGTTCGTCAACGCAGGTGTCAAAGGCCCGGCCAACCAGGAACCGGGCCACGCCACCCTGGCTGAAGTCGGCCAACTGTTTTTCACCAACGCCGTGGCGCCGATCAACCTGGCCCAGCGTTTTGTCGGGCAGATCCGCCCAGGCACCGGCGTGCTGGCCTTCATGAGTTCGATCCTGGGCAGTGTCACCATTCCCGACGGCTCGGACCTGGCGCTGTACAAGGCCAGCAAGGCCGCCCTCAACTCCATGACCAACAGCTTCGTCACCCAATTGGGCGATCAGAAACTGACCGTGCTGTCGTTGCACCCGGGCTGGGTGAAGACCGACATGGGTGGCGAAAACGCCCACATCGACGTGCCCACCAGCGTGCGCGGCCTGGTTGACCAGGTGAATGCCTACACCGGCAAGGGCGGCCATCACTTTGTGGACTACAAGGGCGACACCATCGCCTGGTAAAAAACCGGGATCGTTATCGGCCGATTGCCGTCGATAACGATCCACACGTAAACTGCGCACCTCGCCCTCCCCGGCGACCCTGGATCAGCAGACAGGGCAACACTGAGCTGGCAAACCTGAACCCATCATTCAGAGGAGCCGGCCAATGCCTGCGACCCGTATCTGGTTAAAAAACCCCCTTGCGATTTTCACTGCCAATGGCCTCGACGCCCGTGGCGGCCTGGTGCTGCAGGACGGTGTGATCACCGAAGTGCTGGGCTGGGGCCAAGAACCCGCCGTGCCCTGTGGACAAGTATTCGATGCCCGCGAGCATGTGGTGCTTCCGGGGCTGATCAACACCCACCATCACTTCTATCAAACCCTCACCCGCGCCTGGGCGCCGGTGGTCAACCAGCCGCTGTTTCCCTGGTTGAAAACCCTGTATCCGGTCTGGGCCCGACTCACCCCGGAAAAACTCGCCCTGGCGAGCAAAGTGGCCCTGGCCGAACTGCTGCTCTCGGGCTGCACCACGGCGGCAGACCACCACTACCTGTTCCCGGACGGCCTGGAACAGGCGATCGACGTGCAAGTCGACAGCGTGCGCGATCTGGGCATGCGCGCCATGCTCACCCGCGGCTCCATGAGCCTGGGCGAGGCCGACGGCGGGCTGCCACCGCAACAAACCGTGCAGCAAGGCGAAGTGATTCTGGAAGACAGCCGCCGCCTGATCCGCCAGTACCACGAGCGCGGTGACGGCGCACAAATCCAGATCGCCCTGGCGCCCTGCTCGCCGTTTTCCGTCACCCCGGAAATCATGGAAGCCAGCGCCGAGCTGGCCAACAACCTCGACGTGCGCCTGCATACCCACCTGGCGGAAACCCTCGACGAAGAAGACTTCTGCCTGCAGCGTTTCGGCCTGCGCACCGTGGATTACCTCGACAGCGTCGGCTGGCTAGGCCCGCGCACGTGGCTGGCCCACGGGATTCACTTCAACCCTGAAGAAATCGCACGCCTCGGAGCTGCCGGTACCGGCATCTGCCATTGCCCGAGCTCGAACATGCGCCTGGCTTCCGGGATATGCCCAACGCTGGACCTGCTGGCCGCCGGCGCACCGATTGGCCTGGGGGTGGACGGTTCGGCGTCCAATGATGCGTCGAACATGATCCTCGAAACGCGCCAGGCCCTGTACATCCAGCGCCTGCGTTACGGGGCAGAGAAGATCACCCCGGAACGGGTGTTGGGTTGGGCGACAAAAGGTTCGGCGCAGTTACTCGGTCGCAGCGACATCGGCGAACTGGCCGTAGGCAAACAGGCCGACCTGGCGTTGTTCAAGCTCGATGAACTGCGCTTCTCCGGCAGCCATGACCCGATCTCGGCGCTGCTGCTGTGTGGCGCCGACCGAGCGGACCGGGTGATGGTCGGCGGCAAATGGCGGGTGATCGACGGGCAGGTCGAAGGATTGGACCTGAAAGGCTTGATTGCCGATCACAGCCAGGCGGCGCGGGAACTGATCAACCGGACTTAACTGAAGAAACACTTTTCAAATGTGGGAGCGGGCTTGCTCGCGAATGCGTTGGGTCAGTCAACATATCTGGCGACTGACACTCCGTATTCGCGAGCAAGCCCGCTCCCACACAAGCCCGGTTTCCACAATTATTTCTGCGGTGTTTTCAGGATTGGTTACAGTCCAAGCAGCGACAGCATGATAAACGTCGCAAACAACACAAAATGGGTCATCCCTTCGATGGCGTTGGTTTCGCCATCGTTGAGGTTGATCGCACTGACAATCAGCGTGATAAACACCATCACGGTCTGCACCGGCGTCATCGCCATCTGAAACGGCTGGCCGGTGTACAAGGCCATGGCTTCCATCACCGGCACGGTCAAAATCACCGTCGACAGTGAAGCCCCCAGCGCGATGTTCACCACCGACTGCATGCGGTTGGCCAGCGCTGCGCGCAACGCGGTCAAAATCTCCGGGGCGGCGGAAATCGCAGCCACGATGATCGCCGTGATTACCGGTGGAGCGCCCGTGCCTTCCAGGCCCAGGTCGAGGGTCTTGGACATCACCTCGGCCAACGCACCAATCACGATCACGCCAAACACCAACGTCCCGATGGAAAACGCCAGGTTGATCGGCGGCGACTCTTCTTCCGGCTGTTTCTTGCGGCGTTTTTCCGGGTAGCTGTAGCTGAAGAAATAACTGTGGGGCCCCACCTGCATCCGCAGGAACAACGTGTAGAGCACTACCATCGCGCCGATGGTGAAGGCCGAGTAAATTTTCCAGTCGGCCTCGGGGATAAATTCCGGCACCACCATCGACACACCCATGGCGGTAAGGATCATCACGCTGTAGGTGCGCGCCGAATCGTCGTTGTAGGACTGTTCGCCATGCTTGATGCCGCCCATCAGCGCGGCCAGGCCGAGGATGCCGTTGATGTCGAGCATCACCGCCGAATAAATGGTGTCGCGCACCAGGGTCGGCGAGGGCTCGTTGCTCATCATGATCGCCAGGATCACCACTTCCACCAGCACGGCGGCGAGGGTCAGGATCATGGTGCCGTAGGGGTCGCCGACCTTTTCCGCCAGTTGCTCGGCGTGATGGGCCACGCGCATCGAGGCCACGACGATAAAGCCGATCAGCGCTATGCCAGCCAACAGCGCCACCATCTGCCCGCTGTGCAGCATCCAGTGCTCCAGCGGGTAGGCAGCGATGGCGGCAATCAGCGCCAGCAGCATGAATTTTTCTTGCTTGATAGATGTGAGCATTGCAGGCCTTTTGAACGCGGCGAATCCGTCATTGATGGGGTACAGACTGCACCGCGCCGCTAACGTTTCGTTACACCTTAGTTCATGCACTGCTTGCACGGTGCCTGTGGATGCTCACCGCTTGGTCAGGTTTTGCCGATTATTTCGGCGTGCGCCTGTAGAATGCCGCCATTGCACCTGATGAGAATTTATAAATGTACGATTGGCTCAACGCCCTGCCCAAGGCTGAATTGCACCTGCACCTGGAAGGCTCGCTGGAGCCTGAGCTGCTGTTCGCCCTGGCCGAACGCAACAAGATCGCGCTGCCGTGGAACGACGTCGAAACCCTGCGCAAGGCCTACGCCTTCAACAACCTGCAAGAGTTTCTCGACCTCTACTACAAGGGCGCCGATGTACTGCGCACTTCCCAGGATTTCTACGACCTGACCTGGGCCTACCTGCTGCGCTGCAAGGCGCAGAACGTGATCCACACCGAACCGTTCTTCGACCCACAGACCCACACCGACCGTGGCGTACCGTTCGAAGTGGTGCTCAACGGCATTGCCGCCGCCTTGAAAGACGGCGAGCAACAACTGGGCATCACCAGCGGTTTGATCTTGAGCTTCCTGCGCCACTTGAGCGAAGAAGAGGCCGAAAAAACCCTCGACCAGGCACTGCCATTCCGTGATGCGTTTGTTGCCGTGGGCCTGGACAGCTCGGAAATGGGCCACCCACCGAGCAAGTTCCAGCGCGTGTTTGATCGTGCCCGTCACGAAGGTTTCCTGACCGTCGCCCACGCCGGTGAAGAAGGCCCGCCGGAGTACATCTGGGAAGCCATCGACCTGCTGAAGATCCAGCGTATCGACCATGGCGTACGCGCCATTGAAGACGAGCGCCTGATGCAGCGGATCATAGACGAACAGATCCCGCTGACGGTGTGCCCGTTGTCCAACACCAAGCTCTGCGTGTTCGACGACATGTCCCAGCACAACATCCTCGACATGCTTGAGCGTGGGGTGAAAGTGACGGTGAACTCGGACGATCCGGCGTACTTCGGCGGTTATGTCACCGAGAACTTCCATGCGCTGTACACCTCGCTGGGCATGACCCAGGACCAGGCCAAACGCCTGGCGCAAAACAGCCTGGATGCACGGTTGGTCAAGCCTTAATCACCGACCGGTCTGGCGAGCCGGGCAATTTCCAGTTGCCCGGCTTCACTGACCTGCAACGCCTGGGACTCATTGATCACGCTGACCCAGTTCGACTGCAGGCACAACTGCAACAACGCGGCCCCCAACGCACCGCCCAGGTGTGGCTGCTGTTCGCTCCAATCAAAACAATCGCACACGATCGGCTGAGCCAGTGCCTGGGTAAAAATCCCCAGCGCTGCGAATTTGCGCGCACCTGACGGCGTCACGTCCGTACGCTGTTCCGCGCGCTCGATCCACCCGGCCGCCATCATCCGTTGATACAAACCCGCTGCCAGCTCGCCCCCCAGGTGACCATGGCACAGCCGCGCTCGCCGTAAAGCCGCAGGCGCAGTCAATGACCGCGAATGAATGGGCGTGCTGCGGGCGACACTGGCCATCGTGGTGCAGGCCAATGCATCCACGGCGGCCGCCACATCGGCGGCGGCCACCCGGAAAAAGCGTTTGCCGCTGCGGGCTTCGACACGCAACAGGCCACCGGCCGTCAATCGCGTCAGATGCGCATTCGCCGAGGCCGATGACAGCCCGGCAAGTGCCGCCAACTCATCGGAGGGTTTGGCCGACCCGTCCATCAATGCCCACACCATCGCGGTGCGTTTCGGGTCGGCCAGCAAGGTGGCGATCTGACTGATGCAAGGTGCCTGTTCCATGTGCTCATTCACTCCCTGTTGAATCATTTGTCTGCTGCGTCTGGCGGAAAAGTATAAGCGTGAAAACGCCGGGTTCCGTGCCGTCTTACAGCGCAACCAAGGACAGAAGCTGAAGGAAATTTCCCGATATCCCCGGGGTTATGGTGTAGAGGCTGATCGCTCCGGCAATTGCGCAGTCAATGTCGCACAACGGGCAACGAGCATTTCCCGCAGAAGATTGATCGGCTTGCTCAGTTGCGCGCGATGGGCACACAACAGATTGAGCGGCGTACGTTCGCCCCGCAGCTCCGGCAGGATCAGCCGCAGGCGCCCCGCCAGCACATCCGAGCTGACATCCAGCCAGGACTTGTAGGCGATACCCACCCCCGCCACCGCCCAGCGTCGCACCACATCGGCATCATCACTGAAGCGGTCACCGGTCACCGTCAGGCCGACATCACGCTTGCCATCATTAAACCCCCAATGGTCATGCACCCGGCTGCCGAGCATGTACAGCAGGCAATTGTGCTGGGTCAGTTGCTCCAGGTGGCGCGGCTCGCCGTGCCGCGCCAGATAGCTGGGAGCAGCGCAGAGCACGCGGCAGTTGTCCGGGGCGATGGGCAACGCGATCAGGCTGGAGTCTTCGGGTTCGCCGTAGCGCAGGGCGATGTCCACCGGCTGGCGGAACAGGTCGGCAATCCGGTCGCCCAACAACAGGCGTACGCTCAGGTTTGGGTATTCGCGCTGGAACTCATCGAGCCAGGGCAACAACTGGTTACGGCCAAAGTCCGACGGCGCCGAGAGTTGAAGCACCCCGCTGACCTGATCCTGGCCGCTGGCCAACAACCGCCGGCCTTCATCCAGGCTGCTCAAGGCGGCCCGGGCGTACTCCAGGAAGCCTTCGCCCTCGGCCGTCAGGCGCAGGCTGCGGGTGGAACGCGCCAACAACCGTGCGCCCAACTGCTGCTCGATGCGCTTCAACGCCGCGCTGGCCACCGCCGCCGACATGTCCATCACCCGTGCTGCCGCCGAAAGGCTGCCCAGGTCTGCCGCACGCACAAACAACTGCAAGTCATCAAAACGCAGCACGCCGACCGCCCATTATCAAAAAAGCATTGAAAGAGACTGCTCTTTTAGCGGGTTTTATCTTCCAGAGAAATAGCCAATCATCTGTCCATCCCGTTCATCACGTGTCTGGAGTCGAATATGTCTGCTGCCTTTAACGTCATCGCCACGCTGATCGCCAAACCCGGCCAACAGGCCACCCTGGAAACCCTGCTGCGCGAGCTGCTGGAACCGACCCGCATCGAAGCCGGCTGCCAGCAGTACGACCTGCACCAGGACCTGCAACACCCCGAGACCTTCTACATGCTCGAACGCTGGAGTGACGACGCCGCGCTGGCCGACCACGACCAGAGCGCGCATATCCAGAATTTCCGCACCAAGGCTGCCGACGTGCTTGAACATTTCGAACTCAAGCGCCTGAAGTTTATTGCCTGATCAACCGCCCCCTTTTTGGAAACCATCATGAAAGCCATCGCCTACTACGCCGCACTGCCGATCAACGATCCAAAATCCCTGCAAGACATCGAACTGCCCGAACCGGTCGCCGGCCCCCGCGACCTGCTGGTGGAAGTCAAAGCCATCTCGGTGAACCCGGTGGACACCAAGGTGCGCCAGAACGTCGCCCCGGAAAACGGCGCGGCCAAAGTGCTGGGCTGGGACGTGGCCGGTGTGGTCAAGGCCGTGGGCAGCGAAGTCAGCCTGTTCAAGGTCGGCGACAAGGTGTTCTACGCCGGCTCCCTGGTACGCCCCGGCGGCAACAGCGAACTGCACACTGTCGATGAGCGCATCGTCGGCCATATGCCGAAAACCCTGGGTTTTGCCGACGCTGCTGCACTGCCGCTGACCGCCATCACCGCCTGGGAATTGCTCTTCGAACGCCTGCAAGTGCGTGAAGGCAAGGCCGATGAAGGCCAGAGCCTGCTGATTGTCGGTGCTTCGGGTGGTGTGGGATCGATCCTGACCCAACTGGCGAAACAGCTCACCGGCCTGAAAGTCATCGGCACCGCCTCCCGTCCTGAAACCCAGGCATGGGCCAAGGACCTGGGCGCCGACCTGGTGATCGACCACAGCAAACCGTTGAGCGAAGAGCTGAAAAACGCCGGCCATCCGCAGGTGAACTACGTCGCCAGCCTGACCCAGACCGACCAGCACCTGGACCAACTGGTGGAAGCGCTGATTCCCCAGGGCAAACTGGCGCTGATCGACGATCCAAAGGCATTGGACGTAAGCAAGCTCAAGCGCAAGAGCCTGTCGCTGCATTGGGAGTTCATGTACACCCGTTCGATGTTCGAGACCAGCGACATGATCGAGCAGCACAACCTGCTCAATCGCGTCGCCGAACTGATCGACGCCGGTACTCTGAAAACCACCGTGGGCGAGCACTTTGGCGTGATCAACGCGGCTAACCTGCGCCGCGCCCACGAACTGCTGGAAAGCGGCAAGGCCAAGGGCAAGATCGTGCTGGAAGGGTTCTAACGAAAGGTTCTGTCAGTGTCGTCTGTTATTCATGTGAGTAATGGACGACACCGCTAGTCAGAGACTTGATCCTTGTCATATTTGTGAGCGTATTCGGGTTTATATTGGCCGCCTTTGCCACGCAATTTACGTGAGGAAGTCAGCAATGAAGATCCTGATAAAAGCGCTAGCAAGATCCGAAGGCAACAAATGGCAGGTCCGTCTCGACCAGAACGCCTTTACCTTCCGCAGTGAGGCCGAGGCCCGCGCGTTTGCCGACACCCTGCAAACCCGTATCCAGGCGCCTCACCGATTCCCCGAAAGCCAGCAGCGCTCTGCTGGCTGATCCTGATCAGTCCGCCGCTTGCAGTGCCCGTTGGCGCTGCAGGCGCCGGGTCAGCATCGCGAACGTTACGGCCAATACGCCACACAAGCTGATGACCATCGCCATCGGCATCGCCGTGCCGTCGTGCAGCACGCCGACCAACGACGCTGCGCCTGCGGCCACACCAAACTGAATGCAGCCGAGCAACGCCGACGCGCTGCCCGCCCGAGCGCCCTGCCCGCTCATGGCGCAGGCCGAGGTATTGGGCAAAATGCAGCCCAGGCTGGCGATGCAGATAAACAGCGGTACCAGCAGTGGCCACAAGGCGTCCGTGCGCAGCGCAGTAATTGCCAGCAACGACAGACCCGCCGCCAGGTAAACCCACACCGTGCGCGACAGCAAAAATGCCGGGCCACGCGAAGCGAGCAAACGCGCATTGACCTGCGCCACCAGGATAAAGCCCGCGGCATTCGAGCCGAATACCCAGCCATAGTGTTCGGCGGGCACGCCATAGAGCTTGATAAAGACGAAGGGCGAGCCCGCGATGTAGGCAAACATACCGGCAATCGAGATGCCGCCGGTCAAGGCATAGCCCAGGTACACCCGGTCCGACAGCAACCGGCCGTACTGGCGCAGTGCACCTGACAGCGGCTGGCGCGGTTGATGGGCCGGGAAGCTTTCCGGCAGCCCGACTGCTACCGCAATGGCCGCCATCACACTGAACGCCGTCAGCGCCAGGAAGATCGACTGCCAGCCCCACACGCCAACCATCACCCCGCCCGCCAGCGGCGCGAGGATCGGCGCCAGCCCGGTGACCAGCATCAGTTGGGAAAACACCTTGGCCGAGCCCACCGCGTCGCATTTATCGCTGACCACCGCCCGCGAGATCACCATGCCCGCGCAGCCGCCCAGGGCCTGGACGAAACGCGCGCCGATCAGCCATTCCAGGGACGGCGCGTACGCACAGGCGAAGGACGCCAGGGTGAACAGGGTGACGCCGCTCAGCAGCGGCCCGCGCCGGCCAAAACGGTCTGCCAGCGGTCCATAGATCAACTGGCCGATCGCCAGGCCCGTGAAGTACACGGCCAAGGTCAGCTGAATATGTTTTTCGTCGGTGCCGAATGCCACGGCCATGGCCGGGAACCCCGGCAGGTAGAAGTCGATGGCCAACGGCGCGAACGCGCTCAAGGCCCCCAAGATCAGGATTATACGAAGGTTCATCAGGCACCCAGGTGAGTCGGCAGCCCGACAGTCTAGCCGGGCGCGGGTGCCTTGAACATTAAGTTAGCTCGCTAACTATCAGAAAATCAGGCGAGCTTGACGCTGTAGCCTTCCTCGCTGATCAGGTTGATCACCTCTGCCGGCGACAGCAGGCTGCCTTCCACCCTGACTTCCTTTGCCGCGAGGTCAACGAGCACGCTGGCCGCCGGGTCCTTATCCTGCACCGCCTGGGTTACCGAGCGGACGCAGTGGCCGCAGGTCATTCCTTCAACGCTGAATACTTGCATGACATGACTCCTTTAATGAGGTTGCCCGCAGTGTTGACCTTGCCATGATGGCAAGGTCAAGTTCTGAAAACATCGGCCGGGCTGGCATTCATTCGCGCCCTCGGCCAAGCTGCACTTATCCACGATGTGAACCTCGGAGAATTCGCCATGCGCTGGTCATTTTTTGGCCTTGTCAGCCTGATGGGCTTGTTTGCTGCTGTGCCACCGGCCAGCGCAGATGAAGATTATGCGGTGCTGATCATTTCCCGGGAGCGCCTGGAAGTGCCAACCAACTGCGAGATTGGCTTGTACATCCAGGACCAGTTGGCCGGGCGGCTGTTCCAGGAGCAGGCCACCTCCTTCAACTTGCCGGCCGGGAATGTGTCGTTGCGCCTGAAGTTGTTGCCGGGGCAATCCCAGGGTTGCTTGCCGGGCATGCTCGCACCACCGGCGCAAAACATTACGTTGAAGGCGGGTGACGTGCGCAAGTTGCGTATCGCGCAAGGGCCGGACGGCATGTACCTGAAACCGGCCGCACTGGAATACTGAAACATTGATCTAACGCCTTGACCTTCCCCACAGGTCAAGGTTGATCCTAGGGGCAATCTCTCCTGGAGTACTGCCCATGAACGGATCCACCACCTTCGACCTGCCGATCAGCGGCATGACCTGCGCCAGCTGCGCCGGGCGGGTTGAACGGGCACTGGGCAAAGTGCCCGGGGTGCAAAGTGTCAGCGTCAACCTGGCCAACGAACGCGCCCACATTGAAGTGCTCGGCCAGATGGACCCCGGCGTCCTGATCGCCGCCGTCGACAAGGCCGGCTACACCGCCACCCTGCCCCAAAGCGAAACCGCCACACAGGCCAGCCAGGAACAACGCCTGAGCCATGAACGCTGGTCGCTGCTGCTGGCAATCCTGCTCGCCGCGCCGTTGGTGCTACCGATGCTGGTGCAACCGTTCGGGCTGCACTGGATGCTCCCGGCCTGGGTGCAATTTGCCCTGGCCACCCCGGTGCAATTCATCTTCGGTGCGCGCTTCTATATCGCGGCCTGGAAAGCCGTGCGCGCCGGAGCGGGCAATATGGACCTGTTGGTCGCCATCGGCACCAGCGCCGGTTACGGCCTGAGTATCTATGAATGGCTCACGGCGTCCGCCGGCACAATGCCCCACCTGTATTTCGAAGCCTCGGCGGTGGTGATCGCCCTGGTGCTGCTGGGCAAATATTTGGAAAGCCGCGCCAAGCGCCAGACCGCCAGTGCCATCCGCGCTCTGGAAGCCTTGCGCCCCGAGCGGGCGATTCAAGTAATCGACGGCCGCGAGCAGGACGTCGCCATCACCGCCCTCAAGCTGAATGACCTGGTGCTGGTCAAGCCCGGCGAACGCTTCCCGGTGGACGGCGAAGTGGTCGAAGGCCAAAGCCACGCCGACGAAGCCTTGATCAGCGGTGAAAGCCTGCCGGTGCCGAAGCAGCCTGGCGACGCAGTCACCGGCGGCGCCATCAACGGCGAAGGCCGGCTGCTGGTGCGCACCCTGGCCCTCGGCGCGGAAAGCGTGCTGGCGCGGATCATCCGCCTGGTGGAAGACGCCCAGGCCGCCAAGGCACCGATCCAGAAACTGGTGGATAAAGTCAGCCAGGTGTTCGTGCCGGTGGTGCTGGTGCTGGCCTTGGCCACGCTGGTCGGCTGGTGGCTGTATGGCGCACCGCTGGAGGTCGCGCTGATCAATGCGGTGACCGTATTGGTGATCGCCTGCCCTTGCGCCCTTGGCCTGGCCACACCTACCGCCATCATGGCCGGTACCGGCGTTGCCGCCCGCCACGGCATCCTGATCAAGGACGCCGAAGCCCTGGAGCGCGCCCATGAAGTCAGCGCCGTGGTGTTCGACAAGACCGGCACCCTGACCTCCGGCGCACCAAAGATTGCGCACCTGGCCGCCATTGACGGCAATCAAGGGGCGCTGCTGCAACAGGCCGGCGCGCTGCAGCGCGGCAGTGAACACCCATTGGCCAAGGCGGTGCTGGATGCCTGTGCCGAACAAGGTTTGAACGTCGCGGATGTCAGCGCCAGCCAATCCCTTACCGGGCGTGGCATTGCAGGCACCCTAGATGGCCGGCAACTGGCGCTGGGCAACCGTCGCCTGCTGGAAGAAACCGGCTTGAGCACCGGTGATCTCGCCGACTCGGCCAGTGCGTGGGAGGCCGAAGGCCGCACCTTGTCCTGGCTGATCGAGCAAGGCCCGCAGCCCCGCGTGCTGGGTTTGTTTGCCTTCGGTGACACGCTTAAACCGGGCGCCCTGCAGGCGATACAAGCACTCAAGGCTCGGCATATCAGCAGCCACCTGCTGACCGGCGATAACCGTGGCAGCGCCCGCGTGGTGGCCGAAGCCCTGGGCATCGATGACGTGCACGCCGAGGTGTTGCCTGCGGACAAGGCGGCTACCGTCGCCGAGCTGAAAAAGACCGGCGTGGTGGCAATGGTCGGCGACGGCATCAACGACGCACCGGCCCTGGCCGCGGCCGACATCGGCATCGCCATGGGCGGCGGTACCGACGTGGCGATGCACGCGGCAGGCATTACCCTGATGCGCGGCGACCCACGGCTGGTGCCGGCAGCCCTGGAAATAAGCCGCAAGACCTATGCGAAAATTCGACAGAATCTGTTCTGGGCCTTTGTGTATAACTTGATCGGCATTCCGCTGGCGGCGTTCGGCCTGCTCAACCCGGTGATGGCTGGCGCGGCCATGGCCCTGTCCAGTGTCAGCGTGGTGAGCAACGCACTGCTGTTGAAAACCTGGAAACCCAAGGACCTGGAGGACGAGCGTCCATGAACATCGGCCAAGCAGCACGCCAAAGCGGCCTGAGCGCGAAGATGATTCGTTACTACGAATCCATCGGCTTGTTGAAAGCCGCCCATCGCACCGACAGCGGCTACCGCATTTATGGCGCCGATGACTTGCACACCCTGGCGTTTATCAAGCGCTCGCGGGACCTGGGGTTTTCCCTGGAAGAGGTCGGCAAGTTGCTGACGCTGTGGCAGGACCGGGGACGCGCGAGTGCCGACGTCAAGGCGCTGGCCCGCCAGCATATCGATGAGCTGAACCAGAAGATCCGCGAGTTGGGGCAATTGCGCGATACGTTGCAGGACCTGGTGGAACACTGCCAGGGTGATCACCGGCCGGATTGCCCGATTCTCAAGGAGTTGGCGTCGGGCAGTTGTTGCACCTGAGCAAGTTTAACCAGGCATGCACGGAACCTAATGTGGGAGCGGGCTTGCTCGCGAATGCGGAGTGTCAGTCAATACATCAGTTGACTGAACCAGCGCTTTCGCGAGCAAGCCCGCTCCCACATTAGGATATCCACTCGCCGTTGGATCACTGCATCCAAGGCGGCGGTGGCGGCTCTTCCGACGCTTTGCTCGGTGGCGCATCGTCTGCCGCACGAGTTGCTGACCCTCTGGCAGGACCGGGGCCGTGCGAGTGCCGACCTGAAGGTCGCTGGCCCGCAAGCATATCGATGAGCTGAACCAGAAGATCCGCGAGCTGGGGCAATTGCGCGATACGTTGCAGGACCTGGTGGAACACTGCCAGGGTGATCACCGGCCGGATTGCCCGATTCTCAAGGAGTTGGCGTCGGGCAGTTGTTGCACCTGAGCAAGTTTAACCAGGCATGCACGGAACCTAATGTGGGAGCGGGCTTGCTCGCGAATGCGGAGTGTCAGTCAATACATCAGTTGACTGAACCAGCGCTTTCGCGAGCAAGCCCGCTCCCACATTTGGATATCCACTCGCCGTTGGATCACTGCATCCAGGGCGGCGGTGGCGGTTCTTCCGACGCCTTGCTCGGTGGCGCATCGTCTGCCGCGCGAATCGCCTGGCGACGCTCTTCATCGAGCCGCGCCGCTTCGATCTCGCGGATAACACCGCCCACGTCAGCCAGCTCTTCCGGTTCGTCGAACTCGCCGGTCAACACACTGGCCGGGTGCAGCGTGCCGGCTTCATACAGCGCCCACATCTCCTTGGCGTACTTGGTCTTCTTCAATTCCGGGGCAAAGCGCCCGAAGTAGGAAGCCATGTTGCCCACATCCCGTTCCAGCATGCTGAACGCGTGATTGTTGCCCGCGGCATCCACCGCCTGAGGCAGGTCGATGATCACCGGGCCCGTCGGCGTCAGCAGCACGTTGAACTCGGAAAGGTCACCGTGCACCAGGCCGGTACACAACATCAGCACGATCTGGGTAATCAGGAAGGCGTGGTATTCACGGGCCTGGTCCGGCTCCAGCGTCACGTCGTTCAAACGTGGCGCCGCGTCGCCGTATTCATCGGCCACCAGCTCCATCAGCAGCACGCCTTCGAGGAAGTCGTACGGCTTGGGCACGCGAACACCCGCACCGGCCAGGCGAAACAGCGCCGCTACCTCAGCGTTCTGCCAGGCGTCTTCGGTTTCTTTCTTGCCGAACTTGGAGCCCTTGGCCATGGCCCGGGCCTGCCGGCTGTTGCGGACCTTGCGGCCTTCCTGGTATTCGGACGCCTGACGAAAACTTCGTTTATTCGCCTCCTTGTAGACCTTGGCGCAACGTAACTCGTTGCCGCAGCGCACCACGTAAACAGCTGCTTCTTTACCACTCATGAGTGGGCGCAGCACCTCGTCGACCAGACCGTCCTCGATCAGGGGTTCAATGCGTTTAGGAGTCTTCATCAGCTTTTATTGTGGGTCCTTTATTACCAAACACGCGTATGGCACTCGTTATACGGCAATCCTCTCGCCGCGGGGAGAGGGTACCGACCTTTGACCGCTTAAGAATGCATCCAATATGCCAAATTGACCGGCGGCCCGATCATAGCCGAGATCAGCGCTCAATAATCGCGATGACGCCCTGGCCCCCGGCGGCGCAGATCGAGATCAGGCCCCGGCCCTTACCGGCTGCGTCCAGCAGCTTGGCCAGGTTGGCGACGATACGCCCGCCCGTGGCAGCAAACGGATGGCCGGCGGCCAATGAGCTGCCCTTGACGTTCAAGCGGCTGCGGTCGATAGAGCCCAGCGGTGCATCCAGCCCCAGGCGGGTCTTGCAGTATTCCGGATCTTCCCAGGCTTTCAGCGTGCACAACACTTGGGCAGCAAAGGCTTCGTGAATCTCGTAGTAATCGAAGTCCTGCAGGGTCAGGCCATTCCTCGCCAGCAGGCGAGGCACGGCGTACACCGGCGCCATCAGCAGGCCTTCGGCGCCGTTGACGAAATCCACCGCCGCCGCTTCGCCATCGCGCAGGTAGGCGAGAATCGGCAAGCCGCGCTCCTTGGCCCAGGCTTCACTGCCCAGCAGCACCAACGAGGCGCCATCGGTCAGCGGCGTCGAGTTACCGGCGGTGAGGGTGCCCTTTTCACTGCGCTCGAAGGCGGGCTTGAGGCTGGCGAGTTTTTCCAGGGTCAGGTCGGGGCGCAGGTTGTTGTCGCGGGTCAGGCCAAGAAAGGGCGTGAGCAAATCGTTTTGCCAGCCTTCAGCGTAGGACGCAGCCATTTTCTGATGGCTTTCCAGCGCCAACTGATCCTGCTCGGCGCGGGGGATCTGCCAGGTCTGCGCCATCAACTCGCAATGCTGGCCCATGGACAACCCGGTGCGCGGCTCGCCGTTGCGCGGCAGCTCCGGCTTGAGGTGATGGGGACGAAGTTGTAACAAGACTTTAAGTTTATCCGCCATGGATTTGCTGCGATTGGCTCGCAGCAGGATTTTGCGCAGGCCCTCATTCACCCCGATAGGCGCGTCGGACGTGGTGTCGACGCCGCCGGCAATCCCGCTTTCGATCTGCCCCAGCGCAATCTTGTTCGCCACCAGCAACGCGGCTTCCAGCCCCGTGCCACAGGCCTGCTGAATATCGTAGGCCGGGGTTTGCGGCGACAGGCGCGAGCCCAGCACGCACTCGCGGGTCAGGTTGAAGTCGCGGGAATGCTTGAGCACCGCCCCGGCGGCCACCTCGCCAATACGCAGGCCGTGCAGGTTGTAGCGTTCGATCAGGCCTTCGAGGGCGGCGGTCAACATCGCCTGGTTGCTCGCCGTGGCGTAAGGGCCGTTGGAGCGGGCGAAGGGGATGCGGTTACCGCCAATGATCGCTACACGGCGCAATTGAGTCATGGAAAGCTCCCTTGAGGTTATGGGGTGAATCTCTGAGCCTAGCCTAGGCTCAATCGAACGACTTTCACCTATTGATGGTCCACCGTTTGAACCCCAGCACTCGGAGAGCGTTCCATGTCTGACCGTTATATCGACTTCGCCAACTCCAGCCTCGGCCATCGCCTGGTCGCCGCCATTGGCCTGCCGTCACCGGTACGCCTGGAACGCTGGCAGGCCGGACGCCTGCGTCCGGTGGAGGGTGCGCTGCTGATCGGCGGCGGCCCGCTGGCGACAAAAATCCTGCCGTTCGCCAACAAGCTGACCGACGCTATCTATAGCTACGGCACCGAACCGTCGACGGCAACCACCTGGATTCCCGGCCACGGGCCCAAGCTCAAGGCCGTGGTATTTGACGCCAGCCAGTTGCAGCACACCGATCAACTCAAGCAGTTGCGGGAATTCTTTCAGCCGTTGATGAAGAACCTCGACCACAGCGCGCACCTGGTGATCCTTGGCCGCGCCCCGGAAAGCCTCGGCGACCCGTTTGCCGCCAGTGCCCAACAGGCCCTTGAAGGCTTCAGCCGGTCGCTGGCCAAAGAGCTGCGCAGCGGCGGCGTCCTGCAATTGCTGTACGTGGGCGACGGGGCCGAGGATCAATTGGAGGGTGCGTTGCGGTTCTTCCTCTCGCCGAAAAGTGCCTATATCTCCGGCCAGGTCATTCGCCTGAACCCTTGCGCGACCCAGGTCGCGGACTGGACGCGCCCGCTCGCCGGGCACAAGGCCCTGGTGACCGGCGCCGCCCGCGGCATCGGTGCCTCGATCGCCGAAACCCTGGCCCGCGACGGTGCCGAGGTGATCCTGCTGGACGTGCCACAAGCCAAGGCCGACCTCGATGCCCTGGCCGCGCGCCTGGGCGCCCGCAGCATCGCCCTGGATATCTGCGCCGAAGACGCCGCCACCCAACTGATCGAACACCTGCCGGACGGCATCGACATCGTGGTGCACAACGCCGGCATCACCCGCGATAAAACCCTGGCCAACATGACGCCGGAATATTGGGACGCAGTCTTGGCGGTCAATCTCAACGCGCCGCAAGTGCTGACCAAGGCGCTGCTGGACAGCGGCACCCTGCACGACAACGGTCGCGTGGTGCTGCTGGCATCCATCAGCGGCATCGCCGGCAACCGCGGGCAAACCAACTACGCCGCGAGCAAGGCCGGGCTGATTGGCCTGGCCCAGGCCTGGGCGCCGTTGCTCGGTGAGCGCGGGATCAGCATCAATGCCGTGGCCCCAGGCTTTATCGAAACCCAGATGACCGCACACATTCCCTTCGCCCTGCGTGAGGCCGGGCGCCGCATGAGTTCGCTGGGCCAGGGCGGCTTGCCCCAGGACGTCGCCGAGGCGGTGGCCTGGCTCGGCCAGCCGGGCTCGGGCGCGGTCAGCGGGCAAGCGTTGCGGGTGTGTGGGCAAAGTCTATTGGGAGCGTAAGCATGGAGTGGCACACATTAGGCAGCACCCCGTTCCTGCCACCGCTGTATTGGCGCGCGGCACTCAAGCGCAAGATCACCGGCACCACGCTGCCCGAGCAAGGGTTGCGCTGCCGGGTCAGTGTGAACCCCAGGGAAGTCGCGGCCTATCGCAAGGTCTGCGGGTTTGCCGACAGCCCGGTCTTGCCGGCCACCTATCCGCATATCCTGGCATTCGGCCTGCAGATGCAATTGCTCACTGACAAGGCGTTTCCTTTCCCGCTGCTGGGATTGATCCACCTGAGCAACCGGATCCGCATCCTGCGCCCGTTGGGCGGTGTGAGTGACTTGACGGTCGGCGTTTACGCGCAGAATTTGCAGCCCCATGCCAAGGGCGCGACATTCGATATTGTGACCACGGTCGAAGATTCACTGGGGCTACTGTGGGAAGCGCAAAGCCGGATGCTCTGTCGCGGTGTGAAACTCGATGGCGCAGCAACGGACAACCCGCTGCAACCCCCTGCCGCTGTCGCCGAACTGACCCGCTGGAAAGCCCCCGCCGATGTTGGCCGCCGCTACGCCCGGGTGTCCGGCGACTACAACCCGATTCACTTGAGCGCCCTCACTGCCAGGTTATTCGGCTTTCCCCAGGCCATCGCCCATGGGCTGTGGAACAAGGCCCGCACACTGGCGGCACTGAGTGAGCATTTGCCAGCCGCCAATCTCGAGATAGATGTCGAGTTTAAAAAGCCGGTGCGCTTGCCCAGTGAGGTAACGTTGTTCACGAGCGCCCCCGGCTCCAGCGGTGAGCTGCAACTTAAAGGCGCCGGGGACATTGAACACATGGTCGGCCGCTGGCGGCCCATCGCCTGATAAATTGTATATATACATCTTAAGTTATAGCGAGCTATCGATAGCTCGCTACTCTTATCAACTCATTGATTTTAATAAACTTACAACTTAAACACCGCTGCCTTCTACACCCTTGGTATTAGTCGTTAAGCAAACTAACTCTTCGTGTATATAAATCGTTAATACCAAGTTGAGCGTTGCGAGAGCGCGCACCCGGGACTGTTATAGCCATAACGGACGAATGTATCGCTGTCCCTAGAAACAGCGAACTTCGAAAACAACAAAGGCTGTACCAGGTGCAAGGAACTCAATCATGAAAACTCAAGTCGTGTTGTGGAAAGCAAGTACCGCGCTGGCCCTGATTCTGGCAGTAAGCCTCGGAGGCTGCAGCAGCGGTGGTGGTGGTCATCACAGTAGCGTCGCAGCCTCCTCTCCGGATGCTGGCGGCGGTACTGGCGGTGGAACAGGTGGAGGCACCGGCGGCGGTACCGGTGGTGGCACTGGCGGCGGCACTGATGGTGGCACTGATGGTGGCACCGGCGGCGGCACTGGTGGAGGTACCGGCGGTGGTACTGGCGGCGGCACCGGTGGTGGCACCGGCGGCGGTACTGGTGGAGGTACTGGTGGAGGTACCGGTGGTGGCACCGGCGGCGGCACTGGTGGAGGTACCGGCGGCGGTACCGGTGGCGGCACTGGCGGTGGTACTGGCGGCGGCACCGGCTCGACCACTCCCCTGGTCACCGGCCAGGTAGTAGGCGCTGTGGGCGGTGTCGTCGGTAATGTCGGCACCACGGTAGGTAACCTGGGCACGACCCTGACCACTGTTCCCATTGTCGGCACCACTGCCGGCGGGCTGGTCACCGCGACAGGCACCGCCGTCAACAGTATCGGCGGCGGCTTGAGCAACGGCCTGGGCACGCTGGGTACCAATAGCAACTCCGTGGGCACAACCGTTGCCGGTGTGGCCGATGGCGTTGCCGACCTGGGCACCGGCGTTTCCAACACCGGCAAATCCCTGGGCACCACACTCGGCGGCATTCCCGTAGTCGGCGGCTTGACCGGTGGCGTGGGCGGTGCGGCAGGTGGCGTGGTTGATCAGGTCGGCCAGGCCGTCACCATGCTCGGCGATACCTTGAGCACTGCCAGCACCACCGGGCCATTGGGCAGCGTGACCAATACGGTGGGTAAAAGCGTATTGGTACCGGTGGTCTCCCTGGTGGAAAACACCACCGGCAACCTGGGCAATAAAACAGGCCTGGGCAACCCGGTCGGCGGCGTACTGGATAAAGTCGGCTCCACTGTCACCGGCCTTGGCGGCCAGGTGGCCAGCGCCGGCGGCGCAGGCAACCCTGTCGGGACACTCGTCGGTGGCGTGTTGACTGGCGTTGGCACCACCCTTGATAAGTCGAGCGGTTACGTCAACCCGGCTACCACGACCCCTCAATCGGGCCTGCCTGAACTCGTCGGCGGTCTTGTCGCCAACGTCGGCAACGGCCTGAATGCCGGCAACACCAACGGCACTGTCAGTGCAGCCGGTGTAACCGGTGGCCAAGTGGGTAACACCGTCGCGTCGCTCGGCACCCTGATCGGTGGCAATGGCGTGGCCAACACTGCAGCCACGGCTCCTGTTGCAGGCCTGGCGACCAATGTCGGCACCGCACTCAACCCAGTGACCTCGGGTGTTGCCAACCTGACGCAAAACATCGGCACCAGCACCGGGATCGGCGCACCGGTGAATGGTCTGGTTACCCAGGTCGGCGGCGCAGTCAGCAGCCTGGGCACCAACCTGACGGCGGCGAATGCCAATCCGGTGACTAACGCTGTGGGCGGTACCCTGAATGCCGTCGGCAATACCGTCGGCTCGGTGGGTGGCCTGGTAACCGGCGGCACCAGCAGTAACGGTGGCGGTCTGCTCGGTGGCTTGAACGTGGGTGCCGGTGCCACCGCTACGGGCACTGCCAATGCAAATGCAAACACAGGCGGCGGCCTGGGAGGTCTGCTCGGTGGGCTGACCGGCAAAAAATAGAATTGCACCTGGCCATTAGACGGCCTCCCCTACAGCGCCTACGCTTGGTTGAGACGAGAGATTCCAACGAGTCTCTCGTCTTTTTTATTGGCCAATGAATGGCTTTGCGAACCGTGTCCCAGAACCCGGCGGGCCTAGCGAAAACGCTGCAGCAGTTTTGACCATGGAGTGTCCTATGCGCGCCTTGACGCCTTTGTTTCTACTCACCCTCATTGCTGCCAGCGTCCATGCCGAGACCCTGCCCAGCTACCTCAACAGCAACGACACCATTCGCAACCTGCCGGTACCCAACCTCCCCGCCGATGCCTATCGCCCGGTCACCCCACAGACCCAACTGCCCGAGCCGGCGGCAACCCAGGGCCAGCCATTGTTGATGGACACCAAAGTGACCATCCGCAAGCTGCAAATCGACGGAGGGACGATCTACCCGCTCCAGGATGTGGCCAAGGTTTTCGAACCGCTGATTGGCCATGAAACCAACCTGGCACAACTGATCGAAGCCACCCGCGGCATCACCCGCCGCTACCAGCAGGACGGCTACCTGTTGTCCTACGCGTACCTGCCCGACCAGCGCTTCGAAAACGGCCTGGTGCGCGTGGTGCTGGTGGAGGGCTACATCAAGGATTACAACGTGCAGGGCGACATTGGCTCGGTCTCGGCCTACGTCGACAAACTGGCGGCCAAGCTGCTGGCCGAGCGCCCGCTGACCCGCAAGACCTTCGAACGCTACACCACCTTGATGGGCCGCATTCCAGGTGTAACGCTGCAGGCGCAAGTACCGCCGCCGGGCACCACCGATGGCGGCACGCGCATGCAGATCCAGGCCTCGCGCAAACCCTTCACCAGCAGCATGAGCATGACGGACGACAGCCGTGGCGGCCTGCAAGCCCTGATCACCGGCACCAGCAATTCCCAGACATCCCTGGGCGAACAACTGAGCGTCAGCGGCCTGTTCCCGCCCGGCGAGGACAAGGAGCACTACTACCGCCTGGGCTACAGCCAGTTCGTGAATGCCGAGGGCACTCAACTGGTGGTCAACGCCGAGCGCTACCGCGCCGACCCGCGCAGCAACGTGCAGCTGGACGGCGGTTTTGAACTCAAGCCACACCAGGAGGTTGACCGCTACTCCGTCGGCCTCAGCCATCCGCTGATTGCCTCCCCTACCGAGTCATTGACCCTGGGCACGCGACTCTATGCCGTGGACCAGACCACCCGTTATCAACTGGTGGGTTTCCCGCAACGTTTCGACCTGGAAACCAACCTGCGCGCCCTGGCGTTCGAAGGTGACTGGCGCAAATCCGACACGCGCCAACTGCGCATTCTCAGCGCCGGCCTGTACCAGGGCATCGACGGCCTGGGCGCCAGCACCCGGAGTGACTTCGAGGGCATAAAACCCGACATCGACTTCTTCCGCCTGCGCGTCTCGGGCGTACAGAGCGACAAGTTCTTCGACAACTGGCAAGGCGTGGCATCGGGTGCCTTCTACTGGAGCAACGACACCCTGCCCGACAGCGAACGCGCGACGTTCGGCGGGCAGAATTTCGGGCGTGGCTACCCGGATGACCAGGGCTCGGGCGACAAGGGCTGGGGCGTGGCGTATGAGGTCAACTACAGCTTCAACCGCAGCGGTGAGTGGGTAAAAATCCTGCAGCCGTACGTGGTGCTCGACAAGGCCAAGACCTGGTTCAACGAACTGCCGGCCAAGGGCAACAACATGTCATCGGCAGCGGTGGGCCTGCGCTTCGGGGATAACAAGTACTACAACATCGCGCTGGAAGCGGCCAAGCCAATGTCGGATATCGCCCTGGACAGCTTCAATCGGCGGCCGCGGTATACGCTGAGTTTCAGCTACCAACTCTGAACCCTGTGGGAGCGAGCTTGCTCGCGAAGAACGTCCAGACAACGCGGGGAACCAGACTGCCCGCGTTATCGTTGACGTTTTTCGCGAGCAAGCCCGCTCCCACACAAGCTCGCTACTACATCAATCTGATCTTGGGGATGGGGAAGAGGTTGTTGAGGGTATCGATCAAGCGCACCAGGTAGATCGGCTTGCGGAACAGGTCCAGCACCTGCAGGCGCAGCATGTCACTGACATCATCCATCTCGGCGTGGCCGGACATGACGATCACCGGCAAGTGCTGGCGAGCGGTGTGTTCGCGCAGACGCTTGATCAAGGAAATACCACTTTCCTCGGGCATGCGCAGGTCGGTAATCACCAGTGCGATATCGGGGTGCAGGGTCAGCTCCTGCAAGGCAAAGGTGACCGAGGTCGCGGTAAAACAGACAAAGCCTTCATTCTCCAGCGACTCGGCCAGTTCAATAAGGGCGTCCTCTTCGTCATCCACCAAAAGGATTTGTTGCCGGGGAGCCGAAGAGGAGTTCATGTGGAAATGCCTGATACGCAATAGATCATTCAGCGGAACCTGCACGTTTAGGCGAGTACCGGGGTCAGGTATGAATGCCGGCCTGTATCGAGTTGAAGACGCCGGTTATGGCCGTCCGGATAGGTGTAATAAAAGCAGCCAGCGCCACAGCGACCATCGCCGCAACCAGTGCGTATTCGATACCCGATGCGCCCTCTTTGGAATAGAAAAAAATCTGGACTTTGATGAAACCCATGCGAATAAGATCAAGGAACATAATGACTTCTCCTTTGCGCCCACGGCGCTGGTATCGCGGCATCACAAAAATGATTTCGGTGTGCCACTAGAGCATTGTCAACAAACCCCAGACCAACAACTGTAAGAACTGATTAATCACAAAGTATTAGTCGGCCGGCTGACGCCAAAAATCCCACTTTCGCAGAGGTTTCTGGAGATATTTTTCGCCCGGTAATGGCGTTTTGTCTTAGCTGAACTACCTTCAAATAGCGAAATAGTTAGAAGCTTGAAGCGATCCGGATACGCAAGCATTAGTGGGAACAGCAGTGGATGCAGCAGGAAAGGGAGAGCCTTCATGAACAGTCGGATTAGCTTGATCCTCGCCGGGCTGCTGTTGGTAGGTGCACTGATTGCAGGCTACTGGGGCCTGGTACTCAGCCGCCCTGCCCCTGTCGCACCGCCCGTGCCCCAAACGCCTGAAGTCGTGCAACCCGTAGCCGAAGACCAGACACGCCAACCCGTGGTGGTGCTGGCCCATGACGTTGCACCTTTTGTTGCGCTCACCGCCGCCGACCTGACCCTGGAAAAACTGCGCACGGTTCCCGCCGGCAGCCTCACCAGCCTCGACCAGGCCGTGGGCAAGATCCCGTGGCGGCCGCTGTCGGCCGGGACCTGGCTGACCGAGGAGAGCTTCAACTCCGGCGGCACCGTGGCGCGAATGATCCGCCCTAACGAACGCGCGCTTGCCGTCGCCGTGGATGAAGTGATCGGCGCCAGCGGGCAACTCTCCCCGGGGGACTATGTGGACGTCCTGCTCTTCCTGCGCCAGGAAGCCAGCAACCCGCAGCAGTCCGCACAAATCGTGGTGCCCGCCTTGCGCCTGCTGGGCGTCGGCGATCAACTGGGGCTGACCAACGACGGCACGCCCGGCTCCGTGCCACCGACCACCCCCGACGAAAAACTCAAGGCGCAGCAGAGTCGCGCCAGCGCGCGCACGGTACTCCTCGCCGTACCGGAGGAGCTCCTGAGCCGGCTGATGCTCGCAGCCCAGTCCGGCGTACTGCGCCTGGCTGTACGCAGTGCCGACGAACAACTGCTGAGCCAATACTGGGCCGGTGAAACGGAGTCCGCGACCCACCTAGAAAACACCCGGCGCGAGCTCTACCAGTTCAACCAGCTGGCCTTCAGTACAGCGCCGGTCAACGGCCTGAGTCCCGCCGGCAATGGTGCGCCAAGGCGTTCAGGCGTCGAAGTAATACGTGGCAATCAGGTTACCCAACAAACGCCCTGAAAGAGCTAAGGATGCCTTGAATGAGCAGTCGTTTCGTGTGGTCTTTTTCGCGAATTTTCTGGGCACTTCTCACCCTGAGCCTGCCTGTCGGCGTTGCACTGGCAGCACCCGGCAACTGCACGGGCCTGGGCCAGCTGCCGGCAGTGCTGGAGGTGGGTGAAGGCGCTCAACAGGCTATCCAGTCGCCGGTGCCGATTACGCGGCTGGCCATTGGCGATCCGAAAGTGGCCGATGTGCAGGTCAACGGCAACCAGGCGTTCCTGCTCACCGGCATCGCCTCGGGCACCACCAGCCTGATGGTCTGGACGGCCTGCTCCAGCAGCCCGCGCCAAAGCATGGTGTTCGTCAAGGGCAAGGCCACGTCAGCCCTGACCAGCCTGGCCCTGGCGCCGTCCGATGACCCGACGCTGCCCAGCCAGGTGCAAACCGACATCCGCTTTGTAGAAGTGAGCCGCACCAAACTCAAGGAGGCCAGTACCTCGATCTTTGGCCGGGGCGGCAACTTTCTGTTCGGCGCCCCGAACAATGTTGCCAACCCCGCGGCCACAGGATTCCGTGGGCTCCCGGTGAACAACGACACCTTCAACATCGGCTTTGGCGGCGGCCGTGTCTCGGCCATGATCAACGCCCTGGAAAGCAGCGGCTTTGCCTACACCCTGGCCCGGCCGAGCCTGGTGGCGCTCAGTGGCCAAAGTGCGACCTTCCTCGCCGGTGGTGAAGTACCGATCCCGGTGCCCAGCAGCGGCAGCAACACCATCTCCATCGAATACAAAGAGTTCGGTATTCGCCTGACCCTGACCCCGACCGTCATCGACCATGGGCGAATTTCCCTGAAGGTCGCGCCAGAGGTCAGTGAGCTGGACTACACCAACGCGGTCAACATCCAGGGTATCTCCGTGCCGGCGCTGACCATCCGGCGCACCGACACCAGCATCTCCCTGGCCGACGGCGAAAGCTTCGTGATCAGCGGCCTGATCAGCACCAACAACACCTCCAGCGTCAGCAAATTCCCGGGCCTGGGTGACATCCCGATCCTCGGTGCATTCTTTCGCGACTCCAGCATCAATCGCCAGGAAAAAGAGCTGCTGATGATCGTCACCCCGCACCTCGTGCAGCCCTTGGCGGCCAACGCCCAACTGCCTTCGTTGCCAGGGGAAAAGCTGCGCAATTACGACCCTAACTGGTACCGCCTGTATTTCCTCGAAAACGGCAATTTCGACCGCCGCAGTGGACTGTCCGAATGAGTGAGAGCCTGAGCCAGACCTTTTTGGCAATTACCCGCAACACCACGGATCTGGAATGGCTTCAGGGCGCACTCGCGCCCCTGGGGCAAGTGGTCAGCGCCGGTGCCGGCAGCCTCGACGAACTGTTGGCACTGGTAGACGTGACGTTCGCCAACCTGGTGTTCATCGGCCTGGACCGGGAACACGTCACCACCCAGTGCGCCCTGATCGAAGGTGCCCTGGAAGCCAAGCCGATGCTTGCCATCGTCGCCTTGGGCGATGGCATGGACAACCAGCTTGTACTGAACGCGATGCGCGCCGGCGCACGGGATTTCGTGGCCTACGGCTCGCGCTCCAGTGAGGTTGCCGGCCTGGTTCGGCGCCTGAGCAAACGCTTGCCGGCGGTCACCCCGAATACCCATTTGGGCGGACTGACCGTGCTCTACGGCACCCAAGGCAATGCCGACGGCGCGCTGATCGCCAGCCACCTGGCGCTGGTGGTGCAAAAAAGCGGGCAGCAAACGCTGTTGCTCGACCTGGGCCTGCCACTCGCTGACAGCCTCGCACTGCTGGGGCTGGAGAGTTCTTTTCATTTCGGCGACGCCCTGCGTCACTTGCGGCGCCTGGACTCAACCCTGATCAACAGCGCCTTCACCACCGCCGAAGCCGGTCTGCGCATCCTCGCCTACCACAACAACGACGAGCCCCTGGAGCGTACCAGCGCGGCCGAGCTGTACATGTTGCTCAGCGCCCTGCGCCAGCACTTCCAGCACATCGTGGTGAACCTGACCGGCCAACCCGACAGCGAAGCCTTGCGCACCTTTGTCAGCCATTGCGACAAACTGCTGTGGTGCACCGACCAAAGCGTGCCGGACTGCCGCCGCAACCTGGCCGTACTCAACCTGTGGCGGGAAAAAGGCATGAAACTCGACCATGCCCGCCTGCTGGTAGACCGCTACCTAAAGGGGGCCGCCCCGGACTCGGAGGCACTGGGCAAGAGCTTCGGGCTGGAGGTAATCGCCGTCCTGCCCTGGAGCCCGGAAGTGCGCCTGAGTGCCAAGAACCAGGCCCAGACCCTGTTCGCCCTGGCCCCACGGGAAGCCCTGACACAGACGTTGCGCGGCTTGGGTGAGCGCCTGGCAAAACGCTCCGAGGGCCTGGAAAAACCCTCCACCAATTGGCTCAACCGCCTTCTGAGGACCAAATGAACGGCGAGAAGCTGTTTGGCGTCGCCCCGCGCGGCAACGTCGGCAACACTGATCACGACGGCCTGAAGCTGGTGCTGCATCGCTACATCATCGATGCCATCGAGGATTCGGGAAAAAATCTGCTGGAAGGCACACGCCAGTCCCTGGCGCAGTTTGTGATCGACAAGGTGGCCGAATACATCACACGTATGCACCTGGCGATTTCCCGCTATGAGATGGAGCGCCTGGCCGAAGAGATCGTCGATGAGCTGACCGGTTTCGGCCCGCTGGAAGTGCTGCTGCGCGACCCGACCGTCACCGAGATCCTGGTCAACGGCCCGCACCGGGTATTCGTCGAACGCGATGGCCTGCTGCAACAAAGTGACTTGCGCTTCATTGACGACCACCATGTCGAGCGGGTCATGCAGCGCATCCTCGCACCCCTGGGACGCCGGCTGGATGAGTCGTCGCCGATGGTCGATGCGCGCCTGCCCGATGGCAGCCGGGTCAATGCGATCATTCCGCCGATTGCCCTGGACGGGCCGTGCCTGTCGATTCGAAAGTTTCGCAAGGACATGCTTAAAAGCAGCGACCTGGTGGCCATGCAAACCATCGACCAGGCCATTTTCGACTTTTTCAAGGAAGCCGTCGGCAAGCGCTGCAACATCCTGATCAGCGGCGGTACCGGCACCGGTAAAACCACACTGCTGAACATTCTCAGCCAGTTGATCAACCCCCGCGAGCGCCTGGTCACCATCGAAGACGTGGCCGAGTTGCAACTGGGCCATCCCCACGTTGTGCGCCTGGAAACCCGCCCGCCCAATGCCGAGGGGCATGGGGAAGTGAAGGCCAGTGACTTGATCCGCAACGCCCTGCGGATGCGCCCCGACCGGATCATCCTCGGCGAGATCCGGGGCGTGGAAGTCATCGATGTGTTGACCGCCATGAACACCGGCCACGACGGCTCGATGAGTACCGTGCACGCCAACAACGCCCAGGACGCCTTGCTGCGCCTGGAAACCCTGGTGGGCCTGACCGGCCGGGTCGTCGCGGAAAAAACCCTGCGGCAAATGATCTGCGCGGCGCTGGATGTGGTGATCCAGCTGACGCGCCTGCCCGATGGCCGCCGCTGTGTCAGCGAAGTGGTGGAAGTGGTGGGCATCCGCGAAGACGTGTACGTCACCAACACCCTGTTTCGCCACGACAAGCGCACCGGCTTTGGCTTCCTGCGCGAAGCGGTCAACCCGGCCGGTGACAAGTTGCGTCACGAAGGTCACCTGCCGATGTAGGAGGCAACCCGATGATCGGTCCGATTCTGCTCGCCCTGCTCGCCGTGGCCCTTCTGGTGCTGGGGATAAGCCTGATGCGCAACGGTTTGCGCAAGGCCCAGACCGACCGGGTATTGGAACGCCTGGCCGAAGGGCAACCCCAGGCCATGAAAGACAACGCGGTGACCACCAGCCTGGAACGCACGTTTATCCGTGCAGGCCTCGGCCGGCCAACCGAGCGCCTCGGCCTGTGGCTGACCCTGTGGGCCTTTGGCGCCCTGCTGGGGGGGCTCGTGGGACAGTGGATAGGCTTGTTTGTGATGGTGGCGGCACCGCCCTTGGCACTGCGCCTGTACATCGCCGTACGCTACCAGCGGCGGCTGCGCCGGATGATCGAACAACTCCCGCAATTGCTCGATCACGCCGTACGCAGCCTGAAATCCGGACGCACCCTGGCGGACGCCATCCTGAGCGGAATCGATGCCAGTGACGACCCGTTGAAAAAGTCCATGGGTCGTATCAAGCGCAATGTGCAATTGGGTGTCAGCCTGCCGGAGGCCGCTCATGACTATGCCGAGTTTTATGAACAGGATGAATTGCGCCTGTTTGCCCTGGGCCTCAAGGTCAACCACCGCTACGGCGGCAACGCCAGTGAGCTGCTGGAAAACCTGATCAAGATGATCCGCGAGCGCGACCAGGGCGCACGGCAATTACGCGCCATGACCGGTGAAACCCGGGTGACCGCGCTGGTGCTGGCGGTACTGCCGGTGAGTGTCGCGGGCTACTTCCTGCTCGTTAATCCGACGTACCTGATGGCCATGTGGGATGACCACAGCGGCCAACGCCTGATGCTCGGTGCGTTCGCCTTGCAAGTCATCGGATGCGTGGCGCTGTGGCGCATGTTGCGGAGTATCTGAGATGGCGATACTGATCAGTGCCGTATTGTTTCTTGCCGCGTTATCACTGCTGCTGGCGAATATCCTGAGCAGTCGTCGTCAACAACGCGTGGTCGCCCAGCGGCTGCAGGGCGAGCCAAGCCGCAATGACAAAATGAGTGAGTGGTTGCACCAGTTGGGCAGCACCCGGATCGGCCAGCGCACCATCAGCCTCGATAACGAAACCCAAATCCTGCTCAACCGCATGGGCTGGAGAAAAACCAGCCAACGCTCGATGTTCGCCGCTTGCCAGATCGGTTCACCGATAGTTTTGCTGGGGCTGACCGCGATGACACTGGAGCTGTTCTTTCCCGGCACCGAGCATGAGTTTGTGATCTCCCTGCTGGGCCTGATCATCGGCTACCTGCTGCCCAAGCGAATACTGGTGGCACTCGCCAAAAGGCGCCAGGGGAAAATCTCCCGGGAAGTAGCGACCTTCATCCCCCTGGTGCGCATTCTGTTTGAGTCAGGCATGGCCGTGGAGCAGGCGCTGCGGGTCATGGCCTACGACGCGCAAAAGTTGCTGCCGGTACTGACCGCCGAACTGCGCCTGGTGCTGGCACGCGTCGATTCCGGGCTGGAACTGGGGGAGGAATTGAACAAGGCCAGCCAGATGCTGGACGTCGATGAACTCAGCGACACGTGCCTGATCCTCCAGCAGCTTCTGCATCAGGGCGGCGGGGCGATGAAGTCGCTGCAATCGCTCAAGCAGTTGCTGGATGACCGGCGCCTGACCCGCCTGCAGGAATACATTTCCAAGATGTCCGCCAAAATGTCCGTGGTGATGATGCTGTTCCTGTTTCCCGCATTACTGATCGTATTGGCCGGCCCTGGCTTTATCGCCATCGCCAAAGCCTTCGTGCCTTGAGAGGACATGCAATGAAGACATTGATGGTCGCCTGCAGCCTGTTGTTGTTAAGTGGTTGCGCCAGTAACGGGCAACTGCCGTGGGCGGGTTTCAGCGCGCAGGGCAGTTGTGCCAAGCCCAACTCCGATCAGGAGTTATCGCTGAACCTGGCCGACGACATGGCCAACGAGGGCAAGCTGCACGCCAGCCTGGCCAACCTGCAAAACCTGCCGGACAACCTGCCCCAGGTGCGCCAGCGCCAGGCCAAGGTGTACCGCCTGCTGGGCCGCAGCGAAGCCGAACCGTTGTACCGCAGCCTGCTCGGCACCTGCATGGCTGCCGAAGGCGAGCACGGGCTCGGCCAGCTGGCAGCGGCCAGGGGAGACAACGGCCAGGCCATGGCGCACTTGCAACGCGCGGCCAGGATGTCGCCCACCGACGAGAAAATCCGCAACGACCTGGGCGTGGTGTACCTCAATCAACGGCGCGTGGAAGATGCACGCTTCGAATTCCTGACGGCCATGGAGCTCAAGCAGAGCGATCAACTGGCGGCGATCAATCTGGTGACGCTGATGATCTACCAGGACAACTGGGAACAAGCCGCACAAGTGGCCAGCCGCATGGGCCTGAGCCCGGAACAAGTGACGCAAGCCCAGGCCCGGGCGCAGCAACTCAAGGCGCCCGTCTCACCGACGACAGCGCCAAAAGATCAGGTCGCAACCGTAGGCGACGTGCTGCAAGCGCCGGTCAAATAGGTCTCTGAAGGGAGTACACACGATGAAATTCACACTGCTCGCCACGCTGCTGTTCGCCAGCCTGCCGCTGACGGTGCTGGCTATTGAGCCGGGGCCTTCTTCGCCACAGCAAAAACAGACCGAAGGCTGGCTGCAACTGCAGGTCAGTGGCGAACGCGCATCTCCCATCCGGCAGAAGGCCACGCCCGCTGAACGCGACCAGGCCATGCAACGCCTGCTGGACAGTTACAAACACCCTATTCCTGAGTACTACGACCAGAAACTGGGCGGCAACACCCCAGGCAGCAACAACTAATGCGCAGTGACGCGCTGGCGCGCCGCAGAATTGTTCGGCGATAACGCCAGCGCCAACTGGGTTCGGTTGTGCATATGGGTCAGGCGCAGCACTTGGGACACGTAGAGTTTCACGGTGTTTTCAGTGATGCCCAGCTCACAGGCAATCTGGTAGTTGGTCTGGCCCTTGCCTACCAGCCTTGCGACATCCAGTTGGCGGGGCGACAACTGATTGAAGATCGCCGGTATTTCAACCCGGTCAGTGTCGCTGACTTCACCCTCGGCTTCAGTCGACAGGCCGGATTGCGGACTGCTGCGCACCTTGTCGAGGTCATGATAAAGGTCATCGATGGACGCCGAGAGAAACTGCAGCTTCTGGTTCAGGTGCCCCAGGTCGAGATCTTTCTGCCGGTCCTGCAGCGCGACCACCTGGCGTTGCAACCCTTCGAGCAGCTCGCCCAAATTGATCGGCTTCTGGTAGTAATCGGCAATCCCGGCGCGCAAGGCCTTGATCACGTCCTGCTTGTCTGCACGCCCGGTCAGCATGATGGCCTCAAAGACCCGTTGCTTGCCGGCCAGGTGTTGCAGGGCCTGGACCAGTTCGATGCCATCCATCTCGGGCATATGCAGATCGCACAGCACCAGGCCGATCTCGGCATCGTCGCGAAAACGCTCGATGGCTTCCTGGCTGGATGCGCAAGGGACGCAACGGTAACCGTTGCTTTCAAGAAATTCGCAAAGCTCTTCCACGATCAAAGGCTGATCGTCCACCACGAGCACTTTCACTTGAGAGGTAAGCTTGTTCACGCGCTACTCCATGCCTGGCAAGCAAAAGGACCGATGTATCCATTCCGACCATTTTTCCTATGCAACTTACCCATAAACGTAGACGTACTTTCCTACTATGTACATAGCGATACCCTACGTGGCGACTAATGGGATCCAAAACCAGGACAGGCAAAAACCGATCAGTAAAAACGGCACGAACGGCTGCCTGGCCGAATGTGCCGGATCAAGGTACTGCAAGGTATTCCTAAGCCCTTGATTCATCAGCGGCCACACCCTTGGCGCCAGCAACAGCCAGGCTGCGCTCGCGAGGCCGGCGCCGATAAAAGTGCCCAGTACGTAGAGGTAGTCGGTTGCCAGCCCCAATGCCGCGATCAGCTTCACGTCACCGGCGCCCAGGCGGCCCAGCGCGTACCCCGGCAGGGTGAACAACAACGCCAGGACAAAGGCCACACCGCCCTCGACAGCCGGTGCACCGAGCCAGGTCGTACCGCTCCAGAACAGGTAACCCAACGCCAGCAAGGCTGCGCCGAGGGTCAAACGGTTGGAGACCTGACGTAGACGGATATCTTGCACAGCGCACAGCGCGAGCCAAACGACCAGGACGAGGCTTTGAATCACGTAAAAAAAATCCCTTTTTGCTGAATGATTCTATGCTGATATCAGGTAGTAGTAGTCAGGGTAGACGAGTCATGAAAAAAGGCCTCGCTAAAAAGCAAAAAGGTGCCGCCGCGCTGGAGTTCGCGATGGTCTTCATGATTTTTTTTGCGATTTTTTATGGCCTGGTCAGCTACAGCTTGCCGTTATTGCTGATGCAGTCCTTTACCCAGGCCGCCGCCGAAGGCGTAAGACGTAGCGTCGCGCTGGACCCCGCCACGCCTGGCTACGTCACGGCACTGCCGCTGCAGGCCGTCAGTGCGGCGCAGGCACAACTGGCGTGGATCCCCTCCCAGTTCAAATTCCTTCCCGGGTACGTGACGGCCGTCTACAACTCGTCAGGCGTGTTGACGGTGTACATCAACTACCCGACGTCCAGCCTCCAAAGTGTGCTGCCGTTCCTGGTACTGCCAGGCATCGGTACCGTCCCCGCCCTGCCTCCCATGCTGTCCGCCCAGTCGAGCATGCAGTTTTGACCTCAGGCGATAAACTCTTCGGCCGCCTGCTCGGACGCGGCAACCAGCTGCCTGCTGACGCACCGGCAGCGATCCCGGCAACCGCCGCGTTGTTGTTCTACCTGGACGCCCAGGGCCGCGTAATGGATGTCCATGGCCCGCTTCGCCATCGACTCGAACACCCCGCTGCGCAACAGCAACAGGCACCCTCGCTGCTCGACTACCTCACTGCGGCGAGCCGCCTGGTGATCGAGGGCACGCCCAGCGACTGGCAGGGGCAAAGCCTGGACCTGGAGCTCAAGGGGCTCGCCGGGCAAACCCTGCATACCCGTGGCTGGGTCCAACCCGAAGGCAAGTGCTGGCTCCTGCAATTGCTGGACATTGGCGACCTGATTGCCCATCGCCAACTCACCCAGGTGCGCGAACACAATCAACGGGTGAGCGACCAGATCAGCGAGCAACTGCGGGTCTGCAGCCTGGTGCGCCTGCCCGAAGTACTGCAAGACACTCTGCAGGCTATTTCCCAGCACTGGCACATCCCCTGCGTCGCCATCGCCTTGCTGGATGAGCAGGGCCAGGCGTGGTGCATCGAGGGCTGTTACACCGCCCACGATGCGCCGGTACTCTGGAGCAACGGCCAAGCCCTGGGCTCCAGCCTCGACAGCCTGGGCGGCACGGCGCCAGTGAGCCTGGAGGTAAACCGTGGCCACAGCGAACACCCACGCCTGCAAGGCCTGTTTGGCAATACCGATGGTTTTCTGGTGCCCTACCGCGACGGCCTGGGCGTGGGCGCATGGCTGCTGTGCGGGGTGTATCACCGCCAGGAACACACCAGCGACCGTGACTGGTTGCAACTGACCGCCGCCCTCGCGGCACCGCTGCTCGGCCGCCTGCGCGAACTGCGCCATCAACAGCAGCTGGAACGCCTCGACGCGCTGCAAGGATTGCTCGGCACCGGCTGGTGGGAGCTGTCCCCACACACTGAAGACCTCGAACTCGCCCCACCGCTGCTGCACACCCTGAGCCAAGGCGAGGCGATCACACAGCTGTCGCTACCCATGTGGCTCAAGCTGATTCACCCTGCCGACCGGGAAGAACTCGCCAGCCGCCTGCAAGACCTGAAGACCCTGGGCAAACCGCTGTCCACCAGTGTGCGCCTGCAACGTGCCGACGCGGCGCTTAACCCCATCTGGTATCGCGTGCAGGGGCAAGCGTTGGGCTCGGGTGAGCATCGCCGCCTGGTGGGCTTCATGCTCGACATCAGCGACATAAAAAACCAGGAGCAACAGGCCGCCGCCGCCCACGCACGCCTGGATAACCTGATCGCCAGTTCCCCGGCTGTGATCTATGTGCAGCGCTACGTCGAGGGCACGCTGCAACCGGTGTTCTTCAGCGACAGTTTGCTGCCGCTGCTTGGCCGCACCCTGGCCGACTTCACCCCGGCGACGCTGAACCAGTGGATCCACCCCGAAGACCGCGACCTCTACTTCGACCGTACCCGCCAACTGCTGCGCGAAGGCAGCGTGCGCAGTCGCTACCGGGTGCTCGACACACAGGGCAATTACCACTGGCTGCTGGATGAAGCCCGGCTGCTGCGCGACGACCTCGGGTTGCCCGTGGAAGCCGTGGGCCTGTGGCTGGATGTGACCGAGACGACCCTGGCGGCGCAACGGGTCAAGGAAAGCGAGGAGCGCTATCGAATCCTCGTGGAAGACTCCCCGGCCATGATCTGCCGCTACCTTCCGGACCTGACCCTGACCTTCGGCAACACGCCCCTGGCCAACTACATGGAATGCCTGCCTGGACAGCTGCCGGGCATGAACCTCAGCCAGTGGTTGTCCGAAGAACAACGCGAGGCATTTGTGCAGCGCATCCGGCAGTTGACCCCGGAGTTCCCCGTGAGCACCGCCGAAATCAGCCTGCAACTGCCGGGGCGCACACATGCCTGGTGGGTGTGGTCGGACCGGGGCGTGTTCGACGAACAGGGCCAATTGCAGGAAGTGCAGGCCGTGGGCCGCGACAACACCGAAGTGCGCCGCTCCCAGCAGCAACTGACCCAAAGCGCCAAAATGGCCACCCTCGGCGAAATGGCCACCGGCCTGGCCCATGAGATCAACCAGCCGTTGAATGTGATGCGCATGGCCATCGTCAACGTGCTCAAGCGCTTGAGCAACGGTGATGCACAAATCGACTACCTGACGGAAAAACTCCAGCGTATCGACTCCCAGGTCCAGCGCGCAGCCCGCGTGGTAGACCACATGCGGGTGTTCGGCCGCCGTTCGGAAGTCGAACAGCAGCCCTTCAACCCGGCGCAGGCGGTGGAAGGCACCCTGTCGCTGCTCAGTGAAGGCATGCGCGGCAAAGGCGTGGACCTGCGCGTGGCACAGCTAGACGTGACGGTGCAGGTCAAAGGCTATGTCGACCAGCTGGAGCAGGTGCTGATCAACCTGATGGTCAACGCCCGCGATGCCCTGCTGAGCAAACGCGAACACGACCGCGACCTGCAACCGTGGATCTCGGTGCAGATCGAGCAGGACAGCCGCCACGTACGCATCTGGGTCGAGGACAACGGCGGCGGGATTGACCCGCGGCTGCTGGAGCGGATTTTCGAGCCGTTCTTCACCACCAAGCCGATTGGCGTGGGCACCGGCCTCGGGTTGTCAGTGAGCTACGGCATTGTCGAGAACATGGGCGGCCGGTTGAGCGTCGCCAACAGCGAGCATGGGGCGAAGTTCTGTGTGGAGCTGCCGGTGGTTGAAGCCTAATTCACCAGGGCCGCTTGCCCATGCGGCCGGCAACTGAGGTTGGCGCCCACTTCCACCGCGTTCAGGTTAACCCCAAGGTTCGACAACAGGCTGTTCACCACCGGGTCCAGAATAGGGCTGAGCACTCCGCCAATCACGGTGCCCAAGGTGCTGTTGAGCCCGTTTAGCACTGTGCCCGCCGTCGTCAATAACCCTCCCAGCAGATTGAACCCCGTTGGCTTGTAGACCTGGAACTGGATACCGCTCAACGCGTTACTGATCGCGCTGAGAAGGCTGGCTGTCGATGAGGCGTAGTACTGCGGCGGCAGGTTGATTTCCGGCGGCTGAAGGTACGTGTGGGGGGGCAAGGCACTTGTCGCAGCGCCCACCGGACTGTTGACGCTCAAGCCCAGGCCGCCCCCGTAAAACGGTTTGCGGGTGGATGGATCACAAGTGGTAGGCCCCAGGCCCAGCAAGGGTTTGAAACAGGTAATGGATCCGATATCCACCACCGGCACTGGAGGAATCGGATTAAGGGTGGTGTTGCTGTTGAACGCGTTGATCAGTTGCGGGCTCTGGCCAATTTGCACGGTAACGATCGAGGCATTGGTCTGGGTGGTCAGGGTCTTGGTAGCGTCGCTGACGCAGGTAAACCCGGTGACATAGCTTTCAGCCGTGCCCAGTTGAAGGACCACATCTATCCTGGCGGCCGGCGGGTTTGAGGATGACGACAGCACCTGCAAATTCGTCATCTGGCAATAACCACCCAGTACACACAGCACCGAACTGATGGTTCCTCCCAGGTTCAAGCTCAACAAGTTGTTCAAAACGTCCGAAAGCGGCCCGACCAAGCCGTTCAGGGCGGCCTGCACCGTGGGAGAATCCAGCGGTGGCAACCCTAACGTCAGGCCGACGCTGATCTGAGCCGTTTTTACGTAAATGCGGGTTGCTGAAGTTTTATCCACGGCAAACCGCGGATCGCCAATAGCGGACAACTGCGGTGGCTGAATCACCTTGACCTGAACACCTGCATTCACCAGGCCCGGAATATTCACCGGGATGGTCGCCACCACCCCGTTCTTGGTATTGGCCAATTGCACAAAGGCTTCGGCCAGCTGGAACACATTCAGGCTGGTGTTCAGCCCCGCCGACACCGCCCCCGTTTGCAGCTGCAGCAGGCTGCCCAGGGTGACATCAAGGTTGCCGATTATCGCGTTGATACTGGTAAGACCGCTGACCGCCACGCTGGCTGTATTGCCTCCGGCACTGAGCACCGTAATGGCTGCGTCGACCAGTTGACTGATCTTGACCGTCTTGGTCAGCAGTTGATCGTAGGCTCCGGCCGTGACGCCCACGTTCAACGCCAACTGGTTGAGGTAGCTGAGCAAGTTGATGTTGGTGTCTACCAGGCCCTGCCAGCCTGCCACGCTCAGGTTTAGTGAGCCGCCCAAGAGTTGGCCGAACAACAGGTTCAGTGCTGCTGATTTGCTCGAGTCCACAGTGACCAGGGTCGATTTGATCGTCAATTGCGCCTGAGGCGGCAGGATCTTCGGCGCCGCCACCGCGACGGCAGACAACTGGGTGTTGAAGTTGTAGCCGCTACCACTGAACAACGCCCAGACCCCCCCGGCAACGCTGGTCATGATCGGGCGCGAGGCAGTCACCTGGATGGCATCGGTCTTGGTCGCGTCTGCGGAGAACACCCGCTGGTTGGTGGCGCCGGTGGTCAGCACGCCGCATTTCACTATCAGGGCGTTTGCTGGCGGGATGACATAACCGTTGCGCACTGCGCTGGCACCGGCATAGGTGGGCGCGGTATTGGTGGCGGGCAGGCAATCCCCCTTACGCTGCACTGCCTCCAGTGCCGCCATATCGGCAATCCCCTGCAACTGGCGTTTTTCCAGGTACAAACGGCTGCTATCAACCACCAGCAACATGAATACCAGCACCATGCCCAGGGTCAAGACCGCCACCAAGCCAACCGCACCGCGCTGCCTTGCAGGCCCGGCGTGGTGACCGGAACGAAGTCGAAGAGACATCGAGCACTCCTTTGCCGGCACACTGCCGAGCGCTTACTCTCCTGTGTTGCTTGGGAGTGTAGTCAAGAGCGGCGGGGGCTGCAGGCCAGTCGCCATAGATCGACGACTGGCGGAGGGCTGATCAGACGATCAATGCGGCGGGTAGTTGGAAAGCACCTTGGTCACCGTGGCACGAATAGCGGCACTGCGGTCTTGGGGTTCAGGCGAGCTGGCGAGGATCTGCTCATCGCTGCCACGCCACACCAGCTTGCCGTCCTTGCCGTCGAGCAAGTCAATCTGGATGGTCGCGACCTTGTAGGTGATGTTGCGGGTTTCGTTATACATCGGCGCGCCCCAGTAACCATTCCACGGGCCGCCCCAGGCGCCGCCGTAATTGGTGGTGACTTGTTGCTGGCGGTCTTCGACGATCAGGTAGGTCTGTACATTCAGGTCAGCTTTGGTGCCCGGCGCCGCAGGACGCAGGCCACGCTGGTCGAGCTGTTCGCCCACGGCCTGGCGGATGCGCTGTTCGGTGAGGTCACTCTTGATCCGTGGGTCATCCGGGCGGTATTGCAGCGCGGGCTCTTTCCAGCTCCAGCTGCGGTAGGCGCCAAAGTCCCGGCTGGCGTCGAAATCATGGTTGACCTGGCTGGTCTGGCAACCGCCCAGCAACACAACAACAGCAAGTGCAGCAATACGACGAAGCATGGTTTTTCTCCAAAAGACAATCCGGGCCTGAGATGAGAATAGCTGCTAACTGGGTGGGTAGGCAGTCATTGCCTTTTGCATCGCCTCACGCAGCGAGTCGGCGCGCTCGCTGAGGCTGCCCTGGCTCGTGGTTTCGGCGCTGGTGCTCCATACCGGCTGGCGGGTGCGCGCGTCGAACAGGCTGATGCGCGCCACGGCCACCGTCACTTCATAAGTGCGTACCACCGGCACCGTGTTGTACATGCCGTAGCCGTTGCCGTAGCGGTTATAACCGCCGTAACCATAGCCATAGTCGTCCTGGACCTGGCGCAGGCGTTTTTCCAGGCGCACGTCGGCGCTTACCAGCAGGTCGGGGGCGCGGTTGTCATGCAAGGGGCGCAGGCCGCGCTGGTCGAGGGCGCCGCTGACCGCCTCGGCAATCTGCGCCGAATCCGCCCAGGCCGAGCCCGCCGGCAGCTGGTTGTTGAGCCAGGCCCAACTGCGGTACACGCCGTAGTCGCGCACCGGCGCCGGGTAAGCGCTGGCATCAAAGGTGTTGGCCGCCTGGGCAGGCGCCGGCGGCATCGGGGCAGACGCCGCCACATACGGGTTGGGGCTTTGGCAACCCGCCAGGCCCAGGCCCAGCAGGATCAGTCCAAGACAGCGCTTCATTTCGACCTCCGCAGACTGGGCCGCTTAAACCGGACGGCAGATCCAGTGCAAATAACGCCCAAGTCCGGCAAAGCTTGGGTGACGACGGTGTGCGAGCTCCATCTCCAACAAATCCTGCAACTCGGCGCGGGCCTGGAATTCCACCGGCATATAGTCGTGGAACACCCGCACGCCACTTTGGGTTTCGACCTGCCACAGGCCCTCTAGTTGCGTCGCCAACTCCCGTGGGTCCAGGGGTTGTTGCGGCGTAAGGCTCTGCTTTTCGCCGGCCATGTCGTTCTTGCGCATTTTGCGGAAGTGGCCTTTGAGCAGGTTGCGGTAAATCAAGGCGTCGCGGTTATAGAAGGCCAGCGACAGCCAGCCACCGGGCGCGGTCAACTGGTGCAGCACCGGCAGGATCGCATGGGGTTCGGCCAGCCATTCCAGCACGGCGTGGCACAGCACCAGGTCGTAGGGTTCGGTGAGCTGGCCCAGCAGGTCTTGCCAGGGGGCTTGAATGAACGTGGCTGTCTGCCCGGCTTCGGCGAAACGCTGGCGGGCGCCTTCGAGCATCGGCTCGGCGGGTTCGGCCAGGGTTACATCGTGGCCGCGCTCGGCCAGCCACAGCGACATATGGCCCAGCCCCGCGCCGATATCCAGTACCCGCAGCGGGCGGTCCGGCAGCGCTTCAATCAGATCGGCTTGCAGCACCGCCAGGCGAATCGCGCCCTTGGCGCCGCCGTAGATCTTCTCGGCAAAGCGGGTGGCCAACTGGTCGAAATGACGGTCGCTCATTTGGCAAACCGCCGTTCGCTGTCGGCCAGCTTGGCCTGTACCACCTGATCCATGTCCAACCCCAATTCACTGCACAACAGCAGCAGATACAGCACAATGTCACCCACTTCCTGGCCGGCATGGGCGAGTTTGTCGGCGGGTAACTCGCGCGACTGGTCTTCGCTCAACCATTGGAAAATTTCCACCAGCTCTGCCATTTCGACGCTGGCGGCCATGGCCAGGTTCTTGGGGCTGTGGAACTGCTTCCAGTCGTTGGTATCGCGGATGCGGTGCAGGCGTTCGGTGAGGTGATCGAGGTTCATGGGGGGCTCCTGAAGGTGTATAGCTTCGGGCGCAAGCCGCGCGAAGGCAAGTGAATCCCTGCGGCCCGTAAACCTCTATGCTAGAAGGGAACTAGCTTGGGCCAATAACGAACAAAGGCTCAGGTTCGGCAGCTACGCCCACCGTCTTATCAGGACACACACATGCAAACAGACTTTTTCGGATGGCTGGGTCTCAAGATCGGCCAGATCATCCACTTTATCGTCGAGTTGTTCAGCGGGCTGTTCAATACCCTGTCCCTCGCGGGCGGCGACTTTGTCGACGGGCTGTCCAGATCCTTGGGGATGGACACCTCGATCATCAGCATCCTCATGCTGATTATCGGCTTGATGCTGCTGTACTCGGCGGTGCGCGCGTTTATGCGGGCTTCAATCATCATGGGGATTATCTGGTTGATGCTCGGGCTCTGGGTGCTCAGTTGGGTGGTGCATTAATAAAGGGCCAGCAGGGTAAATCCCTTTAATTTGAGGGACGTTTCCGAGACAATCTTTCGGCCTTGTGCCTGTTGGGATGGGTGGCTAGTCTTCGGCCCTTCACTGCATATCAGTGATCGGGTTTAGTCGCCCGGAATTAGTGAGCGCAAGTTGTCGCCATGCTTCATGGCGGCTGTGCGCAGGGCACCTTCGGGTGCGCCGGGTTCCACTAGCCGGTCGACTAACCTGCGTACAGCCGCCACCCTCGTTTAGTCGCGCGGGTGTCAGCTCCTTACCTACTAGTGGAGTTACACCATGCATAAGCTCGTCCCCGACCCACCCAGCGACCTCCTCAACGACCGCGCCGCCTTCAATCGCGCCCTCGAACATTACCTGCCATCCCAAGGCTTCCACACCATCAACGAAGACCTGAGCTTCGAAGATTCCCTGCTCTACACCGCCAGCCTGCTCAGCAGCGCCTCGGCGACTGCGCTTGATTGCGGCGAACTGCTGGAAAGCCCGCAGCGCGCGAAGATCCTGGCGGTGTGGCATCTGCTGGAAATTGCCAAGACCACCGTCGACCGCTCCATCGAATGCCTGCACCCGCGCAAAACCTGACACTACGCGGTCAAAAATGTGGGAGCGGGCTTGCTCGCGAAAGCGGTGGATCAGCCAATACATCCGGCGACTGACACACCGCTTTCGCGAGCAAGCCCGCTCCCACATTGGCCCTGCGGCGCAGCTAATGGACAGTTACACTACCGCTCCCCAAAGGAGCCCGCATGACTTCCCTGCTAACCGACTGGCGCGACCGCCCTACCCACCGCCGCGTGTGGGCCCTCGCCGCGCCGATGATCCTGTCGAACATCTCCGTACCACTGGTGGCGCTGGTGGACAGCATGGTCATCGGCCACCTGCCCCACGCCCACCAACTCGGCGCCGTGGCCGTTGGCGCCAGCCTGTACACCTTCCTCGCCTGGGCCATGGGCTTCCTGCGCATGGGCTCCACCGGGTTTGCCGCCCAGGCCGCCGGGCGTGGTGATGGCGCGGCGCTGCGGCAGATTCTGTTGCAAGGACTGCTGCTGGCGCTGGGCCTGGCGATGTTGCTGGGCAGCATCGGCATTCCGTTAAGCGGCCTGGTGCTGGACTGGATGCAGCCCTCGCCCGAACTTAACCAACTGACCCGCGAATTCTTCCACACCCGGCTCCTCGGCCTGCCCGCAGCGCTGGCCAGCTATGCGCTGGTGGGCTGGTTCCTTGGCACCCAGAACGCCCGCGCGCCGCTGGCGATTCTGCTGACCACCAACCTCGTGAACATCGCGCTCAACCTGTGGTTCGTGCTGGGTCTGGATTGGGGCGTGGTCGGCTCGGCCCGCGCCTCGGTGATCGCCGAATGGACCGGCGCCCTGCTCGGCCTGGCCCTCACCCAAAAAGCCCTGCGCGCCTACCCCGGCCATATCGCCTGGGCCGCGCTCAAGCTGTGGCAAAGCTGGCGCCCGCTGCTGGCGGTGAACCGCGATATCTTCATCCGCAGCCTGGCCCTGCAATCGGTGTTTTTCATGATCACCGTGCAAGGCGCTCGCTTGGGGGATGCCACGGTGGCGGCGAATGCGCTGCTGCTCAATGGTCTGTTGCTGACGGCCCACGCCCTGGACGGACTGGCCCACGCCGTGGAAGCCTTGTGCGGCCACGCCATCGGCGCCCACGACCGCCAGGCCTTGCGCCGCTCGCTGGTGGTGGCCTGTGGTTGGTCGTTGCTGGCGAGTATCGGCTTCGCGATCCTGTTCGCCGTGTTCGGCCACCTGTTTATCGCCATGCAAACCGATATCCCGAGCGTGCGCGAAACCGCCGACATCTACCTGCCCTACCTCGCCGTACTGCCGTTGATCGCCGTGTGGAGCTACCTGCTGGACGGCCTGTTCATCGGCGCCACCCGCGCCCGGGAAATGCGCAACGGCATGCTGCTGACGGTGGTGATTGTGCTGCCCTTCGCCTGGGCCTTGCAGGGCCTGGGCAACCACGGCTTGTGGATAACCTTCCTGTTGTTCATGGCCCTGCGCAGCCTGACGCTGTGGGCAATTGTCTGGCGCCTGAACAAGCAGGACCGCTGGCTTACTGGCCCGGCGTGAACGTGATAAACGCCGTGACCCGGTCCAGCACGGGCGCCAGCCAGCGCAGCGGCCGGGACATCGACGCCACCAATGTGGCGTGGCTGGTCTTGGTGAAGTAGAACTCCTCCACCGGCACACCCGCCGCTCGCAGCTTTTTCGCCAACCCGCCGGTGTTGCGCTTGGGGTTGACCAGGTTGTCGTCCACCGAAGCAATCAACAGGCTGGGGGGTGCGCTTTGGCTCACGTGGTTGATGGGTTGGGAATCGGGCGGCGAGTCCGGGTAGAAGAACACCGGGCGCACATCGCGGTTTTCAATCGGCAGAAAGTCATACGGCCCGGCGAGGCCGATCCATCCCTTGAAGACTGACGGCGACAGGCCAACCCCGGCCAGCCACTGCGGGTCCAGTGCCAGCATTGCCGCGTTATAGGCACCGGAACTGTGGCCCATCACATACAGCTTGCGGGGGTCGCCGCCGTATTCGGCACTGTGCTGATACGCCCACGCGACTGCTTGGGCGCCGTCCTGCAAAAACAGTGGGTAGCGCACTTGCGGGTAAAGCCGGTAATCGGCGATCACCACCACGATGCCGCGCGAGGCCAGGGCTTCGCCGACGAAACCGTAGTCATCCTTGGAGCCGCTGTTCCAGCTGCCGCCATAGAAAAACACCACGACGGGCGCGTCGGGCAAGGCGGTGACGGGGCGGTAGATATCGAGTTTCTGGCGGGGGTCATCGCCGTAGGCGAGGGAGGAGGTTTTGGTGAAGGTGCTGGTGGGGGTGAGTGCGTTGAGCACTTTGATCGGGGAGCAGGCTGCGAGCAGCGTCGCGATGGCCAGGGTGAACACTTGCAGGAGCTTTTTCGACATTATTCAGGCCCTATAAAAACTGCAGGACTTGCGGCGATCCAAATGTGGGAGCGGGCTTGCTCGCGAAGGCGGTGTATCAGTCTGCACATGTATCGACTGACACACCGCCTTCGCGAGCAAGCCCGCTCCCACACTGGATCTCTGTCACATTGAGATCTTTGTCAGCCTGGAAGCGGTGTGCTTACGAGGACAGGTACGACGAACGCGTCAAACCAAGACGCAACGCATCCAGGAACTGAGTCCGCTCCGCCGCCGTGATCTTCGCGCTGGCGCACTTGTCACGGTAGTGAGTCATCAACTCCTCCGGCGACAAGTGCACGTAGCGCAGCATGTCTTCGATGGTGTCGTGGGTCTCGATCCCGGCGCTGTACACCGACCCGTCGTCACGCTGGTAGATGTTCACCGAGTCGGTGTCACCGAACAGGTTGTGCATGTCGCCGAGAATTTCCTGGTAGGCACCCACCAGGAAGATCCCCAGCAGGTAGTCCTCGCCTTCTTTCACAGCGTGCACCGGCAAGCTGGTCTCGATGCTTTGCTCATCCACGTATTGCTTGATCTTGCCGTCGGAGTCGCAGGTCAAATCCTGCAGCACCGCACGGCGCAAAGGCTCTTCGTCGAGGCGATGCAGCGGCAATATCGGCAGCACCTGGCCGATGGCCCAGGTGTCCGGCAGGCTCTGGAAGACCGAGAAGTTGCAGATGTACTTGTCGGCCAGCTTGTCGTTGAGTTCGTCCAGCACCTGACGGTGGGAACGCTGGCGGGCTTTCAGCGAGTCGTGCAGGCGGCGGCAGACGGCGAAGTAGCACTGCTCGGCCAGGGCTTTCTCGGCCAGGGTGATCTTGCCGTCAGCGTACTGGGTTGCCACGTCGCTCATGTAGTGAGTGGCGCGCCAGTAGGTTTCGGTGACCATTTCAATGTCGGTCGGGCCCAGCAGGTCCACCAGCCATTGCACGGTTTCCGGCAGGCTTTCCTTGTTCTCGATCAGCGGCACGTCGTCGTTGTGCTTCTCGACGTCGGTAACTTGCACCACCAGCATGGCGTGGTGGGCGGTCAGGGAACGGCCGCTCTCGGAGAAGATGTTCGGGTGCGGCAGGCTCTGCGCGTCGCAGAATTCCTTGAGCATGCCCACGACCACGCCGGCGTAGTCGTCCATGTCGTAGTTGATCGAGCTGGCGTTACGCGAGTGGGTACCGTCGTAGTCCACGCCCAGGCCGCCGCCCACGTCGATGTGGTCTACCGGCAGGCCGAGGTTGCGCAGTTCGCCGTAGTAACGAATGGCTTCCTTGAACCCGTGCTGGTAGTCGGCCAGGTTGGCGATCTGCGAACCCATGTGGAAGTGCAGCAGGCGGATGCCCTGGTCCAGGCCCGCCGCGCGGAAGCGCTCGACCACCGACAGCAGTTGCGCCGCCGACAGACCGAATTTGGATTTCTCGCCACCGGTGTCTGCCCACTTGCTCGACGCCAGGGACGACAGGCGCACCCGCAGGCCCACCTGTGGCTTGACCTTGAGGTTGGCGGCTTCTTCGATCACCAGGCCGACTTCGGATTCTTTCTCGATCACGATGAACACGTTGTGGCCGAGCTTCTGGCCCATCAGCGCGAGGCGGATGAACTCACGGTCCTTGTAACCGTTGCAGACGATGGTGCCGCCTTTCGGCGCCAGGGCCAGCACGGCCAGCAGCTCGGGCTTGGAGCCGGCTTCCAGGCCAATGGACACGTCCTGGGTGGCGATGATGTTCTCGATCACCGCTTCCTGCTGGTTCACCTTGATCGGGTACAGCGCGGTGTATTTGCTCTGGTATTCCAGGCGCTCGATATTGGAGTCGAACGCGCCGGTCAGCTGGCGCACGCGGTCTTGCAGGATGTCGGGGAAGCGCACCAGCAACGGCAGGGACAGGCCGCTTTTGCGCAGCTCGTCGACTTGCTCGTACAGGTCCACAGGCGTGCTGTTCGGGCCGTTCGGACGGACTTCAACGCGACCGGCATCATTGATCGCGAAATACCCGGCCCCCCAATGGCGAATCCCGTAAACACTGCGGCTGTCCGCAACTGTCCATTGGCTGCCATCGTCTTTGCGTGTGCGTCGTACGGACATCGAAGTCCCCTATAAATGAAGTCGAAGTGCACCGGCCTGATCAGAGGCTGGCGCAGTCTAAAGAATGAAAATGACGATTTGCCTGTGAGAGGGGTAGACCCCACTTGCAGGACAGAGTTTAGACACCGGTCAGGAACAGGCTCTGTGAAAACCATGGAGACGACAGTTCGCGTTCAGCCAGCGGGCTATCGGGGTGGTTTTCACAGAGGCTGCTAGCCGCCGGATTTCTTCGCCTTGTAACCCAGCTTGATCAGCTCGGCCAACAGCAACTCGACGTGGTCGCCCTGGATCTCGATCACGCCGTCTTTCAGGGCGCCACCGGTGCCACAGCGCTTTTTCAGCGTGGTGGCCAGTTCCTTCAAGGCTTCTTCGGCCAGGGGCACGCCAGTGATGGTGGTCACTGTCTTGCCGCCACGGCCCTTGCTCTCGCGACGAACGCGGGCAATACCATCGCCTTCGGGAATCAGGGTTGTTTTGCAGGTACAAGCGTCCACGGGCTGGCGACAGTCCGGGCAGTGTCGACCTGCGTCGGTGGAAAATACCAGGCCACCAAGGGCGGCGAAGGATGCGGCTTTTTTGGCCACCGGCAATCCTCTTGGGAGGACAAAGACTGATCGATGGGGTCATCGACCGCGAAGCCCCACTCAGGCAGGGGCAGCGCTACTGAACCGCGAGAGCGGTTCAGCCTGAAAAGTCGCGCAGTGTAACGGCAAAAACGCCCCTTGCTAAGAGCCAAATGGCGCCAATTTATGCAACTTTAGCGACGCAGGGCCAAATAACGACGCAACCCTTCCTGGGCATCCGGGCAATAGGGCTTTTGCTCGGCCTCCTGAAGCACAGTGGCCAGGGGCAGAAAGCGCGCTTCCATGACTTCTTCCGGCTGGATTCGCAGCGGCCCGTCCCACACGGCCGAGAACGAGGTGCACCAGAGCCGGCTGTCGCCGTCTTCGAAGTAGAAGTGATCGTGGGCGGTCAGTTCGACGCCGCTGACGCCCAACTCCTCTTCCAGCTCACGGGCCGCCGACTCGGCATAGGACTCGTGGGCCGCCACCATTCCGCCCGCCGCCGTGTCCCAGAAACCCGGGTACATGGCTTTGCTCAGGGTGCGCCGGTGCACACACAGCTCACCGGCCGAGTTGAACAGGAAAATAAAGGTGCAGCGCCCGATCAGCCCGCGCCGGCGCAGATCGGAGCGCACCAGGCTGCCGAGCAGGTTGTCCTGCTCGTCGACCCAGGCAATCAGTTCGGCGTCGGAGGCGGCGCGGTGCGCTGCCTCCCTGGTGGAAGCGTCCATCATCAACCCTGGTTCAGGAGCTGACGCAGGTCGATCACTGCAGCGTTGGCCCGGGAAATATAGTTGGCCATGACCAGCGAATGGTTGGCCAGGATGCCAAAGCCACTGCCGTTGAGAATCATCGGGCTCCATACCGGCTCTTGCGAAGCTTCCAGCTCACGAATGATCTGGCGCACGCTGACGGTGGCGTTCTTCTTGGCCAGCACATCGGCGAAGTCGACTTCAATGGCGCGCAGCAGGTGCGACAGGGCCCAGGCCTGGCCGCGGGCTTCGTAGAACACGTTGTCGATCTGCATCCATGGGGTTTCCACCACTTCTTCGTCGACCTGCGGCACTTCACCCGGCGCCAGCGCTTCGGTTTTCAGCGCGGTGTTGAGCTTGACCCGACCCACACTGGCCGACAGCCGTTGCGACAGCGAACCCAGGCGAGTCGCCACATCACCCAGCCAGTTGTTCAGGTTGTCGGCACGTGCATAGAACAGCGCGCCTTTTTGATTCGGGTCGGACAAGCGCGCTTCGTAGCGGCTCAGGGAATTGATGCCTTCCTGGTATTCCGACTCGCTGGACGGCAGCACCCAGCTCTTGTTGTCGAAGTTGAAGCGCGGCTCGGCCTTGGCCAGGTCTGCGTCTTCCGCCGACTGCGACTGGGAGCGGGCGAAGTCCTTGCGCAGGGCACGGGTCAGGTCACGCACCTGCACCAGTACGCCGTACTCCCAGCTCGGCATGTTGTCCATCCACAGGCCCGGCGGGAAACGGTCGTTGGAAATGTAGCCACCCGGCTTGTTCAGCAGGGTGCCCACCACCGTCTTGAGGGTTTCGACGGTGGTAAAGCCCACCACCATCTGCTTGCCATCCTTCTCGGCGGCAATTTGCGCATTCTGCTGGACCGGGAACAACGCAGGCTCTTCGCTCCAGTACCAACCCAGGGCACCGGTGACCAACAGGTACAACGCAACCAGCGAGAGCAACGCGCGGCTCATCAGCAGGTTACGGAAATAGCTGCGGGGGGCCGACTTGGTTTCAGGGGCCGGGCCCTTTGCACTGCCTGCGCGGTTTTTCCAGTCCAGCATGGCGATATCCTTTCAATCACTTGAGTTCAATAGCTACGACCACAACCCTGCCCCATCGTGCCGAGCAGTGCGGCGCTTTTAGCCAGGGTGGCGCGAGTACGCGGTTCGACTATAAAGGATGCACGCTGTTTACGCCCGCGCGACTGCATGGTCGATAAATGAATCTCTGCGACCTTGCAGTTAATTGACGTATGACACTCGTGCAACGGAAAAGAGGTGCTAGCATAGAGCCATCAGTTCGACCTCAGCATGCAGCCTAACTAGTAGTCAGGATATGACCGAGCCAGAAGACCCCAGCCGTGAGCGTCTCAAGCACCATTTTGCCCAGCGGGTAATTCATCAGGCACGTCAAATTCTTGAGATCTGGCAGCGCCTGCAACGCAGCGAATGGTCGACCACTGACTTGTCCGAGCTCAGTGAGGCCAACCTGCGCCTGCTGCGCTTTGCCGAGCGCTTCGAGCAGCCGGAACACGGCCAGTTGGCGCACCAGATCGGCGCATCACTCAAGGCGGTGGACGACAACCGCGGCCGCCTGAGCAGCCACCTGATCACCGAACTCAACCGTTTGATGCAGCGCCTGTCGCGCACCGGGCTGCGCCAGGGCGACCAGCTGGAACAAACCCTGCTGCCGCCGATGCGCAAGCCGATCTACGTGATGTTGGCCGATCACGACCGCGCCGACCGCCTGGCCAAGCAGCTGGAATTTTTCGGCTTGAGCGCCCAGTCCCTCGACAGCGTGGCGGCGTTTCGCTCATCCATGGCCGAGCGCTTGCCGGCGGCCATTGTGATGGATGTGGATTTCTGCGGCGCCGGCCTCGGCCTGAAGCTCGCCGCCGAAGCCCAGGAAGGCCTGGAGCAAAAGCTGCCACTGCTGTTTTTCAGCCTGCACGAAACCGACACCCCAACCCGCCTGGCCGCCGTGCGCGCCGGCGGCCAGGAGTTCCTCACCGGCACCCTGGAGGCGTCGAGCCTGCTGGAAAAAATCGAAGTGCTGACCTGCGTCGCCCAGTACGAACCTTATAAAGTGTTGATCATCGACGACTCGCGGGCCCAGGCCATGCACACCGAGCGCCTGCTCAACAGTGCCGGTATCGTTACCCGCACCCTGATCGAACCGATCCAGGCCATGGCCGAGCTGGCGGACTTCCAGCCCGACCTGATTATCCTCGACATGTATATGCCGGCCTGCACCGGTACCGAGCTGGCCAAGGTGATCCGTCACAATGACCGCTACGTCAGCGTGCCGATCATCTACCTCTCGGCCGAAGACGACCTGGACAAGCAACTGGACGCCATGAGCGAAGGCGGCGACGACTTCCTCACCAAGCCGATCAAGCCCCGGCACCTGATCACCACCGTACGCAACCGCGCCGCGCGGGCACGCAACCTCAAGGCGCGGATGGTGCGCGACAGCCTCACCGGGCTGTACAACCACACCCACATCCTGCAACTGCTCGAAGACTGCAGCTTCCGCGCGCGACGCGAGAGCAAGCCACTGAGCTTTGCGATGCTCGACATCGACCACTTCAAGCGGGTCAACGACAGCCACGGCCACCCCATGGGCGACCGGGTGATCAAGAGCCTCGCGCTGTTTCTCAAGCAGCGCCTGCGCAAGACCGACTATATAGGCCGTTACGGCGGCGAAGAATTTGCCATCGTGATGCCCGACACCGACCTCGACAGGGCTTGCCAAGTACTTGACGAGATTCGCGGGCGCTTTGCCGAGATTCACTATCCCGCCCAGCCCCAGGATTTGTGGTGCACCTTCAGTGCCGGCGTGGTGGAGCTCTGCGACGGCTCCGACAGCCTGATGATGGCGGCCCAGGCCGACGAGGCGCTGTACCGCGCCAAGGATGCCGGGCGTAACCGGGTGATGTCGGCGCGCGCATCAAAGCAAAGTGCCACCTTTTCACCGGAATCCACCGAATCCGTCATAACTCTGTAATGGAAACGCAATAACTTCAGGCACTTACTTCTGCTGTCGGTTGAAACCACGCATGCGCCTGAAGCTGCTGACGAATCTGAACACCCTCCTTCTGGTCGCCGTTTGCCTGGCCCTGGGCGCTACGCTCTGGTGGTCGCAACGTGCCCTGGAACGGCCTTACCTGCTGATGGAGCGCTACCTTGGCCTGTCGCAGACATTCCAGAACCAGGCCGCGCGCAATATCGACGATTACCTCGCCAGCGGCGACGCCCTGCGCCTGAGCGGCGCCAGCCAGAGCCTGGAAAACCTGTTGCAGCAGCTGGATGAGTTACCCGCAGAGCTGGCGCAAAACCTGCGTCCCAGCCTTGCCGACCTGGACACCTTCGGCAAGACCGACCTGCTGGCCGCCGGTAAGCTGGCCGGCGACCCGCAAGCCCTGTTGCTGCAAGCCGAACGCGAACTCGGTGCCAACCTGGAGCAACTGAACCAGTACGCCAGCGGCGTCAGTACGCCCGAGGCGGCGCGCTATCTGCCGCCGTTGCTCGCTGCGTCCCAGCACCTGGCGAAACTCTCCCTGACCCGGGACAAGCTGGTGAGCAGCGGGCGCAGCGAACTGGCTGACGATGTGGAGCGCGAAGTCAGTAATATCCGCAGCCAGGCTGACGTGCTGGGGCAGCTGCCATTACTGGGAGTGACCGCCAGCAGCGAGTCCAGTACCGACGATTTCTCGGCCATGATGGGCCTGGAAAACACTGAAAAAACCGTGGCCCAGGACACCGGCGTCGACCTCAAGCGCGAACTCAACAGCCTGCTGACCCGCTACCCCGCCGAGCTGAAACGCACCCGCGAGCAAATCCAGCAACGCACCGAACTGGCCACCGCCACCCACCTGAAAATCAACGCCGTGCAGCAAGCCATCGCCGGGCTGGAGCCCGTGGTGCGCGCCCAGCACGCGCAGATCCAGGGCGAAGTGCGGCTGATGCAAGGCGTGATGATCGGCCTGATTCTGCTGATCGCCCTCTTGATCGACACCTTGCAGCGGCGCCTGGCGCGGGTACTGACCAACCTGGCGCCGGCTTTGTCCACCTGGGCCGAAGGTGACTTCAGCCAACACATTGCCCTGGGCAAGACCAACCGCGAACTGCACGATATCGAAGAGTCCCTGAACCGCCTGCGCGCCTACCTGGTGGACCTGGTGGGCACCATCAGAGGCAACGCCGAGCAAGTGGCCGGCAGCAGCAGCGCGCTGGCGGAGTTGAGCAGCGGCATGCACGACGGGGCCGAGCGCCAGGCCGGTGATACCGCGCAGATTCGCGATTCCCTGGGCGAACTGGAAGCGACTATCCAGCAGGTTGCCGGAGACGCCAGCCAGGCTGCCGAGGCCAGCCGCAGCGCGGGCCAGGCCGTCGAGCAGGGCCAACGGGTGATCGGCCTGAGCCTGACCGGGTTGCACGCATTGGTCGGCGAAGTGCAGATAAATGCGCAGATGATCGAGAAACTCGCCGAAGAGTCCGCGACCATCGGCGGCGTACTCACGGTGATTCGCTCGATTGCCGACCAGACCAACCTGCTGGCGCTGAACGCCGCCATCGAAGCCGCCCGGGCCGGTGAAGCCGGGCGCGGGTTCGCCGTGGTGGCCGATGAGGTGCGCTCCCTGGCCCAGCGCACCGCTGGCGCCACCGCCGAAATCCAGCACCTGATCGCCGGCCTGCAAACCGCCGCCCGGCAATCGGTGGAAGGCATGCGTGCCCAGGTCGAACACGCCGAGGCCACTGCCGAACAAGCCCAGGCGGCTGACGGCGCGCTGGATGAAATCGTCGGGGCGATCCAGACCATTTCCGACACCGCCGTGCGGATCGCCGATGTGACGGCCCAGCAAAGTGGCGCCGTGAGTGAAATCCGCGATAACAGCGAGCGGATTCACCAGCTGGGCGAGGACAACTTGCTGCGAATTGGCCAGGGACGCCGCCAGGGCGAGCACTTATTGGTACTAGGCGGGCAACTCAACACCGCCGTGCAGGCATTCCGCGTCTGACCGGCTCTCCCGTCTTGTGAAGATCAAAATGTGGGAGCGGGCTTGCTCGCGAAGGCGGCGCACCCGTCAACGCATGTGGCGGCTGAACCACCGCCATCGCAGGCAAGCCAGCTCCCACACTGACCGGATTCAGCCTTGCGGTCACATATTTTGCGCAATCCTCGCTAATCGTGCTGCCTACTGCATAGAACTGGACAGTCACAAAGGCTTTGCGGCATAGTCGCCGGGCTCTACCGTGCCCACATCAATAACAAGGAACAGCCGATGGCGACCTTACTGGTTCTTCACGGACCCAACCTGAACCTGCTCGGCACCCGCGAACCGGGCGTCTACGGGGCAGTGACCCTCGAACAGATCAACCTCGATCTGGAACGACGGGCACGTGATGCCGGCCACCATTTGCTCTACCTGCAAAGCAATGCCGAGTACGAACTGATTGATCGCATCCATGCCGCGCGCAGCGAAGGCGTGGACTTTATCCTGATCAATCCCGCCGCTTTTACGCACACAAGCGTTGCATTACGTGACGCGCTGCTGGCGGTGAGCATCCCATTCATCGAAGTGCATTTATCGAACGTGCACAAACGCGAACCTTTCCGCCATCACTCTTACTTCTCCGACGTTGCGGTAGGAGTGATCTGCGGCCTTGGCGCCAGCGGTTACCGACTGGCCCTGGAGGCCGCCCTGGAACAGCTTGAAGACACGGCCAAGCGCCCCTGACCGACCCTTTGGGAGTTGATGATTCATGGATATCCGTAAAGTTAAGAAACTGATCGAACTGCTGGAAGAATCCGGTATCGACGAGCTGGAGATCAAGGAAGGCGAGGAATCCGTACGGATCAGCCGTCACAGCAAGACCCCGGCCCAACAGTTCTACGCACCACAGATGCAAGCGCCGGCTCCGGCCGCTGCACCCGTGGCGGCTGCTCCGGTCGCGGCTGCTGCCGAAGCTCCGGCTGCTCCAAAACTGAACGGTTTCGTGGTCAAGTCGCCAATGGTCGGTACCTTCTACCGCACCCCGGCACCGACCTCGCCAGCCTTCGTTGAAGTCGGCGCAACCGTGAAAGTGGGCGACACCATCTGCATCGTTGAAGCGATGAAGATGATGAACCACATCACGGCGGAAAAAGCCGGCGTCATCGAATCCATCCTGGTAGAAAACGGTCAGCCGGTTGAGTACGACCAGCCGCTGTTCACCATCGTTTGAACCGCGGAGCGCCTTCGATGTTGAAACCTGCGAAGAAACTGCAAAAAGTCCTGATCGCCAACCGCGGCGAGATCGCGCTGCGTATCCTGCGCGCCTGTAAGGAAGAGGGCATCAAGACCGTCGCTGTTTACTCGACGGCCGATACCGAATTGATGCACGTGAAACTGGCGGACGAAAGCATCTGCATCGGCCCGCCACTGGCCACGAACTCGTACCTGAAAGTCTCGAACATCATCGCCGCCGCTGAAGTGACCGGCGCTGATGGCATCCACCCCGGCTACGGCTTCCTCGCGGAAAACGCCGATTTCGCCGAACAGGTGGAGAAATCCGGGTTTGCCTTCATCGGCCCGAAAGCCGAAACCATTCGCCTGATGGGCGACAAGGTATCGGCCAAGGACGCCATGATCGCGGCCGGCGTACCTACCGTTCCAGGTTCCGACGGCCCGCTGCCTGAAGACGAGGCAACCGCCCTGCGCATTGGTCGCGAAGTCGGTTACCCGGTGATCATCAAGGCCGCCGGTGGCGGTGGTGGTCGCGGCATGCGCGTGGTGCACAAGGAAGAAGAACTGATCGAAGCCGCCAAGCAGACTCGCTCGGAAGCTGCCGCCTGGTTCGGCAACCCGATGGTCTACCTGGAAAAGTACCTGACCAACCCACGTCACGTGGAAGTGCAGGTACTGTCCGACGGCCAGGGCCACGCCATCCATCTGGGCGACCGCGATTGCTCGCTGCAACGCCGTCACCAGAAGGTACTGGAAGAGGCGCCGGCACCGGGCCTGGACGAAACAGCTCGCCAGGAAGTACTGGCTCGCTGCGTCAAGGCGTGCATCGACATCAACTACCGTGGCGCGGGCACTTTCGAGTTCCTGTACGAGAACGGCCGTTTCTACTTCATCGAGATGAATACTCGTGTGCAGGTAGAGCATCCGGTTTCGGAGATGGTCACCGGTATCGACATCGTCAAGGAGATGCTGAGCATCGCCGCTGGCAACAAGCTGTCGTTTACCCAGGATGATGTGAAGATCCACGGCCACTCCCTGGAGTGCCGGATCAACGCCGAAGACCCGAAAACCTTTATCCCAAGCCCTGGCCTGGTCAAGCATTTCCACGCGCCCGGCGGCAACGGCGTACGTGTGGATTCGCACCTGTACAGCGGCTACAAGGTTCCGTCCAACTACGACTCGCTGATCGGCAAGCTGATCACCTGGGGCGCCACCCGCGACGAGGCCATGGCCCGTATGCGTAATGCCCTGGACGAAATCGTGGTAGACGGCATCAAGACCAACATCCCGCTGCATCGGGACCTGGTTCGCGATGAAGGCTTCTGCGAAGGTGGTGTGAACATTCACTACCTGGAACACAAGCTGGCTAATCAGTAAGCGAAGTGCTCCACCCAACAAAGCCGCCTTCGGGCGGTTTTGTTGTTTCTGCCCACCCGATTTTTCTGGATGGATACATTCCCCTTGTGGGAGCGGGCTTGCTCGCGAATGCGGTGTGCCAGTCAACACATCCATTACTGACACACCGCATTCGCGAGCAAGCCCGCTCCCACATTTTGTTCTGTGTACACCAGCAGTACAGTCGTCTTCTGCTGTTCGCTCGCGTAAACTTGCGCGTCTTTCGCAGCCCTACCCCGCTGCACACTCATTTTTTCAAAGGTGCCCGCCATGCCTTGGCTGCAAGTCCGTCTCGCCATCAGCCCAGAACAAGCCGAAACCTACGAAGACGCGTTCCTCGAAGTGGGCGCCGTGTCGGTGACCTTCATGGACGCCGAAGACCAGCCGATCTTCGAACCCGAGCTCAACACCACCCCGCTGTGGTCCCACACCCATCTGCTGGCCCTGTTCGAAGACGGCACCGATGCCGCCAGCGTCCTGGCCCACATGGAACTGCTCACCGGCGGCCCGCTGCCGGAGCATCACAGCGAAATCATCGAAGACCAGGACTGGGAACGCAGCTGGATGGACAACTTCCAGCCAATGCGTTTTGGCCAGCGCCTGTGGATCGTGCCGAGCTGGCACGCCGCCCCCGAGCCTGACGCCGTGAACCTGCTGCTGGACCCGGGCCTGGCGTTCGGCACCGGCACCCACCCCACCACCGCGCTGTGCCTGGAATGGCTCGATGGCCAGGACCTGAAAGACTGCAACGTGCTGGACTTCGGCTGTGGCTCGGGGATCCTGGCGATCGCTGCCCTGCTGCTGGGCGCCAAGGAAGCGGTCGGTACCGATATCGACGTGCAAGCCCTGGAAGCCTCCCGCGATAACGCCGGGCGCAATAACATCGCTGAAGAGAAATTCCCGCTGTACCTGCCGGAGCAATTGCCCCAGGTGCAAGCCGACGTGCTGGTGGCCAATATCCTTGCCGGGCCGCTGGTTTCCCTGGCGCCGCAGCTGTCGAGCCTGGTCAAGCCGGGCGGCCGCCTGGCGCTGTCGGGCATCCTCGCCGAACAGGGCGAAGACGTTGCCGCCGCCTACGCCCAGGATTTTGAGCTGGATCCGATCGCCAACCGCGATGGCTGGGTACGCATCAGTGGTCGTCGGCGCTAGAATGAGCGCCTGCATGAATCGGATGGCCGCATGACCGACAGTTTCGTCACCCAGTGCCCACACTGCCAAGCACGCTTTCGCGTCAACCACGCTCAATTGAGCGTGGCCCGTGGCGTGGTGCGCTGTGGGTCGTGCCTGCAAGTGTTCAATGCCGCTCGCCAACTGCTGGAGCAGCGCGCCAATGCGCCCGCGCCCCAGGCACCACCTGCGGCAGAGCCGCCGGCAGCCGTAGAACCGCCACCCCAAGCGCCGCGAGCCATCAGTCAGAAGCAATGGACCGCCGAAGAGCTGGACCTGGATAACCTGGACCTCGACGTAGAACTGGCCAAGCTGGAACGCCGCGAGATCCAGCACACCCAACCCGTGGGTGCCGACCGTCGCCAGCCCGGCGCCGATCGTCGGCAAAAGGAAGATGCCCTCAGCGCCAGCCGTGATACGGCCAAGGCCGAGGAAGAGCAATGGGCCTCCAGCCTGTTCAGCGAACCCCGGGATGAACGGGCCCAAGCCCCGCAAACGGTCGACGAGGAACCGCAACCGGCCAAGGCAAGCCCAGGCAAACCCAAGCGCACCGAACCGTCGATGTCGTTTGAAGCGGTCGAGCCGGACGACGAACCACCGCTGCACACAAGCCCCACCGATGACGAACTCGACCCACCGGTAACCGCCGTAGCAGACGAGCCGGAACCCGAACAACCGGAACGCCCGCAGCCCAAACGCAAGCGCCCTCGCCCCGAGGCTGGCGCCCACGACGACCTGCTTTCGGACCTGGAAGACGACCCGCTGCACCTGTATTCCCAGAAGCGTTCCTCCGGCTGGGGCCGCCGCCTGTTCTGGGGCTTGCTGGTGCTGCTGGCCGCCGCCGGCCTGGCGGGACAATACGTCGCCTACCAATTCGACGACCTGGCACGCCAGGACGCCTACCGCCCATGGTTCCAGGAACTGTGCCCGAAACTGGGCTGCACCGTGCCATCCCGGGTCGATATCGCCCACATCAAGAGCAGCAACCTGGTGGTGCGCAGCCACCCGGAGTTTGCCGGTGCCCTGGTGGTGGACGCGATCATCTATAACCGCGCGACATTCTCCCAACCGTTCCCGCTGCTGGAGCTACGCTTTGCCGACATGAACGGGAATATGATCGCCAGTCGTCGCTTCAAACCCGCCGAATACCTCAGCGGCGAGTTGGCAGGCGTGACCGAGATGCCCTCCCAGACGCCGATCCACATTGCCCTGGACATCCTCGACCCGGGCAACAAAGCGGTGAATTACAGCCTGAGCTTCCACTCCCCCGAGTGAAACGGCTGCCTGGCCGGTGCTTGACGGCAGATTATTGACTGCATCGCCTTTGACCAAACCTGCGGCGATAAGAAAATAACTGCTCAGATTTTATCCAATTCAGCCTTTATCCAGTCATCGAGAGCGGGTATCATGCCAACCCTTTTTCGAACTCTAATGATCCGGCCCCACAACAGGGAAGTCCTATGTCGGCGGTACGCATCGGCCCATACACATTGCACAACGGCTTGATCCTCGCCCCGATGGCGGGCGTCACCGACCAGCCCTTTCGTCAGCTTTGCAAGCGTTTGGGCGCAGGGCTTGTAGTCTCGGAAATGGTCACCAGCGACATGAGCCTTTGGAACACCCGCAAATCGCGGATGCGCATGATCCACGAAGGTGATCCCGAGCCCCGCTCGGTACAGATCGCCGGCGGTGATGCGCAGATGCTGGCGGATGCGGCCCGGGCCAACGTGGAGTTGGGGGCGCAGATTATTGATATCAACATGGGTTGCCCGGCCAAGAAGGTCTGCAACAAGGCCGCAGGTTCTGCCCTGTTGAAGGATGAGCAGTTGGTGAGCGAGATCCTGCATGCCGTTGTCGCTGCAGTGGATGTGCCGGTCACCCTGAAGATCCGCACCGGTTGGGACCGGGACAACAAGAATGGCCTGACGGTGGCGAAGATCGCCGAGCAGGCGGGCATTACAGCGCTGGCGGTGCATGGCCGCACCCGCGCCGACCTTTACACCGGTGAAGCCGAGTACGACACCATTGCCGCGATCAAGCAGGCGGTGTCGATTCCCGTCTTTGCCAACGGCGACATCGACTCAGCCGAGAAAGCCCGGCGCGTGCTGCACGCGACCGGCGCCGATGGCCTGTTGATTGGCCGGGCTGCCCAGGGGCGGCCGTGGATTTTTCGTGAGATCGAGCATTTTCTGCGTACCGGCGAAACCTTGCCGGCACCGGAGCTGATCGAGGTGGAACGTATTCTGCTAGAGCATCTGGCCGCCCTGCACGCCTTCTACGGAGACGTGATGGGAGTACGCATTGCTCGCAAGCATGTGGGCTGGTATCTCGCAACCTTGCCGGGCGCCAGGGAGTTTCGCGCCCACTTCAATCGTTTGGATGATACGGAAGCACAGTGCGCCAACGTTCGTGAGTTCTTCTCCGAGCGTTACAAGAGCCTGGTGACAGGGGACGGAGAAGGGGTGGCCGCATGACGATGATGACCGAGACTTTAGTGAGTGGAACAACACCCGTGAGCGACAACGTCAATTTGAAACAGCACCTCAACACGCCGAGCGAAGAAGGCCAGACCCTTCGCGGGAGTGTCGAGAAGGCGCTGCACAATTATTTCGCCCACCTTGAGGGCGCTGCCGTCACGGACGTGTACAACCTGGTGCTCTCCGAAGTCGAAGCGCCGTTGCTCGAAAGCGTGATGAACTACGTCAAGGGCAACCAGACCAAGGCCAGTGAGCTGCTCGGTCTGAACCGTGGCACGCTGCGCAAGAAACTCAAGCAGTACGATTTGCTGTAAGCATTCAATCAAACCAGAAAGGCGCCCGCGTAAAAACGGACGCCTTTTTTGCTGACTCCTTTGCTTTTGATGGAAATTGAAATGACCGACCAGACTACCCGCCTGCCGATCCGCCGTGCCTTGATCAGTGTCTCCGACAAGACCGGGATCCTCGAATTTGCCCGGGAGCTGGAAGCCCTGGGCGTGGAGATTCTCTCCACCGGCGGGACCTTCAAACTGCTGCAGGACAACGGCGTGGCCGCAGTGGAAGTGGCGGACTACACCGGTTTCGCAGAAATGATGGACGGTCGGGTCAAGACCCTGCACCCGAAAATCCACGGCGGGATCCTCGGTCGTCGCGGTATCGACGACGCCATCATGAGCGAGCACGGCATCAAGCCGATCGACCTGGTGGCCGTTAACCTGTACCCGTTCGAAGCCACCATCAACAAGCCAGGCTGCGACCTGCCGACCGCCATCGAAAACATCGATATCGGCGGCCCGACCATGGTTCGCTCGGCAGCCAAGAACCACAAAGACGTGGCCATCGTGGTGAACGCCAGCGACTACGCCAACGTACTGGAAAGCCTGAAAGCCGGCGGCCTGACCTACGCCCAGCGCTTCGACCTGATGCTCAAGGCCTTCGAACACACCGCTGCCTACGACGGCATGATCGCCAACTACATGGGCACCGTGAACCAGGCCGCTGAAACCCTCAGCACAGAAGGTCGCAGCCAGTTTCCGCGCACCTTCAACAGCCAGTTCATCAAGGCCCAGGAAATGCGCTACGGCGAGAACCCGCACCAGAGCGCGGCGTTCTACGTTGAGGCCAAGCCTGCTGAAGTCGGCATCGCCACCGCGACCCAACTGCAAGGCAAAGAGCTGTCGTACAACAACGTGGCCGACACCGACGCCGCGCTGGAATGTGTGAAGAGCTTCGTCAAGCCAGCCTGCGTGATCGTCAAGCATGCCAACCCGTGCGGCGTGGCCGTGAGCCCGGACGCTGAAGGCGGTATCCGCCAGGCCTACGAACTGGCCTACGCCACCGACACCGAGTCGGCCTTCGGCGGCATCATCGCCTTCAACCGTGAGCTGGACGCCGAGACCGCCAAGGCGATCGTCGAGCGTCAGTTCGTTGAAGTGATCATCGCGCCATCCGTCAGTGAAGAGGCTCGCGCCATCGTTGCCGCCAAGGCCAATGTGCGCCTGCTGGCGTGCGGCGAGTGGTCGGCCGAGCGTGCCGCTGCCTGGGACTACAAGCGCGTCAACGGCGGCTTGCTGGTACAGAGCCGCGACATCGGCATGATCGGCAGCGCCGATTTGAAAGTGGTGACCAAGCGCGCCCCGACCGAACAGGAAATCAACGACCTGATCTTCGCCTGGAAAGTCGCCAAGTACGTTAAATCCAACGCCATCGTCTACGCCAAGAACCGCCAGACCATCGGTGTCGGCGCCGGCCAGATGAGCCGCGTGAATTCGGCACGCATCGCTGCGATCAAGGCGGAACATGCCGGCTTGCAGGTGCAGGGTTCGGTGATGGCGTCCGACGCATTCTTCCCGTTCCGTGATGGCCTGGACAACGCCGCGAAAGCCGGTGTTACCGCCGTGATCCAACCGGGCGGCTCGATGCGTGACGCAGAAGTGATTGCAGCGGCTGATGAAGCCGGCATTGCCATGGTCTTCACCGGCATGCGCCACTTCCGTCACTGATTGCTCGTTCCCACGCTCTGCGTGGGAATGCAGCCCGGGACGCTCCGCGTCCCAAAGCGTGACGCAGAGCGTCACAAGAGGCATTCCCACGCAGAGCGTGGGAACGGTCAGAATTCAGCGTCATCCGAGGTTTTTGAAATGAATGTTTTGATCATTGGCAGCGGTGGCCGTGAACACGCCCTGGCCTGGAAAGTTGCCCAGGACCCACGTGTCCAGAAAGTTTTCGTCGCCCCCGGCAACGCCGGTACCGCCATTGAAGCCAAGTGCGAAAACGTCGCCATCGACGTGTTGGCCCTTGAGCAACTGGCGGACTTTGCCGAGAAAAACGTTTCCCTGACCATCGTCGGCCCGGAAGTGCCCTTGGTAGCTGGCGTTGTGGACCTGTTCCGCAGCCGCGGCCTGGACTGCTTCGGCCCAACCGCCGGCGCTGCCCAACTGGAAGGCTCGAAAGCCTTCACCAAGGATTTCCTGGCGCGCCACAAGATCCCGACCGCCGACTACCAGAACTTCACCGAGATCGAGCCGGCCCTGGCCTACCTGCGTGAAGTCGGTGCACCGATCGTGATCAAGGCCGACGGCCTGGCCGCCGGTAAAGGCGTGATCGTCGCAATGACCCTGGCTGAAGCCGAAGACGCCGTGCGCGACATGCTCGCCGGCAACGCTTTCGGTGAAGCCGGTTCGCGCGTGGTGATCGAAGAGTTCCTCGACGGCGAAGAAGCCAGCTTCATCGTGATGGTCGACGGCAAGAACGTACTGCCGATGGCCACCAGCCAGGACCACAAACGTGTGGGTGACGGCGACAGCGGCCCGAACACCGGCGGCATGGGCGCTTACTCCCCTGCTCCGGTAGTGACTGCCGAAGTGCACAAGCGCGTGATGGACCTGGTCATCTGGCCAACCGTGCGCGGCATGGCCGACGAAGGCAATGTGTACACCGGTTTCCTGTACGCCGGCTTGATGATCGACAAGGCCGGCAATCCGAAAGTCATCGAGTTCAACTGCCGCTTCGGCGACCCGGAAACCCAACCGGTGATGCTGCGCCTGCAATCGAGCCTGGTGCTGTTGGTTGAAGCTGCGCTGGCCCAGGCCCTGGACAAGGTCGAAGCCCAGTGGGACCCGCGCCCGAGCGTCGGCATCGTGCTGGCCGCCGGCGGCTACCCGGCCGACTACGCCAAGGGCGATGTGATTGAAGGTCTGGACGCGGCTGCTACGCTGGAAGGCAAGGTGTTCCACGCGGGCACCGCGCTCAAGGATGGCAAGGTCGTCACCGCCGGTGGTCGCGTACTGTGCGCAACCGCCATGGGTAGCAGCGTAGATGCCGCCCAGCAACAGGCTTACAAGCTGGCGGCGAAGATCGACTGGAAAGGCTGCTTCTACCGCACCGACATTGGCTACCGCGCCATTGCCCGTGAGCGTGGCGAAAGTCAGTAAACAGCTATCCGTTCGGTTAGGCAGGGGCCTCTGGCCCTTGCCCTACGCTTGTGGCCCCGCGCATAGTTATACCCATGCATCAACCTACGAAGGGATTTCGCCGTGCGCTGGCTCAGGATCGCCATAGGTTTCACTGTCAGTCTGCTGACCTTGCTCTGCTTGCTCCCGGCCCAGGCCGCCGCACAAGGCAGTGGCTGGGCAGTATTGCTTGACGAACAGGCCGATCTGCAACTGAGCGACATCCGCTCGCCCCGCTACATCAATCAATTCAGCCCCATCGAACTGGACCGGATTACCGCCGCGCAACCGGACGGTGCGTTGTGGGTACGCTTCAGGCTGCAACCCGGCAAACACGAGCAAGTGCTGCGGGTATTCGCCCCTGACCTGTCACACCTGAACCTGTATGTACTCGACGGCGACACCCTGGTGGAGCAGGAAGCTACCGGCACCCGCCAGCCCCAGGCCGAGCGCCCGCTGCCCAGCAGCGACTTCATGCTGCCGATGCCGCAAAGCCAGAAGCCGCTGGACGTGTACCTGCGCATGGTCTCGGAACACGAGCTGCGCCCCTACATCACCCTTGAGCCGGCCGTGCTGGCTGCGGCCAACCAGAACCAGACGCTGATCTACGGGCTGCTGTTCGGTTGCCTGGTGATGCTGATCCTGCACAACCTCACCCGCTACGCCTACCATCGCTCCCGCAGCAGCCTGTGGCTCGCCGCCTGCGAATTGCTGTTGCTGCTCAGCCTTGCGCTGCTGCTCAACGTGCTGGGCCCGTGGTTGCCGAACTGGCACGCGGTACAAACCCCCGGTGCCTACCTCGCCCTGCTGCTGACCGCGCCGTGCGGGCTGATGTTTGCCTACCGCTTCTTTGCGCCACTGGGCCCGCATCCGCTGAACAAGCTGTTGATGGCCGACATCCTGCTGATCGTCCTGACCGGCCTGTTGCTGCTGTTCGTCAACACCTTGCCCCTGAACATCATCACCTACGCCCTGGTGGCGCTGGCCGGCCTGAGCATGTTGTTCGTCTCGGCCTATCACTGGCAAAAGGGCTACCGCCCGGCGCGCCTGTTCATGCTGGCGATGGTGATCTTCAACATCGGCACGCTGATTATTCTCCCGGCCTTGCTGGGCCTGACGCTGGTGCCGCCACAAGGCTTGATCATCACCCTGCTCGGCTTTATCTGCCTCAGTGGCCTGTTGATGAGCCTGGCCCTGGGCGAACGCCAGCGCGCCATCACCGAAGACAACTTCAGCCTCAGCCGCGACCTGGCGGCCAGCAACGCCGAAATCGCCGCCAAGGCCGAATTCCTGGCGAAGATCAGCCACGAAATCCGCACCCCCATGAACGGCGTGCTGGGCATGACCGAACTGCTGCTGGGCACCCCGCTTTCAGTCAAGCAACGCGACTACGTGCAAACCATCCACAGCGCCGGCAACGAACTGCTCACCCTGATCAACGAGATTCTCGACATCTCCAAGCTGGAATCCGGGCAGATCGAATTGGACGATGTGCAGTTCGACCTCAACGCGCTGATCGAAGACTGCCTGAGTATTTTCCGCGCCAAGGCCGAGCAGCAGAACGTCGAGCTGATCAGCTTTATCCAGCCCCAGGTACCCCGGGTGATCAGCGGCGACCCGACGCGGCTGCGCCAGGCACTGTTGAGCCTGCTGGAAAATGCCCTGCAAAAAACCGATGAAGGCGAAGTACTGATCGTCGTCGCACTGGACGAGCGCAGCAGCAAACCGCGCCTGCGCATTGCCGTGCAAGACAGCGGCCTGCCGATGGAACCCGCCGAGCGCGACGCCCTGCTGCACAGCGAGTTGCACAGCAAAAACTTCCTCTCTGCCACCCGCCTGAGCGGCCATCTGGGCCTGGTCATTGCCCGCCAGCTGATCCTGTTGATGAACGGCGAATTCGGCATCAAAAGTGGCAGCCAGCAAGGCAGCACCCTGTGGCTGACCTTGCCGCTGGACCCGGAACGCCTGGAGCACCCGACCTCCGACCTCGACGGCCCGCTCAAGGGCGCGCGCGTGCTGGTGGTGGACGACAACGACACTTGCCGCAAAGTGCTGGTGCAGCAATGCACGGCCTGGGGCCTGAACGTGAGTGCCGTGCCTTCGGGCAAGGAAGCCCTGGCGCTGCTGCGCACCAAGGCGCACCTGCGGGACTATTTCGACGTGGTGCTGCTGGACCAGAACATGCCCGGCATGACCGGCATGCAACTGGCGGCGAAGATCAAGGAAGACCCGAGCCTGAACCACGACATCCTGCTGATCATGCTCACCGGCATCAGCAATGCGCCGAGCAAGATCATCGCGCGCAACTGCGGGATCAAGCGCATCCTCGCCAAACCCGTGGCCGGCTATACCCTCAAGACCACCCTTGCCGATGAATTGACCCAGCGCAGCAAGGGCTCCGTGCAACCACGCCAGCCGGCGATCAGCGCGCCGGCCCCGGTGACCGTGCCGAGTGATTTCCGGATCCTGGTGGCGGAGGACAACAGCATCTCCACCAAGGTGATTCGCGGCATGCTCGGCAAGCTCAACCTGCAGCCGGACACCGCCAGCAACGGCGAAGAAGCCCTGCAGGCAATGAAGGCCCAGCGCTACGACCTGGTGTTGATGGACTGTGAAATGCCGATCCTCGACGGCTTCTCCGCGACCCAGCAACTGCGCGCGTGGGAGGTCAGCAACCAGCGGATTCGTACGCCAATCGTGGCACTCACCGCGCACATTCTTTCGGAACATAAAGAGCGTGCACGCCAGGCCGGGATGGACGGGCACATGGCCAAGCCGGTGGAGTTGTCGCAATTGCGCGAGCTGGTGGAGTACTGGGTGGCACAGCGCCAACAGCGCCCTGAGCACGCTCCCACCTGACCCATGCATGACGCAAATCAAAATGTGGGAGCGGCGGTGCGACTTGCTCGCGAAAGCGGTGTGTCAGTCAAACATGTATTGGCTGACACACCGCTTTCGCGAGCAAGCCCGCTCCCACATTGGATTGTTGTCGCTTCACAGATAGCGCTCAGCCACAGGCCTGATAAACTCCCGCTCGCCCTCCTTCGCTGCGAGCTCCCACCATGCTCCACGTGCTATTCAGCGTTTACCTGAAGATGCTGGTGCTCTACAGCCCCTTCTTCGTGCTCTCCTGCTTTATCAGCCTGACTCGCGGTTACTCCAGCAAGGAGCGGCGGCGCCTGGCCTGGAAAGTGGCCCTCGCCACCCTGGTATCGAGCGTGTTGCTCTACCTGTTCGGCCGGGTGATTTTCAGTGTGTTCGGCATCACCGTCGACGCCTTCCGCATCGGCGCAGGCAGTGTGCTGTTCATCTCGGCCCTGGGCATGGCCCAGGGCAAGTCAGCGGTGCAGACCGACAACGTGCAGCAGGACGTGACCATCGTGCCGCTGACCATTCCCCTGACCGTCGGCCCCGGCACCATCGGTGCGCTGCTGGTGATGGGCGTCAGCCAGCCGCACTGGGACGACAAGATCACCGCGATCCTCAGTATCGCCCTGGCCAGCCTGACGGTGGGCGTGGTGCTGTACCTGTCCAACCGTATCGAACGCATCCTCGGCGACCAGGGCTTGCAGATTGTCAGCCGGTTGATGGGGCTGTTCGTGTGCGCCCTGGCCGCACAAATCATCTTCACCGGTGTACGCGGTTACCTGGTGCCGTAGATCAAATCCTGTAGTTGGCGATAGCCAGGCGGACCTTGTCCCCTGCGCTGTCCCGCAGCAGTTGAATCGTGTCTTCGTTGACCACCGAGCTGTTCAGCACCAGGCACGTGCGGCCACTGAAGGCCTCGACGGATGCACTGTCCCACTCCAGAAACGGTATGCCCAGTTGCTTGCTGACGCCGTGGGAGCTGTACGTCACCAGCACCATCGAAACTTCCCCGGCGATTTCCGAGCAGGACGCCAAGCCGAAATCGCCACCGTCACGCGTGGTGGTATTTCGCTTGAATAACTCAAATGAGGCCGGGAGCTGCTTCAAGGCTTCAACCGCCTCCGCCACCCGTTTGGGCAATACACTGATCAGCGGCCCCGATAGAAACGTCGAGGCCACGGTGGCCGCCATCAGGTTCAGCGCCGCCAGCTGTACCGACAGCCCCTTGCGAGAGGTGTACACCCGCTCGAAACTGCTCCTGACCGGCATCCAGCCGAGGCTGCTCATGACCTTGATGAATTCGTTGTACCAGGCCTCTGTGCCCCGGGCGACCCGCAGCACATCGCTGACGTAGCTGCTCGCCAGCAAATAGCTTTTGCGGGTGTACTCCTTGTTGAGGCTGGTCATGCCTTGCACAAACGACATGACGCTGTTGTTCACCACCGCCGCGTCCAGCTCATCATCCGCCTCGGGCTTCACCGGCGCGCTCAACCCCGACGCCAGGCCGGGCGCGCCCGGAAGCCGGTAAGCGGCAATCAGCTTCCTCCTTTTTGCGCTGTTGATCCGTTTGTTGTTTCGCTCCATAGCCATTTCTCCATAACCCCCAACATGGGGCTCAACGCCAACACTAGTCGACTTGCCGGGGATTTTGAGCTGCTGGAAATTGACCACGGGACGCGCCACGACCCGCAGGAAAAATCACTGCAGGCGGCGCAGCTGAGTAAACGCTGGGGATGAGGCGGCGGCACACAAAAGCGCCGTGCTTTTCTTCAAGCCGTAGAGAAAGGTATGACTTGAGCCGATGCAAAAAAACCTCGGCAAGCAGACCTTTCCGGCATCAATGACTGACGTTTCAAGGCGGCCCCATGGCGGGGCCGCCGTTGTTTTCAGGAGGCGGGTTTCTCGCCGTACCAACGTGGCGTGTAGACCCACTCGCCACCACCTGCCCGCGCAAAGACGCAGGTGGTGGACGAACCGATCAGCACCATGGTGCGCATGTCCACCTGCTCCGGCGTCAGTTGCCCCAGGGTGGTGACTCGCAGGGTCTGGCCCGGGCGACCGATGTCACGGCCCAATACCACCGGTGTTTCAGGCGTGCGGTGCTGCGCGACGATTTCCAGGGCGCGTCCCAACTGCCAGGGCCGCGCACGGGAAATCGGGTTATAGAACGCCAGCGCCAGGTCGGCCTGGGACGCCAGGTCCAGGCGCTTCTCGATGATCGACCAGGGTTTGAGGTTGTCCGACAGTGACATCACACAGAAGTCATGCCCCAGCGGTGCACCTGCCTGGGCCGCCGTGGCGAGGGATGCCGACACGCCCGGCAAAATCTCCAGGTCGACCTGATGCCAGGCCGGGTCGCCGGACTCGTGCAAGGCTTCGATCACCGCAGCGGCCATGGCAAATACACCGGGGTCACCCGAAGACACCACCACCACCGAACGCCCCTGCGCCGCCAGCTCAAAGGCATGACGCGCGCGCTGCATCTCTTCGCGATTGTCGGTGCAATGCTGGATCTGGTCCGCGCGGAACGGCCCGGCCATGCGCACATAGGTTTCGTAACCCAGCACGTCGGTGCAGCGGGCCAGCTCGGCTTTTACTGCCGGTACCATCAGTTCGGCAGCGCCGGGGCCCAGACCGATCACCGCGAGGCGGCCACGGGGACGACCGATCAGGGACGGGTCCAGAGGAGCCTCGGCCACCGTGATCGCGATGTCCGCCTGAGGCGCCAGATCGGCGAAGCGCAATGGCACGCCCAGCTCCAACGCCGCTTCGTGCAATGACGAATCGGCCATCTCCGTTTCAGCCGCCAGCAGGCAAGCCAGGGACTGCACGGCGAGCCCGGCATCCTGCAACGCCGCACGAATTCGCCCGGCCAGTTGCGGCCCCGGCTGGCAGGTAACCAGCACCGTCTTCGGATAAATCAGCAACTCATTGGCCGCAGGTGTGCGCTCGGCACTGCCGACGTGAATCGCCAGGCGCGCCTGTTGATCCTGGGGCAAGTTGGCCTGATCCAGCCACGGCGCCGCGCCTTCAATGCGTACTGATTCGCCAGCCAGCAAATCCGAGACAAAGCGTTTGCCCAGTTCCAGATCCCCCAGCTGATAACCATGGGGCGGGTTAAGCAGGCAGGTACCAAAACGCAGCTCGCCACTGGTGGTGATCGCGGCGGCAACGTCCAGGGCAGCGGCGATTTCCCGCGCCATCACGTTTACACCACCGAGGCCACCGAGCAACGGCACCACCGCGCTGCCGTCTTCGGCAACCGCCAGCACAGCAGGCTCGACGCCCTTCTCCAGCAGCAGCGGCGCCAGGGTGCGGATCACAATCCCGGCGGCGCACAGCGCGATGATCGGCGTGCCCTGTTGATACAACTGGCGCACGCTGGCGCCGAATTCGTTATAGGCCTGATCTGCGCCCTCGACCCGCCCGGCCAGGCCGTGGATCAGTGCGTCGGGATACACCTGCTGGATAGCGCGGGCCGTGGCGAGGCTGCCCTGCCCCAGGATGACAATCGCGGGAGCCGTCATCAGCCTTGCCACCTTTCACCGGGAACGATGATCAACGAGAAATACGGCGAGGACGTCGGATCGACCTGATCCAGGGCGACGATTTTCTGATTGGCCATGGTCGCGCGCTCGACGTACAACGCCCGGCTCGCCAATCCCAATTCTTCCAGTACCTGACGCACCTTGGTGAAGTTGCGCCCCAGCTTCATGATCACCGCCGCGTCGGCATCCGCCAGGCGACGCTTGAGTTCGTCATGGGGCAGCACGCCGGAAAGCACCGACAGGCTCTGGTTGCGATACACCAACGGTGCGCCCAGTACAGAGGCGCCACCGAGCATCGAGCACACACCCGGGATCACCTGGGCTTCGTAGCGCTCGGCCAGGCGGTCGTGCAAATACATGTAGGAGCCGTAGAAGAACGGGTCGCCTTCACAGATCACCGCCACATCGCGCCCCGCGTCCAGGTGTGCCGCAACGTCGACACTGGCGGTGTCGTAGAAATCGCTGATCACTTGCTCGTAGGACAGCGGCGCCGGCAACACTTCAGTGGTGACCGGGTACACCAGCGGCATCAGGGTTTGCTGGGGCACCAAATGGTCTTCGATGATGCCGAAAGCGTTGCCCTTCTTGCCCTTGGCCACGAAGTACGCCACCACCGGCGATTCGCGCAGCAGGCGCAGAGCTTTGAGGGTAATCAGTTCCGGATCGCCGGGGCCTACGCCCAGGCCGATCAAACGTCCGCGTGCCGGCATTATTCGACCTCCGTGGCCAAGGCGTTGACCGCGGCGGCGGCCATCGCACTGCCGCCCAGGCGGCCCTGCATGATCACGAACGGTACGCCGCGGCTGTCTGCCGCCAGCATCGCCTTGGATTCGGCGGCGCCGACAAAACCCACCGGGAACCCGAGGATCAGTGCAGGTTTTGGCGCGCCGGCGTCGAGCATTTCCAGCAGGTAAAACAGCGCTGTCGGCGCATTGCCGATCACCACCACACTGCCTTCCAGGTGCGGGCGCCACAGCTCCAGGGCGGCGGCGGAACGGGTGTTGCCCAGCTCGCGGGCCAACTCCGGCACGCTGTCGTCGCGCAGGGTGCAGATCACCTGATTGTTGGCCGGCAGGCGCGTACGGGTCACGCCTTCGGAGACCATCCGCGCATCACACAGGATCGGCGCGCCAGCGGCCAGGGCTTCGCGCCCGGCCTTGCCGGCACCTTCGGAAAATTGCAGGCCGTCGATGGCGTCGACCATGCCGCAGGCATGAATCACCCGCACCGCGAGTTTTTCCAGGTCGGCAGGGATGCGATCAAGCCGGGCTTCTGCGCGAATGATCGCGAAGGAGTTGCGATAGATCTCCTGACCGTCGCGGATGTAATCAATCATCGGTGTTGCTCCGTGGGTGAGCGCGCAACAAGGCGCCCGCCGCTTCAATAGAAAGAGTGCGCGCGTGCAGGCGGCCGAAACCGGGTAGGCCTGCGTCGCGAAAATAGAGGTCGTAGTGGCCGGGACTTACCGCCAGCAGGGTGACCGGCGCGGTGTGTGCGGCCGCGCAGGAACGCGGGCAGCCGGACAGGTGCACGCTGTGGCCGGGCGCAAGCGCGGCCAGTTGCACGGCGTCGGCCTTGGTGTCGGACAGGCCTTTGGCGCAACCGCCGGCGCCGGTGCAGGCGATCATCCGTGCGAGGGGTTGGTCCACCGAACACAAAAAGCCAAGCTGTTCGAGGCGTTCGGTGACAGCCGCCGCGTCACGGATATTGGGCAGCAGCAGGCCCTGCCATGGCGTGACACGCAGGGTGGCGTCGCCATGGTCAACGGCCAGTTGCGCGGCGCCCCTGAGCATCGCCGAATCCAGGCGGCCCAAGGGTGCGACGGCGGCGACGTAGACCTGGTTTTTTTTGCGCTGTGGATAACTTCCCAGGTGCAGCGGCGCGGGGTTGGAATGGCGTGAAAAGCCGTCAACCGGCTGCAAGGGCAGGTTTAGCCGCCCGAGAAAGTTATCCACAGCCGTTTCAACCAGCAGGTGGCGCATGCGGGTTTGATCGGGCCGGGCCAGTTCAAGGAACAGCTCCAGAACCGCCACCACCAGTGCATGCCCTTGCGCCAGAGGCACGGCGGCCAATGGCGCGTCCTGCGCCGGGCAACCTGCCAGGCCGAACGCCAACAGCGTCTCGCCGTTGGCGTCGAATGCCGACAGCCACAGGTCGTGATGATGCTCGAGCATCGCCAGCCCTTCACCGCCGTCCAGTTGCACGGCGAACTTGGCCGACAGTTCATGGAAGCGCGGGTGGGTTTCCAGGGTGGCGAGGATTTCGTCAGCCAGCGGCCGTGTGTCGAACAGCATCTCGCGGTCGATGCCCGCGCTGGGGCTGAGCATCAGGTTGCGCACATCGTCACCGGCGGCGCTCCTGGGGCCTAGGTCAGCCGCCAGCAAGGCAGCGATCAATCCATCCTGTTCGGCACCTATCCCGCGAATTTGCAGGTTGGCGCGGTTGGTTGCCTCGATCACCCCGCCGGCATGGGCCTGAGCGGCGTCGGCCACGGCAAACGCCTGCTCGGCACGGATCGAACCGCCCGCCAGTTTGATCCGGCAAATCCCGCCATCCAACGCCTGGACAATACGCAGCAACCCCGGACAGGCCGAGGGGCGCAAGGTATTGGACGGTGGTATTGGTTTCACGGGGCTACCGGTTCACGGGTAAAGGCGCGGTATTATGCCTGCTTTGTCCGGCGGCATGAAAAGCCTGCCCGTCGGATGTCGTTCAAGGAATTCATATGTCGCCCTGGCTGACGGTAGTAGGCATCGGTGAAGACGGCTTCAAGGGCCTGGGCAGAAACGCCCGGCACGCCCTGTTGCGCGCCTCGCGCATTATTGGCGGGCAACGCCAGCTGGACTTGTTGCCGGTGTGCATCCGTGGCGAACGCCAGGTGTGGCCCAGCCCGTTTTCCCTGGAGCCGGTGCTGGCCAGGCGTGGTGAAGCGGTGTGCGTGCTGGCCAGCGGCGACCCGATGTTCTATGGCGTGGGTGCGAGCCTGGCGCGGCAGGTGCCCGCCAATGAGCTGCTGATCCTGCCGGCGCCCTCTTCCGTGTCCCTGGCGGCGGCGCGTCTGGGCTGGCCGTTGCAAGAGGTAGTGACGCTATCGGTGGTTGCCCGGCCGATGGCGGCGCTGAATGCGCATCTGGCCAGCGGCGTGCGTTTGCTGGTGCTGAGCAATGACGGCCAGAGCCCGGCGGCGATTGCCACACAATTGGCCGAGCGCGGGTTTGGCGCAAGTCGCCTGAGTGTGTTTGAACACCTCGGCGGGCCGGATGAGCGGCGCATCGACGGCATCGCCCGGGATTGGCCTGGCGAACCGATTGCCGCGTTGAATCTGCTGGCCATCGACTGCGTGGCCGACGCCAACACAGCGCGCCTGTCACGCCTGGCAGGGCTGCCGGACTCGGCCTTCAGGCACGACGGCCAACTGACCAAGCGCGACGTGCGCGCCATGACCCTCGCCCGCCTCGCGCCGATGCCCGGTGAACTGCTGTGGGACGTGGGCGCGGGCAGCGGCTCCATCGGGATCGAATGGATGCGCGCCCACCCCAGCTGCCGCGCCCTGGCCATCGAGGCCGATGAAGGCCGGCAACTGTTGATCGAACATAACCGTGATGCCCTTGGCGTCCCCGGCCTGCAACTGATTCGCGGCACCGCGCCCCACGCCCTGAACGGGCTGGAAGCGCCGGACGCCATCTTCATCGGCGGCGGCGTCACCCGCGACGGCGTGCTCGACACTTGCTGGCAACACCTGCGCCCGGGCGGCCGGCTGGTGGCCAACGCCGTGACCCTGCAAAGTGAAATGACCCTGATGGCCTGGCGCGAACAACACGGCGGCGAGCTGACCCGCATTCATGTGGCCCAGGCCCAGCCACTGGGGGGCTTTGATACCTGGCGCCAGGCGCTGCCGATCACCCTGCTGGAAGTGATCAAGCCGCTATGAAACGCATCCTGCTGTTGGGCGGCGTGACGGAAGCCCTGGCCATCGCCCGCACACTGGGGCCCGAACATATCTACAGCCTGGCGGGTGTTGGCCGCGTTCCCACCGACCTTACGTGCCAGGTGCGCGTCGGTGGCTATGGCGGCGCGGAAGGTTTGGCGCAGTTCATTCGCGATGAAGGTATCGAGCTGGTGCTGGACGCGACCCATCCGTATGCCGCACAGATCAGCGCCAACGCCGCCCGTGCTGCGGGTGTGTGTGGCATTCCCTGCTGGGCCCTGCGCCGCCCGGCGTGGCAGCCACAGGCGGGTGATGACTGGCGCGAAGTCGGTGACTGGGCGGAGTTGATTGAAGCTCTGAAACCCTTCAAGCGACCACTGTTCACGCTGGGCCGTGAACCGTTACAACACCTCGACGAAATCCCCGCCGAGCAGTTCTGGACACTGCGCGCACTGGATGTGTACCCCGGCAATGAACGCTGCGAAGTGATTGGCGCCCGTGGGCCGTTTTTGATCGAGGATGAACGGGCGCTGTTTGAGCGGCGGCAGATTGATGTGCTGATCAGCAAGAACAGCGGCAGCACGGCTACCGAGCCGAAGCTGGAAGTGGCACGGGAGCGGGGGGTGCCGGTGTTGGTGTTGAGGCGGCCGGTGTTGGTGGCGGTGGATCAGGAGCTTTTGTCGCCCGCAGAAACAATCGAGTTATTGGCAGATTTCATTCGATAGATCAGGATCATCGCCCACCTCTATCAACTCTATTTGTGACTAAAGGGACGGCGATGAATCCACAACATGAAGTGCTACACTCCAGAAACAGTTCAAGCCAGACTCAATTCTATTCAGGAGCTGACATGATAGACGTCAAAGAAGCCGTGCAAGTTGCCAAGGCAGCAGCCAATGACTTTCTCGGCCAGGAAACAGTGCTTCAGGACTTGATGCTTGAGGAAGTCGAGTTAAACCCAGGCGACAAAACGTGGGCAATAACACTTGGCTTCAATGTTCCAGCCCCTGATAACTATCAACGATTAGGCGCATCTTTAGCGGGACAAATGTACGCAAGAAAATATAAAACATTCTTCATTGACTCGGAGACTGGCGAGTTCCGCTCCATGAAGATCCGCGAAGTATGATCGAAACATATATCCGGCAATATCGAAGAAAAGGAATCATAGTCGACACTAACCTGCTGCTCTTGGCACTGATCGGAGGCACACCCAGTATTGCAGGCTTCAAAAGAACAAGCGGGTACACCGCCAAAGATTACAAACTTCTGCTTAACGTGATTGATCAATTCGAAAAGCTTATTTCAACTCCTCATATACTTGCGGAAGTCAGCAACCTTACAAACGGGCTTTATGGGAGCAAGCTACACGACTTCTACGCAACATTAAAAAAATCATTATCGACAGTCATTGAGATTCACTGCCCTGCTCTTGATATAAGTTGCGATTATGAGCTGTCGCCCTACGGACTTACCGACGTCGGTATTATCTGTGCAGCCAAAGATAATTATCTAGTTTTGACAGATGACCTAAGAGTCGCTGGATTTGCTCATCAGCACAGCGTAGATGTCGTGAACTTTAATCACATACGGGAAGCAAGCTGGGACGTTTAAAGGCGTCTCACGGGATCATTCCCACACATCAGCGCAGGAACGATCGATCATCGAAGTGTTAAATGCGTTTTCCGCCACCTTCGTGCACCCGATCAGCCAGTAACTCCGCCAGCTCGATCAACTGAGCGACGCCCAACAACTCCTCTCGCTTCGATCCTTCCAGGCTAAACGCCAAGTCGCAACTCAGCGCATTGGCCGAGGCGAGTGTTTCAATGAGGTTGACCAACAGGTCTTCGGTGCTGATTCCGTCGGCTACGGTGAACAGCCGAAAAGGGGGATTGGGGGTAGGTTTAATCATTGTGAAGCTCCGGAGAAGTACAAAGGAGCTACCACTGATCGCCGCGATGCGATGGGGGTGGTAGCTGAACGCGGGTTCGCGGACCGGCTCTCCAGAACACCGGCATACCCGAAGGTATCCCGCGCACAGCCACCATAGCGCCGCACAGTAGACGATAAAAAAGCGCCAACTGAAAGGACACGATGACGCTTTTGCGTCTGAAGAAATCCGGGCCGCGACGCCCGACCACTGAGTTAGCAGTGGTGTTCGGAGACTAGAGATTGAGTTTCCTAGAGACAACCGCCAATCACTGTCGGAAATTTCTGTGGAGGGCCTCCACATTCGAATCGAACACAATCCAAACTGTGGGAGCTGGCTTGCCTGCGATAGCATCACCTCGTTCCAGCAGGAAGACCGAGTCGCCTGTATCGCAAGGTGCAATGACCTCGTAGGAAAGCGCCTCAATCATCGACATCCTTTTGACAACCTCGCTTTAAAAACTGATTCGCCTTACACCCCCCTCCGAACCAGCCGGCTGGTTCAGCCAAAAGCCCTCGCCCTAAGCTCCCCTCCCGCAGTTTTGCACCAGAGTCTGCGATGGGGATGCACTGCTTTTGCGGAGCATCGTGACTTGTCATTCTGTATCCCAAGGAATACGATCCAAGATGATTCACTTCAAGAAATCCAAGCATTTCCTGGAGTGGCTTGATTCGTTAAACAATAAACCGGCCCGTGCACGCGTACTGGCAAGGTTGAATAACGCACAATCAGGCAACTTCGGAGACTGTGAGACAGTAGGAAATGGCGTTTCGGAAATGCGCATCCACTACGGTCCTGGATACCGGGTTTATTTCACTCGTAGAGAGGAGGTGGTTTACCTGTTGTTGATAGGCGGCGATAAATCAACGCAGAAACGCGATATCCAGCGCGCTAAGCAAATTGCAGCAGACTTTGAAAAAAAGGAGTAAGCCATGACTGAATTTACAGACTTCGACATAGCGGAACACCTCAAGACTCCTGAAGATATGGCCGAGTATCTTGAAGCGTGCTTCGAGGAGGATGCCGGTGACGGACTGCTTATTCGTTCAGCCCTCAACAACATCGCCCGCGCCCAAGGCATGACTCAAGTAGCCCGCGACGCAGGCCTCGGACGCGAAAGTTTATATAAAGCCCTCTCCAGCACTGGCAATCCCGAGTTCGCGACTATCATGAAGGTCATGAAAGCGCTCGGCCTGAAGCTGCACGCCACAGCTGGTTGATAGCACTGCGACACCAAACCACACCGCCCCTTTTTACTTATCCTCCCCGATCAGGCTAAATACCCACCTGATCGCTTAACCCTACGGATTGTCCGCCATGGCCCGTCAACGCTTTGCAATTGCCTGGATCGCCTGCCTTGCAGTGCTGTTCAACGCCTTTGCCATGCCGCTGGCGAGTGCGATGCAGCAGGCGGATGACCCGGTCAAGCAACTGCTGTGGGGCAGTTTCTGCTCCTCCAATGCCAACAAGCTGACGGCCATTGCCCTGGGCAAGCTGGAGATTCCGGCGCCGCAGCAAGACGATCACTCCACCATGCAGCATTGCTGGTGCTGCTCGGGCTCGGCGCCATTAGTGGCGCTGCCGGGGCATTCACCAACACTGTATTTCGCAAGATTCGACGCGGTGCAAGACCTGCCGCCGCCGTCATTGCAATCCCCCACCCCGCGCCAGCAATGGCCGAGCCTTAACCCCCGCGCCTCTCCAACGGTCTGATTTCTTCGCAAGTGAACTGCGTTTAGAACCGTTCTGGAGAACTGCCATGCTCAAATCTTCCCTGCTTCTGGCTGCGTTGTTGCTGCCGGTGTGTGCTGCTGCCAATGCCGAAGACTTCAAGGTCGGCGAACTGGTGGTCAGCGAACCCTGGTCTCAGGAACTGCCGCCCAATGCGCCGACCGTCGCGGCGTATTTCGTGATTCATAACCAGGGCGAGCAAGCGGATCGCTTGCTCAGCGTCGACACGCCCGTGGCCGCCAAGGCCGAACTGCATGAGCATGTGATGCAGGGCGATCTGATGAAGATGCAGCAGGTGACCAGCGTCGCGGTGCCGGCCAAAGGTGACCTGACGTTCGCGCCCATGGCCTACCACGTGATGCTGCTGGACCTGAAGGACCGCAGCGTTTTGCGCGACGGCCAGCATTTTCCGCTGACCCTGAACTTTGAAAAGGCCGGGCCAGTGAAGGTGGAAGTGTCAGTGCAGAAGCAGCCGCCCATGGCCGGCCACGAACACATGCACGCCCAATAGATAAACCTCGATGGGCGCCCCACGCGCCAGGTTGTCCCCGCACCGCCGTAAGCCTGTAGGCCTTATGCGCGGCAGCTGGATCAGCCTGTTCGCCATGCTGATGATCTTTATCGGTCCGCTGATTTCCCAAGCGATGCCGATGGATCATCACGCCGGCATGTCGATGGAAATGTCCATGGACGCGCCGAGCTGCCATGGCGCCGCCAAGCCTGCGACCGATCACCACAAAGCACCCGACGAACACCACGTGCTCTGGGAAAAGTGCGGCTATTGCAGCCTGCTCTTCAGTTGCCCGGCGCTGCCTGGCAGCGTGTCGTTTGTCACCCTCGGCAGCCCGCCGCCCGCCAACGCCCTGACCCCCGCCCCACGCCTGGGCCATGCCCGGCAAACCGTGTTCCCCGGCGCCCGCAGCCGCGCCCCGCCCATCATCGCGTAAGCACTTCACACCGTTACTTCACCCCGGCCGACTTTAGACAGACAGCCGCAGGCTGCTGGCCGTGTTGTTTACGAATGAATGATGGAATTTTTCATGTCCAGGTTTTCTGCTGACACCCGTTTGGGATGTACTCCCGTTTTCGCCGTTCTGTGTGGCGCGCTGCTGGTTCCTCAGGTCCACGCCGACGAGCCTGCCGACCAGAACGAACTGAGCCCGACGGTGATCACCGCCATTGCCCCCAGCTCACCACTGACCGTCGTCACCAACCCGAAAGACCCGCGCCAACCGGTGCCCGCCAGCGATGGCGGCGACTACCTCAAGACCATCCCCGGCTTCGCCCTGGTGCGCAACGGCGGCACCAACGGCGACCCGGTGCTGCGGGGCATGTTCGGTTCGCGCCTGAACATCCTCACCAACGGCAGCATGATGCTCGGCGCCTGCCCCGGCCGGATGGACGCGCCCACCTCCTATATCTCACCGGAAACCTACGACAAGCTCACCGTGATCAAAGGCCCGCAAACCGTGCTCTGGGGCCCGGGCGCTTCAGCCGGCACGGTCCTGTTCGAGCGCGAGCCCGAGCAATTCGGCGAGCTGGGCACGCGGGTCAACGCCAGCATCCTGGCGGGCTCCAACGGGCGTTTCGACAAAGTCGTCGACGCAGCAGCCGGCGGGCCGCTGGGTTATGTGCGGGTGATCGGCAACCAGGCCCACGCCGATGACTACAAGGACGGCAACAACGACACCGTCGCCTCGCGCTACGACAAGTGGAACGGCGACGTGGCCGTGGGCTGGACCCCGGACGCCGACACCCTGCTGGAACTCACCGCCGGCCGTGGCGATGGCGAAGCCCGCTACGCCGGGCGTGGCATGGACGGTTCGCAGTTTTTGCGCGAGAGCCTCGGATTGCGCGTCGAGAAATCGAACATCGGCGAGGTGCTGGATAAGGTCGAAGCGCAGGTCTACTACAACTACGCCGACCACGTGATGGACAACTACACCCTGCGCGTCCCGTCGGGCACCGGGATGATGGCCGGTCCCATGGCGGCCAACGTCGACCGCCGCACCCTCGGCGCCCGTATCAAGGCCACGTGGCGCTGGGCCGATGTGCAGTTGATCAGCGGCATTGATGCACAAACCAACGAACACCGCGAACGCAGCGCCATGGGCGTCGACACCTACAAGGACCTGCCCCGCAGCAAGGACGCCAACTTCCACAACTACGGGGTGTTCGGCGAACTGACCTGGTATGCCGCCGACCGCGACCGCCTGATCACCGGCGCCCGCGTCGACCGCGCCTCGGCCAAGGATTTCCGGCAAACCATCATCTCCGGGATGATGAGCAGCCCCAACCCCACCGCCGGTAAAACCCGCGCCGATACGCTGCCGTCGGGCTTTGTGCGCTACGAGCACGATCTGGCGGACAGCCCTGCCACCCTGTACGCAGGGCTTGGGCATTCGGAGCGTTTCCCTGATTACTGGGAGCTGTTTTCTCCCGACACCGGGTCGGTCGGTTCCGTGAATGCCTTCGACGGTGTGAAGCCTGAAAAAACCACCCAGCTGGATTTTGGCCTGCAATACAAATCCGCCGATCTCGATGCCTGGGCCTCGGGCTACGTCGGCCAGGTGCGTGATTTCATCCTGTTCGACTACCAGCCGGGAATGATGGGCACCACCTCCCAGGCGCGCAATGTGGACGCGCGGATCATGGGCGGTGAATTGGGCGCAGCCTACAAGCTGACCGCCAACTGGAAGGCCGATGCCACCTTCGCCTACGCCTGGGGCAAGAACACCAGCGACGGCAAACCGCTGCCGCAGATCCCGCCGCTGGATGCGCGCTTCGGGCTCACCTACAGCCAGGACGACTGGAGCGCCGGCGCCTTGTGGCGGGTGGTCGCGGCGCAAAACCGCATCGACCAGAACAAGGGCAACGTGGTGGGCAAGGACTTCGACAAAAGCTCGGGGTTTGGCGTGTTCTCGCTGAACGCGGCGTATCGCATCAACAAGAATTTCAAGGTCAGCACCGGCGTCGACAACCTGTTCGGCAAGGCGTACGCCGAGCACCTGAACCTGGCCGGCAACGCCGGGTTCGGCTACCCGGCCAATGACCCGCAAGCCATCAAGGAACCGGGGCGCACGCTCTGGACCAAGGTGGACATGAGTTTCTAAGCGCATCGCAGGCAAGCCAGCTCCCACAGTTGCAATGCATTCCCCTGTGGGAGCGGGCTTGCCCGCGATGGCGTCCTCGATAACACAAAAAATCCAAGCCTTTGCGGAGCACCCTGATGAACCCACCGAAGATTTCCTTCTACAACCTGGCCTGGCGCTGGCATTTCTACGCCGGGCTGTTTGTCGCGCCATTCATGGTGCTGCTGGCCCTGACCGGCATCATCTACCTGTTCAAACCTCAACTCGACCCGCTGATGTACGGCAACCTGCTGACCGTGCAAAGCGCCGAACACGCGCTGAGTGCCGACGAGCAACTGCAACGTGCCCAGGCTGCCTATCCACAAGGCAAGATCAGCAAGTACCTGCCACCTGCCGACGCCACCAGCAGCGCGCAATTCGTGATGCACAACGACGGGCGCGAAGTGACTGTATTCGTCGACCCGTATCGCGGCACCGTGCTCGGCGAACAGGACGCCAAGTACAACCTGCAAGCCATCGCCCGCGCGCTGCATGGCGAGTTGATGATCGGCACCGTCGGTGATCGCCTGGTGGAACTGGCCGCCGGCTGGGGCGTGATGCTGGTGATTTCGGGCGTGTATCTGTGGTGGCCGCGAGGCAAGTCGGCGGCGGGCATTCTGTGGCCGCGGCTGGGCAGTCGCGGCCGCTTGTTCTGGCGCGATTTGCACGCGGTTGCCGGTTTCTGGGGCGCGGCGTTCCTGCTGGTGATGCTGCTCAGCGGCATGACCTGGACCGGCTTCTGGGGCAAGCAATACGCCGAGCTGTGGAATAAATTCCCGGCGGCCATGTGGAACAACGTGCCGCAGTCCGACCAGCAGGCCCGCAGCCTCAACACCGCGAGCCAACAAACCGTGCCGTGGGCCATGGAAAACACGCCGATGCCGATGTCTGGCGAGCATGCCGAGCACATGAACCACGCCGGCATGAGCCATGGCCCCGCCGCCCCGGTCATCCGCCTGCAACAGGTGGTCGACCTCGCCAACTCACGCAAGGTCGAGCCCGGCTACAGCATCACCTTCCCCACCACTGCCGAAGGCGTGTTCACCATCGCGGTGTTCGCCAACGACCCGCGCAATGACGCCACCCTGCATGTGGACCAATACTCCGGCAAGGTCCTGGCCGATGTGCGCTGGGAGCACTACAACAGCGTGGCGCGGGTTACCGAATCGGGCGTGATGCTGCACGAAGGCAAGATGTTTGGCGTGGTCAATCAGATCATCGTGCTGCTGATTTGCCTGATGATCCTGCTCAGCGCCGTCAGCGGTGTGGTGATCTGGTGGAAGCGTCGGCCACAGGGCAGCCTGGGGGTTCCACCGTTGCGCCATGACCTGCCGAAATGGAAAACCGCGATGGTGATCATGCTCGGGCTGGCGATTGTCTTTCCGCTGGTGGGCGCCTCGCTGATCGTGGTCTGGGCACTGGATCGCCTGGTGCTTTCACGGTGGTTTGGCCAACGTGAATCTGCCTCAGGTTCAGCGTGAAACAGACGAGATGCCCTACCTAGAGGCGTTATGTAGTCTTACGCGGGCTTTCGCCCACGCCGCACAAAGTGTTATGTTGTAACACTTAATGTGTTCTCCCACTCGCCGCGCCCTGCGGCGAGTACCGTCTCGAAGAAGCGATTTATCGTCCGATGAACAAGTACCTTGCGTCCGGCCTGTGCCTGCTCGCCCTGCAAAACACTGCCCAGGCCCTGACGCTTCCCGCCAGTGCCGTCTCAGCCCCCGCCGTCGACGACGAGCGCGTCGACCTGCAAACCCCGACCACCGCAGGTTCACGCCTGAACCTCACGGCCCTGCAAACCCCGGGCAGCGTTGAAAGCCAGACCGGCGAGCAGATTCGCGCCCGGGGCGATGCCACGGTGCAGGACGCGATTTCCCGGGCCACCGGCATCAGCCGCACCGGCACGCCGGGCGACGGTGGTACCTCGTTGTCGGCACGCGGGTTCACCGGCCAGAGCTCGGTGCTGCAGTTGTACGACGGCGCGCGCATGTTCGATGGCGCGGGCACTTCCACCTTCCCGGTGGACACCTGGTCCGTTGAGCGGGTGGACGTACTGCGCGGCCCGGCCTCGGTGATGTACGGCCAGGGCGCCACCGGCGCGGTGATCAACACAATCCCGAAGAAACCCTTCGAGGGCGAGGTCGAAAACCATATCCGCCTGGGCTACGGTTCTTATGACCGCCAGCAGCAGGCCCTCGACAGCGGCGGCTCGCTGACCGACACCCTGAGCTATCGCCTGAACATCAACCGCCTGCGCAGCAACGGTTTCATCGACCGCGGCGAGTCCGGCAGCGACTTCGTCAGCGGTGCCCTGCGCTGGCAGGCGGCGGATAACCTGAGCTTCACCCTGGCCTCCGACTACGGCGACCAGACCCCGCAAAACGACTACGGCACACCGCTGATCAACGGCCAGTTGCACAAGGGCCTGCGGGACAAGAACTACAACGTCAGCAACGATATCCAGCACTACAACGACCAGTGGACGCGCCTGACCAGCGAGTGGCAGATCAACGACAACGTCACCGCCACCAATGAACTGTCCTACCTGAAAAACCAGCGGCGCTGGCAGAACGCCGAGAGCTACAACTACGTCGACGGCGGCCTGGTGCGCCAGAGCTACCTGGGCATCAAGCACAACCAGGAACAGGTGGGCGACCGCCAGACCTTCACTTTCAAGCACACGCTGTTCGGCCTCGACAGCCAGACGGTGACGGGGGTGGAGTACAACCGCATTCGCTTTCGCCTGGCCAGCAACTCGCCGTTCGATGACCTGACGAACGCCGGCCAACCGGTGGACATCAACCACCCGGTACCGCAGCCGTTTGAAAGCGCCAGCCCCTTCATTCCGCAGTCCGTCAGCACCACCAAACAGCTGGCTGCGTTCGCCGAAAACCGCCTGCAACTGAACGATAAACTGTCGCTGATCACCGGCGTGCGCCGCGATTACCTGCACATCGACAGTGACTCCCTGGTGGATGGCAGCGACTCCAACAAGACCTTTACCGGCAACAACTGGAAAGCCGGCCTGGTCTACGCGATCACCCCGGACACCTCGGTCTACGGCCAATACGCCACCAGCACTGACGGCGTTGGCAGCCTGATCACCCTGAGCCCGAGCCAGCAGCAGTTCGGCCTGTCCACCGCCAAGCAAACCGAGATCGGCCTCAAGCAGGCGTTCTGGGATTCCCGTGGTGAATGGACCCTGGCGGCCTACCACATCGTCAAAAAGAAACTGTTGGTGAGCGTTCCAGGCACCACCCTCAAGGAACAAGTCGGCCAGCAATCCTCCAACGGCCTGGAAGCCAGCCTCGACCTGCAACTGCCCAATGCCTGGCAACTGCAAGCCAACGCTGCGATCGTGCGGGCGCAGTACGACGACTTCTCCGAAGTGGTCAACGGCCAGACCGTGTCCCGCGACGGCAACCGCCCCACCGACGTGCCGCGTCGCACCGCCAACCTGTGGCTGAGCAAGGCCATCACTGACGACGTGCGTGCCGGTGCGGGTGTGCGTTATGTAGACTCGCGTTTCGCCAACACCGCCAACACCAGCGAAGTGCCGAGCTACACCGTGGTCGACGCCAGCGTTTCATGGAAAGCCATGCGCAACACGACATTGGGCCTGCAATTGAATAACCTGTTCGACCGCACTTACGCCGTCAGCCAATACAACGACGGCCAGCAATGGATCCTGGGCGAGCCGCGCTCGTTCTTCGTGACGGCGGACTACACCTTCTAACTGAACGCAACACTGTCCAAATGTGGGAGCGGGCTTGCTCGCGAATGCGGTGTGTCAGGCACTGTATCTGTTACTGATCCACCGCTTTCGCGAGCAAGCCCGCTCCCACATTTGTCCTGTGTTGGACCTGAGAGTAAAGATGACCTCACTCAACCTCACCGCCCTCGCCTGGACCCCACCAGGCCACGAGCACTGTCATCACCAGTTCCAACTGCGTGACGCCAGCCTGCACGTGAACGCCGGTGAGTTCGTCGGGCTGATCGGGCCCAACGGCAGCGGCAAGACCAGCCTGCTGCGCTGCGCCTATCGGTTCAGCAAACCGGCTGACGGTGAGGTGCTGCTGGAACACCAGAACGTCTGGAAGCAATCCTCGAAGTGGTGCGCGCAACGCATTGCCGTGGTGCTCCAGGAGTTTCCCGACGCCTTCGGCCTGCGGGTGGATGAAGTGGTCGCCATGGGCCGCACACCGCACAAGGGCCTGTTCGACAGCGATACGCTTGAAGACCAGAACCTGATCCGCCAGGCCCTCGATAACGTCGGCCTGCTGGGCTTTGAAGACCACGCCTTCGCCACCCTCTCGGGCGGAGAAAAACAGCGGGTGATCCTCGCCCGCGCCCTGGCCCAGCAACCGCAACTGCTGATCCTCGACGAGCCGACCAACCACCTCGACCCACGCTACCAGCTGCAATTGCTGCAACTGGTCAAGCGCCTGAACATCGGCACCCTGGCCAGCATTCACGACCTGAACCTGGCCGCCGCGTTCTGTGATCGGCTGTACGTGATCAACCACGGGCGCATCGTCGCCAGCGGCACACCTCACGAAGTGCTGACCGCCGAATTGCTGCGCGAGGTGTTCGGCGTTGAAGCATTGATCGACACTCACCCCTTGTCCGGCTACCCCCGAATCACCTGGATAACCCAACCATGATCCTGCGCTCCCTGCTGTCTCTCGCGTTGCTGCTCGGCACTTCCCAGGCGTTCGCCGAAGCGACCCATTACCCGCTGAAAATCCAGAGCTGCAACCGCGAAGTGACCTTCGCCGAGGCGCCGAAACACGCTGTCAGCCACGACATCAACATGACCCAGATGATGCTCGCCCTGGGCCTCAAGTCGCACATGGCCGGCTACAGCGGCGTGACCGGCTGGAAGTCGGTCACCCCGGAAATGGCGCAGATTCTCGACGGCCTGCCGGAACTGGCGAGCAAATACCCGTCGGTGGAAACCCTGCTCAACGCCAACGTCGACTTCTTCTTCGCCGGCTGGGACTACGGCATGCGCGTCGGTGGCGACCTCACCCCGCAAACCCTGCAACCGTTGGGCATCAACGTCTACGAGCTGACCGAGTCCTGTGCCTTCGTGATGAAGCGCCCGGCGGCCACCCTGGAAGACACCTATAACGACCTGCGCAACCTGGGCAAGATCTTCGATGTGCAGGACCGCGCCAATGCACTGATCGCGCAGATGCAGGCACAGGTCGCCCAAGTGCAGGAAAACCTGCCGGCCGACAAGCCTCGCGTGTTCCTCTACGACAGCGGCGAAGACCGCGCCATGACCTCCGGCCGCCTGGGCATGCCCCAGGCGCTGATCGACGCCGCCGGTGGGCGCAACATTCTCGATGACGTGGACGCCAGCTGGACCCGGGTCAACTGGGAAACCGTGGTGGAGCGCAACCCGCAGGTCATCGTGATCGTCGACTACAGCGAAATCACCGCCGAGCAAAAAGAGCAGTTCCTGCTGAACAACCCGGCGCTGCAATCGGTGGACGCGATCAAGAACCAGCGCTTTATCGTGATCCCCTACGTGCAAGCCACGCCGGGCATCGACAACGTGCTGGCGGTTGAAACCCTGGCCAAGGGGTTCCACGGCGAATGATCACCCGTCGCTATGCCCTGCTGCTGAGTGCCCTCGGCGCGTTGTTGCTGATCTCGTGCGTGGTCTCGCTGGGATTCGGCTCGGCGCGGGTACCGGTGGACGTGGTGTGGCGGATCCTGCTGCATAAAGCCTTCGGCGTTGGCGAGGTGGACTGGAGCGCGGGGCAGGAACATATCGTGTGGCTGATCCGCGTGCCGCGCATGCTGCTCGGTGCCCTGGTGGGCGCAGGGCTGGCGTTGATCGGTGCGGTGTTGCAGGCCGTCACACGCAACCCGCTGGCGGATCCGCACCTGCTGGGCGTGACTTCCGGCGCCACCCTCGGTGCGGTGATCGTGGTGCTGCATGTGGGTGAAGTGATCGGCTTGCTGACCCTGCCCATCGCGGCGTTCATCGGTGCGTTGCTGAGCATGATCGTGGTGCTGGCGGTGGCCAGTCGCAACGGTCGGCTGGAGAGCGACCGCCTGCTGCTGTGCGGGGTGGCGGTGTCGTTCGTGATGATGGCGGTGGCGAATTTGCTGCTGTTCATGGGCGACCATCGCGCCGCCTCGGCGGTGATGTTCTGGATGCTCGGCGGCCTCGGGTTGGCGCGCTGGGAACTGCTGGCCATTCCCTTCGCCACCGTGTTGCTGGGGCTGGTGTTGCTGCTGGGGATGGCTCGCCCGTTGAACGCGCTGATGGCCGGCGAACAGACCGCCGTGACCCTGGGCCTGAACGCGCGCAATGTGCGGCTCAAGGTGTTCCTGATCGCCTCGCTGATGACCGGCGTGCTGGTGTCCATCAGCGGCTCCATCGGCTTTGTCGGGCTGATGGTGCCGCACATTGCCCGGCGCCTTGTAGGTGCCGAACACCGGCGTTTGCTGCCGGTGTGCGTGCTGTTGGGCAGTGTGTTCCTGGTGTGGGTGGATGTGGCGGCCCGCACGATGATTGCCCCCGAAGACCTGCCCATCGGCGTGGCCACGGCGGCCATTGGCGGGTTGTTTTTTATCGGGCTGATGCGGCGGCGTTAAACCCCCTGGTCGGCCTGCTTGAATGCATGCAACAAGCGCCGCGCCACCTGGCTGCGGGGTTGCCAGAAGCGATCGGTTTCCAGGATGGTCAGCTTGCCCGAGGTCGCCAACCGGCGGATCACCTCGCTGGGCTTGACCTTCACCACACCCGTGTCTTCGTCGATCCAGTCATCGCGCAGCAACTGGCTTTCGTCTGCGTGATAGCTGGGCTCATAGACAATCAACGCGCCGTGCACCGGGGTGAAGTAGTAACGCGCCCCCGCGATCTTGTCCTGGCGCAGCATCTCGATGAACCCGCGGATTTCCTTCTGGGCAATGAAGTTGTGGGCCAGGCCATCTTCGTAGCGATCCGCCAGATGCTGGCGCTCGGTGTCGAGCTTGAACAACTGCTGGACGCCCATCACCTTGTAGCCCTCCGGGTAGCGGGTCGATGTGCCGGGGTAGCCGAGGTTCATGATGCCTTCGAACAATGCCTTGTAGGCCGGTGTGTCCGGCCGCAGTCCCACGGCCACCGAGGGGCCCGGGTCTGCCACCGGTTGCACGGCGATGAAGGTGTCGCTGTCGCCGTTGCCCAGCACCGCTCCCAGCCGCGCCTGGTGCTCCAGCGGCACAACCTGTTGCCATACCTGGCGCGCGGCATCGTCCGGGTGGGCGCACAACGGGCCCAGGGCCATGCGGGTATCGCGCACTGCCAGTGTCGTGGCCAGGCGCTTTATCCGGGGCAACAAGGCATCCCAGAACGGGCTGCTGTCGAGTACCCGCAGCTCGCCGGACTCCACCAGTTTCAACACATGGCTGTCGATGCTGCCACGACTGTTGAGGTGTTTCAGATACGCCGCCTGCCGGCGGCTGGAATCCCAGTCCGGGTCGATCCTCACCGCCTGGTACCGAAACAGTGAGCCGTCGGCACACGACACATGCAACGCCAGGAACCGCTCACTCTGTGCCACCCGCAAAAAGCTCAGCGCCGCCAGCACCACGGCCGGAGCCATCAGTTGCGCGTAGCCTTCGGCCTGGGGCAACTCGGGCGCAGCACGCTGCGGCAGTCTCAGATACAGGCCTTGCAGGCTGTACCCGCTCGGCAACTGCCCGCGCAGGAACGCCCGGTCGAGGGCAAAGCCTAGGTCGTCGCCCTTGACCGGTGCGCAGGCGACAAAATGCCCATTGTCGGAGGACTTGAGAATCACCCCGAAGCTCAGTTCAGTGCGCGCCTGGGCGTATTGATGACCATGGCGTGCCGCGTCGTCGGCATGCTTGAACACCGGGCCCAGCTGCCGATCCGCCACGGCATGGACCGCCGCCAGCGGCGCAACGTAGGCCAGGCCGGGCATCCAGCCCGGCAGCACACGCTGGGCAGAGCCCCACAACGGGCCGCCCTCCAGTACCTGCAAAGTCCCCACCCGCGCCAGCTGATTGACCAGCTCGGTGGGGCTCTTGCGGCCGCTGCGCATCTGCTGCTCGACGGCATTGCTGTAAGGGTCGTGCAACGCCAGGCTGTTGGGGGCCAGGGAGGTTTCCAGGTGGCTGAGCAACTGCGTCGCTTCGTTGCGCTGGGCCGAATCCAGCAAGCTGCGCTCGGCGTCCTGGGTACTGAAACCGATGAGTGAGCCGTCGGGCGTCAGCAGGTATTCGTGGGTCCACAGGTGACCCGACTTCAGGGCGGTCTCCAGTACTTTGGTGGAGAACAGGTTTTGATACACCGCGTTTTCTTCAGAGGGTAACCAGAACTCCAGCACCCGGGCGACACGTGACCGGTAGCGCGCGACCATTTTCCAACCAGGGGCCAGCAGCGCCTGGCTGACGTCCAGGCCCGGCAGGATGACGTTCGGGTCGAAGTCTTCACTCAACACCGGCACCGCCAGGGTCGCGACAAACTTGCCGTTGCGCTGCAACACCAGCCCGCCTTGCAGCGTGTCGCGCTGTGTGCCCAACTGTTGGTGGGCGTAACGCACCGCATCGGCCTGGTTGCTGAACAGCGGGCTCAATGGGCGACGCATAAAGTTGGCGAAGGCGGTCCATGGGGCCTGGCTGACATCCAGCTTACCCGCCAACGCCCAGCATTCGCTCGGCACCAAAACGCTCAACCAGCTCAACTTCGCCACTTCGTTGACAAACCCGACCGCCGAGAGCTGCCCGCTGGCCATCAAGGTCTGCACGTCTTCAAAGACCCCCGACGGCTGGCGGACCGGGTTGAACAGCGTCGATGCCACCGGCGTTTGTACCTGCAGCAGCGCCTGGTCCAGTGTCGAGATAAACACCGGCAAGCCCGTCAGTGCGCCTGTCTCTCGTTGGCGCTTGGCCTCGACGGTGGCACTGGCCAGATCCCCGGCCGAAATAAAATGCTGCGCCAGCCAGTGTTCGGCGGTGGTCAGCCCCTGTGGCATCCAGTTGCGCCGGTAAACCAAGGCGTGCAGTTGATAACCCGCGGGGTAGATGAACTCGCCTTCGTCATCCACGGCAAACACGGCGCTCAAGGCGAACAGCCCGGCCCTATCCCAGGCGGGTACAAGCTCGGAGCAGACAAAGGCGTCCTGATCGCGATGCTTGAGCATGAAACCGAAACCGGTTTGCGTCGGTGCTTCATGGTCCAGGCGCGTGTGCAGTGCCCGAGCCGCGTCAGCGGCACTGGCGCAGACCGGGCCATAGGCAATCTGCTCCGGACGTTCGCGCCGGGGTATCGGCAGGCGTGGCCGCCAGTGTTCGGCGATCAGCCCCGGCGCGCCCCACAACGGGTTGGCCTGCACCACCCGCACGCTGCCGGCCGCCGCCACCTGGCTGATCCACTCCCGCGCCGTCAGCGTGCCGCTGGCCAGGTTGAGGGCCGTTGGGCTGCGATGGGGCAAGGGGTCGAGCGCCTTGAACAGGTTCGCCTGGGCGGCAGAGTCGATCAGGTCATACGCCAGCAAACAATCTTCGGCGCCCGACAGGTAGGCCACGGACACCTGTTGGCGATTGCGGATCAGCGTGTGCACGTCCAGGGCGCTGAACATCTGCGCCTCCAGGCAGGCATCGTCCCGCGACCAGCCCGGGCGCTGCAGGCGCTCGGGTTCCAGCAACGAAACACCGCGGCTGGAACCGTACACGGCCTTCAGCATGTGACCGGGCGGGAGCAGTGAGCGGCCCTTGACGTCCTGGGGGTAGACAACGCCCAGGGCAAAGCGCCCGGCGTCGCTGGCCGGCAATGGCTCAGTGGCCACGTAGAGACCGTCCGGGCGCTGCAGGATATAGCCGCAGTATTCGCCCTCACGCCATCTGCCGATTTGCCCGTGGGCGTAGCGTGCCGCGTCTTCTACCTGGAGAAACCCGCGGCTCAGTTGCGGGCGGGGTGCCAGTGCGTAAGGTCGCCAGGTGTCGGCGACCAGCCCCGCCACATCCCACAACGTGCCCGGTTGCAACACCGACAGCGCCCCGGCAGCGGCGACCTTTTGGATCATCTCGTGGGGCGTCACGGTGGCGGCCCACAGTTCATCCCCCAGCCCGTTGTCCGTCACCCGGCCATCGGGCAGCACCTGGTAGAGCTGGCTTTCCTCGGCCGAGCCGGATGCGTCATAGGCCAGTTGAGCGCCGTCCGCCGTGCTGAGGTAGAAGGCCAGATTGCTCTCGGGGTGGATGCGCAGCGCGGCAATCCCCTGGGCAAAATCCGTGGTGTCGATAAAGCCCTCGTACAACCAGGGTTCGGCGCCGATGCCGGTGGCGTCCGGTGCGCTGCGGCAGTACCAGCCACGCAGGGCGAAGCCTGGCGGCAGGCTGGCATTGCCAAAAACATTCGCCAACACGAAAAGGGTTTCGCCGGCGGGTATCGGTGCGCAAGGCTCGCTGACCACATACTGCTCTGCACTCGAGTGCTTGAGGATGCAACCGACTCGCCGGCCATCCGCCGTTGCCTGCATACGGTCATGGGCATAACGGGCGGCGGTTGCCAGGTCAGTGAAAACCCAGCTCAGCGGCGTATCAATGGGGGCTGCGGCGGCGAAAGGCGTTTCGGGTTCCCAGGTGGCCGGGACCCGGCCCTGGACGTTGTACCAGGTCTCATCCGCCAGCAGCACCGTCAACTCACCGAGTTTTACCAGCTCTTTGATCAGCCCTTCACGCGTGCCGTCAAACCCTTGTACGCGGGCCACACCCTGGCCATCGCGTTCAACTTGTGCCAGGTACTCGCCGAATTCACGCTCGGCCCGAGAGCCCCTGACAGCGTATTTGATCAACGTACCGTTCGTTCCGCTGGTGTAAAGCACCTTGATCTGATCGGAAAAAACCAGCGTCATGTCGATCGCTTGAGTCGACGGTGTACTGATCAGGAACGCCAGCTGTCGCGAGGTTTTTTGAGGATAGTTGGCACGCACCTCGGCCAGGTCGTAGACAGGTCGATTGAACTCGCCAACCATTTGGTGCCCTTCAAGCTCGACCCGCGTCAGAGCGTTGTCGGTGGGCAATGCCCCGCCCCACAACGACAGCCACCTGTCAGGGTCTGACAGCCTGGAGGCCACAAACAGCCCATCGCTGCGCTTGAAGATGTAAGCCTGGAGAAAAGAGCCGTGGGGTGAACCCACCTTGTAATGCAGGTAGCGTGCGACATCATCGGCAGTGACGAAGGCAGGGCTCAGCGACGCATGGACTTTCGCGAAGGCCCTCCATTGCGCTCCTACCACTCCGGCCTTGTCCCATATCCGTCCGGGCTCAACCACCGTCAGCGTGCCCACGGCAGCCACTTGCCGGACAAACTCGGAAGGGCTCAAGGTAGCGTCCTTCAAGCGTCCGTCGAGATCCGCGCCGCGATTGGCGAACAGCTGGGACTGCGCCTGCGAGCCGGTGCAGTGGTACATCAGCAGCGCGCCGTCGTTGGCGCGCAAGTAAAAGTGCACGCCCAGGTCGTCGGTCCCCGCCATCATCACCACGGCAGCCAACGCGGAAGCCGTGAAGAAGTTTTCCGCCAGCCACGACTCTTTCGCCACGGTCGGTTTCGCTTGCGGTGATAGGGAGCAGTAAATACCGAAGGTCAAAAACTCACTGTCCGCCTTGTGCACTTTTGGCAGTGACAACTTGCCACTGGTCAGCGCAAACGCCGCCTTGAGTTCATCCGACGGAAATTCGGCCACGTACTGGTTCGACGCGCTTTTGTACAGGTAGCCAAAGAGACTCTCCTGCCGTGCAAACCCCAGCGGCGGCAAGACTGATCGCACCGCGTCCTGCCACCGGCGGCTGACTTGGCTGGCGAGAGGCGCCAGTGCGTCCTGCCCGATTTGCGACAGGGTTTGATTGAGGGTCCACGGCGCCAGCAGTTGGCCAGGCTTTCCACCCAGCTCGGCGTTGGCAACGATGACCCGCAGGTAGCCGGCCCTGGCCGTCTCATTGATAAAGGCGATGTAGTCGTCGAAATCGGCCGCAGGCTTGGCCGCCATCAACGTGTTCAAGAAGCTGGCCTCAGTCGCAGAGCCGCTGCTTTCATACTGGATGAGCGAGCCATAGAACCCGGACAGGTAGTAACGGGTGCACAGCATGCGCACCTTGATGATGATGCGCAGGATATTGATGGGGAAAAAGCTGCGATCCAGGCGGCGCTGCGCGCCTGTCCAGTGCTGTATCTGCGCGGAGCGTCGGGTGCCATCCTCGCCGCGCGAACTGTACAGGGCGTGAACGCTGTGGCCCTCGTACGCCAGGAAATTCCTGTTGGCATCGACCTTGAGCAGGTCGCTCTGGAAATCGAATGCAGTGGCGGTGCCGGCCACCGGCACGCTTGGCAGGTACATCCCGTCATCACGCTTGAAAACCAGCCCGCCAAATACCGTCTCGCGCCGGTTGCCGATCTGTTGATGCGCCCAATGGGCGGCATCGTGATCGGTAACGAACGCCGGCCCCAGATGGGGAACCGGCCTGCGCGTGCTCGCCGCTTGATCGTCTTGAATGTGAGTACTGTCCATGTTCATCGTCACTTGAGTGAAGTTAAGAAAACTGGCGTTGCCCCTGGGTTGCCGGGGGCACCAGGCAGGCTTCACTTTCAAGGGTTTGGCCGGACGCAGGCATTAGATAGTTAAGGCTCGGGGCGCCAGGCACCATCAGGGTGCGCCTGCACGCACAGCCCGCGCTGATTGGCGCCGCATTGGTGCATCGCCCACCCCCACAGCCCGGTCACGGCTCGCGCGCACCACGATTGCGCGCCCCGGCACAGCCTTTGCAATCACTCCCTCATCACATCATTGAGTCATGGAGATTGCACAATGAAGCGTCGCAGCTTGATCAAGGCTTTCACACTGTCGGCATCCATCGCCGCGATGGGCATGACCTGGACGGTACAGGCCGCCGAGACCATCAAGGTCGGCATCCTGCACTCGCTGTCCGGGACCATGGCGATCTCCGAGACCTCGCTCAAAGACATGGCGCTGATGACCATCGACGAGATCAACGCCAAGGGCGGCGTGAACGGCAAGATGCTCGAACCGGTAGTGGTGGACCCGGCTTCCAACTGGCCGCTGTTCGCTGAAAAGGGCCGCCAGTTGCTGACCCAGGACAAGGTCGCCGTGGTGTTCGGTTGCTGGACCTCGGTGTCGCGCAAATCGGTATTGCCGGTGTTCGAAGAACTCAATGGCCTGCTGTTCTACCCGGTGCAATACGAAGGCGAAGAGATGTCGCCGAACGTGTTCTATACCGGTGCGGCGCCGAACCAGCAGGCGATCCCGGCGGTGGAATACCTGATGAGCGAAGAAGGCGGCGGCGCCAAGCGCTTCTTCCTGCTGGGCACCGACTACGTGTACCCGCGCACCACCAACAAGATTCTGCGTTCGTTCCTGCACTCCAAAGGCGTAGCGGATAAAGACATCGAAGAGGTCTACACCCCGTTCGGCCACAGCGATTACCAGACCATCGTGGCCAACATCAAAAAATTCTCCGCCGGTGGCAAGACCGCAGTGATCTCCACCGTGAACGGCGACTCCAACGTGCCGTTCTACAAAGAGCTGGCCAACCAGGGCCTGAAGGCTACCGACGTACCGGTCGTCGCCTTCTCCGTGGGTGAAGAAGAGCTGCGCGGCATCGACACCAAGCCGCTGGTGGGCAACCTCGCCGCCTGGAACTACTTCCAGTCGGTGGAGAACCCGGTGAACAAGAAATTCGTCGCTGACTGGAAAGCCTACGCCAAGGCCCACAACCTGCCGGGCGCGGATAAAGCCGTGACCAACGACCCGATGGAAGCCACCTACGTGGGCATCCACATGTGGGCGCAGGCGGTGGAGAAAGCCAAGTCCACCGACGTCGACAAAGTACGTGAAGCCATGGCCGGGCAGACCTTTGCCGCGCCGTCCGGCTTCACCCTGACCATGGACAAGACCAACCACCACCTGCACAAGCCGGTGATGATCGGCGAGATCCAGTCTGACGGGCAGTTCTCGGTGGTGTGGCAGACCCAGGAGCCGATTCGTGCCCAGCCGTGGAGCCCGTATATCCCTGGCAATGACAAGAAGCCGGATTACGCCGTCAAGAGCAACTAAGACCGACTCGGTCTAAATGTGGGAGCGGGCTTGCTCGCGAAAGCGGTGTGTCAGTCGACGCATCCGAAACTGAGCCAGCGCTTTCGCGAGCAAGCCCGCTCCCACATTGTCCGTGCATGATCAGGACATTTTGTATGCCCACTGCCCTATACCGCTTCATCCTCGCCGCCCTGCTGTTGCTGCCCCTCGCCGCACACGCCAGCGACGCCGAAGACTTCATCAACGCCAACCCGATGCAACAGGCCAAGCTGCTCCAGGACTGGGCCGCCCAGCCCGACCCGGCGCGCATCGAGCTGGTGGACGCCCTGCAACAAGGCCAGATCAGCGTCAACGGGGAAACCAAGACCGTACGCCTGAACAACCGCCTGCGCGGCCTGATCGACAACGTGCAAGCCAGCCAGGAATTGCTCGCTGCCGACCCCAAGGTGCGCCTTGCCGCCGCCCAGACTCTGCAAAAAAGTGCACAACCTGCGCAGCTGAAATTCCTCGACCAGCAACTCGCCGGCGAAACCAATGATGACGTACACACAGCCCTCAGTCTCGCCCTGGCCAACCTGCAACTGGTAGACCCTGACCCGGCCGTGCGCCTGGCCGCCGTGCGCTTGCTCGGCGGCACCGGCGACCCGCTGGCCCGCACTCGCCTGGAAGCCCTGCTCGCTCCCGGCGTCGAAGCCGACGCCACCGTGCACACCGCCGCCGAGACCAGCCTGGCCCAGGTCAAACGCAAACTGATGGTGGGCGAGATTCTCGGCCAGGCCTTCAGCGGCATGTCCCTGGGCTCGATCCTGCTGCTGGCGGCGCTCGGCCTGGCGATCACCTTCGGCCTGCTCGGGGTGATCAACATGGCCCACGGCGAGATGCTGATGCTCGGCGCCTACTCCACCTATGTGGTGCAGTTGCTGATGCAGCGCTACGTGCCCCAGGCCATCGAGTTCTACCCGCTGATCGCGCTGCCGGTGGCGTTTTTTGTCACCGCCGCCATCGGCATGGCCCTGGAGCGCACGGTGATTCGTCACCTCTACGGCCGCCCGCTGGAAACCCTGCTCGCCACCTGGGGCATCAGCCTGATGCTGATCCAACTGGTGCGCCTGGTGTTCGGTGCGCAGAACGTTGAAGTGGCCAACCCCGAGTGGCTGTCCGGGGGAATCCAGGTGCTGCCCAACCTGGTGCTGCCGTACAACCGCATCGTGATCATCGCCTTCGCGCTGTTCGTGGTGGTGCTGACCTGGCTGCTGCTGAACAAGACGCGCCTGGGCCTCAACGTGCGGGCCGTCACCCAGAACCGCAACATGGCCGCCTGCTGCGGCGTGCCCACCGGACGCGTGGACATGCTCGCCTTTGGCCTCGGCTCCGGCATAGCGGGCCTCGGTGGCGTGGCCCTGAGCCAGATCGGCAACGTCGGCCCGGACCTCGGCCAGAGCTACATCATCGACTCGTTCCTGGTGGTGGTACTCGGCGGTGTCGGCCAGTTGGCCGGTAGCGTCATGGCCGCCTTCGGCCTGGGGATAGCCAACAAGATTCTTGAACCGCAGATCGGTGCCGTGCTCGGCAAGATCCTGATCCTCGCGCTGATCATTCTGTTCATCCAGAAACGCCCGCAAGGACTCTTCGCACTGAAAGGACGGGTGATCGACTGATGAACCAGCCATTGATGCTTACGGCCGCGCAAAAGGCCGGCCCCAAGGTGACCGTCGCGGTCGGTGCAGTGGTGCTGATCCTGCTGCTGGCGCTGCCGTTGTTCTCGCTGTTGTCACCGGAAAATCCGCTGCACGTTTCCGCCTATACCCTGACGTTGGTGGGCAAGATTCTGTGCTACGCCATCGTCGCCCTGGCGCTGGATCTGGTGTGGGGTTATGCCGGGATGTTGTCCCTCGGCCACGGCCTGTTCTTTGCGCTGGGCGGTTATGCCATGGGCATGTACCTGATGCGCCAGGCGTCCGGCGATGAGCTGCCGGCGTTCATGACCTTTTTGTCGTGGACCGAGTTGCCGTGGTACTGGACCGGCACCAGCCACTTCCTCTGGGCGATGTGCCTGGTGGTGTTGGCACCGGGCTTGCTCGCGTTGGTGTTCGGGTTCTTCGCCTTCCGCTCGCGGATCAAGGGCGTGTACTTCTCGATCATGACCCAGGCCCTGACGTTCGCCGGGATGCTGTTGTTCTTCCGCAACGAGACCGGGTTCGGCGGCAATAACGGCTTTACCAATTTCCGCAGCATCCTCGGGTTTGGCATCACCGAGCCGGGCACGCGAGCGGCGCTGTTTGTGGCCACCGTGGTGTTGTTGGTGGCGAGCCTGTTCATCGGCTGGCGCCTGGCCCAGAGCAAGTTCGGCCGGGTGCTGACGGCACTTCGGGATGCGGAAAATCGCCTGATGTTCTGCGGCTACGACCCGCGTGGCTTCAAGCTGTTCGTGTGGGTGTTGAGCGCGGTGCTGTGTGGTTTGGCGGGCGCGTTGTATGTGCCGCAAGTGGGCATCATCAACCCCAGCGAAATGTCGCCGACCAACTCCATCGAGGCCGCTGTGTGGGTGGCCCTCGGCGGGCGTGGAACCTTGATCGGCCCGCTGCTGGGCGCCGGTGTGGTCAACGGCATGAAGAGCTGGTTCACCGTGGCGTTTCCTGAGTATTGGCTGTTCTTCCTCGGTGCGCTGTTCATCATCGTCACCCTGTATTTGCCCAAGGGTGTGATTGGCCTGCTGAAGAAGAGGGGCGACCAATGAGGATCACAGCGACGGCCGAATTTATGCTCGAACCTATCCTTGAACCCAATAAAGACCAAGGCAGCGCCCGCGATGCCATTGGCCTCGGCCAGGCGGCCGGCAAAGGCCTGAACACCCGCCACGGCACGATCCTGACCCTGGAAGACATCAGCGTCAGCTTCGACGGCTTCAAGGCGTTGAACGACTTGAACCTGTACATCGGCGTCGGCGAATTGCGCTGCATCATCGGCCCCAACGGCGCGGGCAAGACCACGCTGATGGACGTGATCACCGGCAAGACCCGGCCCAGCCACGGCAAGGCCTGGTTCGGCGAAACCCTCGACCTGACGAGCATGAGCGAAGTGCAGATCGCCCAGGCCGGCATCGGTCGCAAGTTCCAGAAGCCCACGGTATTCGAAGCCCTCAGCGTGTTTGAAAACCTGGAGCTGGCGCAGAAGACCGACAAATCGGTGTGGGCCAGCCTGCGGGCACGCTTGAGTGGTGAGCAGAAAGATCGCATCAGCGAAGTGCTCGACACAATCCGCCTCACCGCTTCAGTCAATCGCCCGGCCGGCTTGCTGTCCCACGGCCAGAAACAGTTCCTGGAAATCGGCATGTTGCTGATGCAGGACCCGCAACTGTTGCTGCTGGATGAACCGGTGGCGGGCATGACCGATGCCGAAACCGAGTTCACCGCCGAGCTGTTCAAGCGCCTGGCGGGCAAGCATTCGCTGATGGTGGTGGAACACGACATGGGCTTTGTCGGCTCGATTGCCGACCACGTGACGGTGTTGCACCAGGGCAGCGTGCTGGCCGAAGGGTCGCTGGAACAGGTGCAGGAAAATGAGCGGGTGATCGAGGTTTACCTCGGCCGCTGAACCTGATCGTTCCCACGCTCCGCGTGGGAACGATCATTAAGGGGAACTGAACATGCTGCAAGTCGACAAGCTGCACCAGTACTACGGCGGTAGCCACATCCTGCGCGGGCTTTCCTTTGAGGTAAAAGTCGGCGAAGTCACCTGCCTGCTGGGCCGCAACGGCGTGGGCAAGACTACCCTGCTCAAGTGCCTGATGGGTTTACTGCCGGCCAAGGAAGGTGCGGTGAACTGGGAAGGCCGCGCCATTACCGGCTTCAAGCCGCACCAGCGGGTGCACGCCGGTATCGCTTACGTGCCCCAGGGCCGGGAGATTTTTGGCCGCCTGACAGTGGAAGAAAACCTGCTGATGGGCCTGTCACGCTTCCCCGGCTCCGAAGCCAAGGAAGTGCCCGCCTTCATCTACGAGCTGTTCCCGGTGCTGCTGCAAATGAAGCAACGCCGGGGTGGTGACTTGTCCGGCGGCCAGCAACAGCAGCTGGCTATCGGCCGGGCCCTGGCCAGCCGCCCGCGCCTGTTGATCCTCGATGAACCCACCGAAGGCATCCAGCCGTCGGTGATCAAGGAGATCGGCGCGGTGATCAAGAAGCTCGCGGCACGCGGCGACATGGCGATTCTGCTGGTGGAGCAGTTCTATGACTTTGCCGCGGAACTGGCCGACCAGTACCTGGTGATGTCCCGGGGCGAAATCGTCCAGCAGGGGCGTGGAGAAAATATGGAAAGCGAGGGTGTGCGCGGGCTCGTTACGATCTAATCTGTAGCGTCCTAACGATAAGCACTGACCATGACCCTACCTGCCCCCACCGCGCTGTTCACCCCAAGCTGGCACGCCGAGCTGGAACTCGGCTACGCGCGTTTCGGCGACACCACGCGCCCAGTGATGCGCCGCCACCTCGGCCCACTGCGGGTGCAAAAGCATCTGTACGCCGAAGGCCCCGAGGTGTGCCAGCACATCATCGTGCACCCGCCGGGCGGGATTGCCGGCGGTGATCGTCTCGATATCAGCGCCCATGTCGCCGAAGGTGCCTGGGCGCAACTGACCAGCCCCGGCGCGGCCAAGTGGTACCGCGCCGGCGGGCCGGCGTATCAGAAACTGGAGCTGACGATTGAAGCGGGCGCGACGCTGGAATGGCTGCCGCAGGAGACCATCGTGTTCAGCGCCGCCCAGGCCGAACTCACCACCCGCATCGACCTGCAAGGCGATGCCCGGCTGTTTTATTGGGACGTGGTCGCCCTCGGGCGCCCCGCCAGCGGCGAGCGTTTCGACCTCGGGCACTTCCAGTCGCACCTGGATATCCGCCGCGACGGCCAGTTGATTTGGCATGAGCGCCAGCGCATTGTGGGCGCCGACGGTTTGCTCGACTCACCCATCGGGCTGGACGGGCAACCGGTGTTTGCGACCTTGCTGGTGACCGGCGAAATCGACCCTGAACTGCTCGAACAATGTCGCTCCCTGCCCCACCCGGTACGCGGCGACCTGACCCAATTGCCCGGCCTGCTGGTGGCCCGCTGCCTGGCCAGTGAAGCGCTGCTGGCGCGAGCCTGGCTGATCGCACTGTGGCGCCTGCTGCGCCCGGCCGTACTGGGCCGAGAAGCGGTATCACCGAGAATCTGGAGCACATGAAGATTAAAAATGTGGGAGCGGGCTTGCTCGCGAATGCAGTGGGTCAGGCAAAGATGCATTCACTGACACACCGCATTCGCGAGCAAGCCCGCTCCCACATTGGATCTCCGGTGTTTTTACGAATGTATTTCATAGTGGACCTTGAACGATGGACCTGACCCCACGGGAAAAAGACAAACTGCTGATCTTCACCGCCGGCCTGGTAGCCGAGCGACGGTTGGCGCGCGGTGTGAAGCTCAACTACCCGGAAACCATCGCCTACATCTCCGCCGCGTTGATGGAAGGCGCCCGCGATGGCCGCACCGTGGCCGAGCTGATGCACTTCGGCACCACCCTGCTCACCCGCGAACAGGTGATGGAAGGCATCCCGGAAATGATCCCGGACATCCAGGTGGAAGCCACCTTCCCCGACGGCACCAAGCTGGTCACCGTCCACCAACCCATCGCCTGAGGCCCGACCATGTCCTTTTTGATTCGTGATGCGGTGCACGCCGATTTGCCAGGGATTCGCGATATCTACAACGACGCGGTGCTCAACACCACGGCGATCTGGAACGAACAACCGGTAGACCTGGGCAACCGCCAGGCCTGGTTCAGCGCTCGTCAGTCACAGTTTTACCCGGTCCTGGTTGCCGTCGAAGACGAGCAGGTCATCGGCTATGCCTCGTTCGGCGACTGGCGGCCCTTTGAGGGCTTTCGCCACACCGTCGAACACTCGGTGTACGTGCGCAACGACCAGCGCGGCAAAGGCCTCGGCCCACAGTTGATGCAGGTGCTGATCGAGCGGGCGAAAACCTGCGACAAACACGTGATGGTCGCCGCCATCGAAAGCGGCAACCAGGCCTCGATCCGCCTGCATGAGCGCCTGGGTTTCATCACCACCGGGCAGATGCCCCAGGTCGGCACCAAGTTCGGCCGCTGGCTGGACCTGACCTTCATGCAACTGACGCTCAACCCGGGCGCTATGCCGCCCAAGGAGTGACACCGATGAACGCCCAACTGCGTCGAGTCAATGCCGAAAGTTTTGCCCATTACCGCCCGGGTTTGATTGAGCTGTTGCTGGACGCCGTGAAGCACGGCGCATCGGTGGGTTTCATGGCCGACTTCGATGAAGCCCAGGCCGGCACTTATCTCAACGGCGTGCAGGCCAGTCTTAACGATGGCAGCCTGCTGCTGTGGGTGGTGGTGCGTGATGAACACGTCATCGCCAGCGTGCAATTGGCGCTGTGCATGAAAGCCAACGGCCTGAACCGCGCCGAAGTGCAGAAGCTGCTGGTGCACAGCGAGGCCCGGCGCCGTGGCCTTGGCCAGCAACTGATGAACGCCCTGGAACTGAGCGCCCGCCAGTACAAACGCGGGCTGCTGTACCTGGACACCGAAGCCGGCTCCGGCGCCGAAGCCTTCTACCAGTCGCTGCGTTATACCAAGATCGGTGAATTGCCCAACTACTGCCAAAGCCCGGACGGGCGCTACACCCCGACCGCCATCTACTTCAAGACCCTGGGGCAACCTGCATGATTCCTGGCGAATTTCAGATCCAGCCTGGCGACATCGAACTCAACGTGGGCCGGCGCACCGCCACCCTGAGCGTAGCCAACAGCGGCGACCGGCCGATCCAGGTTGGTTCCCACTATCACTTTTTCGAGACCAACGACGCACTGACGTTCGACCGTGCCGCCAGCCGTGGCATGCGCCTGAACATCCCGGCCGGCACCGCCGTGCGCTTTGAGCCGGGGCAGAGTCGTGAAGTGGAACTGGTTGAGCTGAGTGGCAAACGCCGGGTGTTCGGGTTTGCCGGGCGCATCATGGGCGACCTGGATTAATGATCGTTCCCACGCTCTGCGTGGGCATGCATCCTGTGACGCTCCGCGTCACGACCTTCAAGAGCGGACGCAGAGCGTCCAGGGCGACATTCCCACGCAGAGCGTGGGAACGATCAGGAACTAAACACATGAAGATTTCCAGACAAGCCTACGCCGACATGTACGGCCCCACCGTTGGTGACAAGGTCCGCCTGGCCGACACCGAGCTGTTCGTCGAAGTCGAACAGGACTTCACCGTCTACGGCGAAGAAGTGAAATTCGGCGGCGGCAAGGTGATCCGTGATGGCCAGGGCCAGAGCCAATTGCTCGCCCATGAGGTGGTCGACACCCTGATCACCAACGCGCTGATCATCGACCACTGGGGCATCGTCAAGGCTGACGTCGGCCTGAAAAACGGCCGCATCGCCGCCATCGGCAAGGCCGGCAACCCGGACATCCAGCCCGGCGTGACCATCTGTGTCGGCGCCAGCACCGAAGTGATTGCCGGTGAGGGCATGATCCTCACCGCCGGCGGCATCGACACCCACATCCACTTCATTTGCCCGCAGCAAATCGAAGAAGCACTGACCAGCGGCGTCACCACCATGATCGGCGGCGGCACCGGGCCGGCCACCGGCACCAACGCCACCACCTGCACCTCCGGCCCATGGCACCTGGCGCGCATGCTCCAGGCCTCCGACTCGTTCCCGATGAACATCGGCTTCACCGGCAAGGGCAACGCCAGCCTGCCGGAGCCGTTGATCGAACAAGTGAAGGCCGGTGCCATTGGCTTGAAGCTGCACGAGGACTGGGGCACCACGCCGGCGAGCATCGACAACTGCCTGAGCGTCGCCGACGAGTACGACGTGCAGGTGGCGATCCACAGCGACACCCTCAACGAATCCGGCTTTGTCGAAACCACCCTCGCCGCCTTCAAGGGCCGCACCATCCACACCTACCACACCGAAGGTGCCGGTGGCGGTCACGCGCCAGACATCATCAAGGCCTGTGGCTTCCCCAACGTGCTGCCCAGCTCCACCAACCCGACCCGGCCGTTCACCCGCAACACCATCGACGAACACCTGGACATGTTGATGGTCTGCCATCACCTGGACCCGAGCATTGCCGAAGACGTGGCCTTTGCCGAAAGCCGCATCCGCCGCGAAACGATTGCCGCCGAAGACATCCTTCACGACCTCGGCGCGTTCTCGATGATCAGCTCCGACAGCCAGGCCATGGGGCGGGTTGGCGAGGTGATCACACGCACCTGGCAGACCGCCGACAAGATGAAAAAACAGCGCGGGCGATTGCCTGGCGACGGCGAAGGCAATGACAACTTCCGCGCCAAACGCTACATCGCCAAGTACACTATCAACCCGGCGATTACCCACGGCATCAGCCACGAAGTGGGCTCGATTGAAGTGGGCAAGTGGGCCGACCTGGTGCTGTGGCGCCCGGCGTTTTTCGGGATCAAGCCGACGCTGATTCTCAAGGGCGGCGCGATTGCCTCAAGCCTCATGGGCGACGCCAACGCCTCGATCCCGACGCCGCAACCGGTGCACTACCGCCCGATGTTCGCCAGCTTCGGCAGCTCGCTGCACGCCACCAGCCTGACCTTTATCAGCCAGGCGGCGTTGGCGGCAGGCCTGCCGGAGCAGTTGGGGTTGAAGAAGCAGATCGCCGTGGTCAAGGGTTGCCGCGCGGTGCAGAAAACCGACTTGATCCACAACGATTACCTGCCGGATATCGAGGTTGACCCGCAGACCTACCAGGTCAAGGCCGATGGAGTATTGCTGTGGTGTGAGCCTGCGGATGTGTTGCCGATGGCGCAGCGGTACTTCTTGTTCTAAGCCCCAAATACGGCACTGATCGCCTGGTCGGTCAGTGTCGTGTTCAATGAGTTGAGTTCGCTGGTGATGCTGGCAAGCGAAGTGTCGTATTCAGCCCGACTCATGACGGTTCCCGGCAGGCTGTTACCGCGCGGCCGACCGAGGATATCGGCGGTCCTGGCGATGGTGTCGCTCAGGTCCTTCTTGGCCTCGGCAGACAAGCCGCCATCCCTGGCCCATTGCGCTTGCGCGTCCTCGTAGTCGAGCAACGCGTCAGATTTCCGGAAGATTCTCAAGTATTCCACCTTGTGGGCCCGCTCCAGAAACTCCCTCCACATCGGCTGCTCGATCAGGTTGGCGCGCAACTGATCCCCCTGGTCCAGCGCTGTCACCTGCTCGTACGCCGCCTCTACCATGGCCGGCGTCACATACTCTTCGCGGTACAGCATGGTTCTGGCCTGCCACGGCAAGTCCAGGCGGGCGGAAAGCTGCGAGGTGTAGGCCAGGTAGATCTCGACCTCATCAATAGGCGGGATCTCATTGCCTGCGTTGTCGTAATGAGAGACCAACATGCCCTCCTGGTCATACTCCGTATACCTGGCGCCTTGACTGATCAATTCTGCCACGCGCGCATGAGCGATCCGCCCCAACTCCTCCAATCGCCACTTGCCCCTGGCCAACTTGAGCACGCTGCTTCTCACCGCATTCGCGTCTTCATTGGCATAGGCCGAGCGCAACAACACTTCAACCCCCATGGCATTGAACAACTGCGCCCCCGCATCCACGCAAGCCGTGGGGAACTGTGCCATGCGGAACAGCTCCTCTCGCAACTCGGCGTCTTCGCCCATGGCCTCCAGCATGCGCCATACTTTCGCAGTCAGCTCCGGCAGGTAGCGCTTGCCCTCGACTACGGCATCCCCTGATTTGGACAGGTAGCGAATTTCGTTGAAAAAAGCTTCAGAACCGAAGGCATCCTCCAGCCTTTGCCACAATTGCTGCTTGGATTCCCATTCCTCGTCGGTCAATCCCGTTTTCCAGAGTTTGCTATCGGCCCGGCCTTTGGGTGGAAGCTGACGATCCGGATCATTACCGGCTGCCTCGATATATAACCTGAAATCGCTCACGGCTTTAGTACTCAGTAGCTCTCGGGAGAGCGTCGTGCGCGCGATGATCCGGGCGTTATCAGAACCCGGCGCAAATACCGGTACACGGATAAGCGCGTTCTCACGCAAATCCAGAATGAAATGCCGTGGGCGCGGCAGGCGAAACACGCTGGCAGGCCACTCCTCCAAATCTGTTTCAGCCAGCCACAGCTGGCGCAAATCAGGCATGCGACTCACGTCCGGCGCCAGACCCAATGGATTGCTTTCAAGCGACAGCTCCTTGAGCTGTTTCAGTTTGCCCAAGACCATGACGCTCTCCTGACTCAGGACTATTTCATTGCCTCCCAGATACAACTCGGTCAGGTGCGGCATGGCGGCAATGGCCGGCGGCAGCCGCGTCAACCGGCAGGCTTGCACGGACAAGCTGCGCAGGCTGCGAAAGTTGGAAACAAACCCGTCGACGTCGTCACTGGTCAAGGCCATGCTGCGCAGGGTCAGCTTACTGACGTGATCAAAGTCGGCCGGCAATGGCGGCAGGGTGCGCAACTGCTGGCGCAATTCGACCCCATCCCACTTGATGGCCTGGCCGAGGTATCGACCATTGCCGTCGATATCCCGCAGCCCGGTTCTGCGCCAGGCCGCCTCAATGGCCTTGACGATCCGGCCCCTGGCCCGATAAATCCGATCTGCCGCCTGGCCACTGGTCGACGCGCCTGCGCGAGCGCTAATCTGCCAGGTTCGCAACGTCTGAGTCAGGTTGCTGAATTCGCTTTCGAGTTCCTGTACCCAGGTGAGATCGAGTGGGTCGCCAAGAGGTCTCAACTCGGCAATTTCGTTGGCGGTGATGTCCGGGTACAAGTTGCGAATGCGTGCCTGCAGGCTCCGCTCAAACGCCCACCCGCCGCGCCCGCTCAAGGGGTACCCACGCCTGCCGCCCGACAACTGCGATAGCGGTTTGAAGAACGGTTGGGCGGGCTGCATCTGCAGCACCTTGCGCAAGGCACCGCGCGACAGGGCATGTTCCTGGATTTTGCCTCTTAACTCCGGCCCCTGCCCAATGCCTGGCAATCCCAGAGACTGGCGGTGGGTGTCTGGCAGGGCATGTTGCAAGGCGCCGTACAGATTGTCGACGACATGCAGGCTTTGCCCTCGTGCGTCAAACGCCTCGTAGCGTCCATCGCCCCTGTGCACCAATACCTTGCGGTGCGCGGACTCGGGTGGGCCATAGCCGGCACGCAGGCTTCCGGCCAGGGAGCCTTCGCGAACCTCAATGCGCAAGTCGTTTCGCCAGCCAGGAAGGCGCTCCAGCGTGTTGAGCGCCAGCGCTTCGGTGTCGACATTGGCCAACTCGTCCAGATAAAGCCCTTCGTACGCCCGGGCCAGACGCAGATGCCCAAGTTGCCGGCGCGCTTGCTGCGCCAGCTCCAGGGGAATCTTGCGATTGTTGACCAGGCTCGCCCGCTGCGAGGGGCTGGCACCTTCCAGCAGTTCCTCGACCATGACCGGTGGCAGGCTTTTGAAGTCGCGCGCGAACAGTTGCAGTTCGGCGCTGCCAGGCGATGACCGCCCGAGGTAAAGGCTGTCGAACACCCGCCGCAGGGACTGTGTTGCATAGATTCCCAGCCGTTCCTGCAACGCCTGGCTACGCAGCGCGGCCCCGTAGGGCATATGCTGGCCGAGCAGGTTTTTAAGCTGCTCCTCGGGCAAACTCTCGACGATCAACGCCGGCAGCTTGCCACCGAACAGGTCTATGCGGCTGATGCTGATCAGTTCCGTCCCGGGCGCATGAGGTTGGCCATACAGGGCAGCCGTCCTGCTGGTGCCCTGGCCGTCAAATACTTCGATGGTCCTGCCGGGCGGCCAGCCGGTCATTTCCACCATCAACGACGCGGCGTAGCTACCCAGGTCCATCGACATCGACCCCGCAAGGATCTGCCCACTCAAGCTTTCGGCACGCCCGTAAGCCCGCATGCGCACCGCCGTGTCGAGTGTGATGGCCGGAGTGGGCTCGCTTTCCACGTACAGCCGGCGCAGCACGCTTTCATCGGTGTCACTGATCTTGCGCACCTGCTCCAACTGCGTATCGCTCAGGCCTTCCATTACATGGCTCAGTCGCCGCATCAGCGGAGCACCTTGCCACGTCAGGGGCTCATCGGCCTCATGGGTCCAGGCGCCAGAACCGTTGTTGACGATCTGAGGCTCATACGCCTCGGGCCTGCTGGGGTGCTGGACCCGGTACACGCCCGGTTCGTCTTGCGCGGTCACGGCGTAGCGATTGCCGTCCACCGACACGACCTGGCGCCCATTGACGGTATGTAGTCCCGCCTGGTCGGGAACCGAGCCTGCCGGCAGTCGGATGTCCTGCGCATAGGGCGCAAGGTCCGGCTTCCACAAGCGGGCCTTGCCCGACGGCAGCCTGACCGCCTTGAGTCCTTCGATAAACGGCGACAGGCTGATATGCAACGCAGCGCCGCCCACCGCCAGTTGCGCGAGATTTTCCAGCACGTCAGCGATATGCGCCCAGCCGGCCTCGCGGTCACCCTGGCCGAGTTCAACCACGCCCTCCAGTACTTCGTACAGCAGTTGCCCGGCCGTGACCACCGCCATCAGTGCACCCAAGGGCGGAATGAACATCGACACCAGGTTCAAGGTGAACAGGCCGATGTTCATCAGATGCGCCATCCGCCGGTCGTGGCCAGCCGCGTCGGTGTGAGCGGTGGGTATCGCCATGCTCAACCCATCGTCGAGTGCGCGCTTGCGCATGTCGGCGTACAGCTCGTCCCAAGGGTCGACGTCGATCCACAGCCCCTTGATCGGGTGGGCGTTGAGGTTCAGGTTTGGCTGGTCCTGCGGCGTGCGGCTGATATGTCGCGGGGACTTTATGACGGCGTTGATCGCCTGGAGTTCGGTAAGGGATTTTCTTGCGTAGTACTGTCGCCACGCTGGATCAGGGCCCAGGGCCACGCGCCTTTGCGGTTCATCGACGCGTTTCTCGGTGAACCGCCCGTAGTAGTAAGCCAGGTATTTTTTCCCGATGAACCGTGAGAAAAACTGTTGGTGGGCCGTGACCTGAACCCCCCTGCTGTCCCAATAGTCCTCTGGCCTGTAAGCGGTCAGCTCACGGGTCGTTTCCTCTGCATAGTCGGCAAAGGTTTTGTAGCGCTTGATGGGGTGCTCGGGGTGGTCGGGGATGTAGACGATAAGCCAGGTGCCATACCCATGCTCCACGCTCGGGTCGATCATGAGGCAGCCGTGCATTTGCAGTTCCATGATACTGGGCCAGCGGTGCCAGACCTGCTTGCCTTCGTGCTTGATGCGTCGCTCGCCATTGGCGATGCGCAGCAGTAGCGCGTAGTCGTCGCTGCGAATATCACCTTTGAGCAACGCCACGTAGGCGGCGGCTCTGAAGGCGTCCTTTTGCCGGGTGATAAAGCGTTCACGCAGCAGGTTCCTGGACACGGTTTGCACGGGCAGCAGGTAGGTGGTGAGGTGTTCCTGGTACAGCCTGCCCAGGTCCAGGTCGCGGCATAACCGGGCGAAGGTCTCGATCGTCAGGGTCGTGGTATGGCGCTCGAAACGGCCATCCGCGCCGGGAGCGGTGATAAAGCCTGAAGCACTGTCGAAGAACCCGGCGCGGGTCTCGCGCGCTTCAAAATTGTTCAAGGCCGCTTGCAACAGGGACAAAGTCTTGGTCCGGTAGCCTGTCGCTAGACCTTCGACCGGTACATAGAGGCGCAGATGCACCTGGTTGACGTCCAGCTCAAACCCGGCGGCCTTCAACGCGGCTTCAAGCAATGGCCGGGCGAAGGCGTTGACCTCTTGCACCTTGCCGGTCGCTTGCTCCAGTGCAGTGTGAGACTTGATGCTCGCCTCCAACAGGTTTTGCAGCGCAGCCTTCTGTGCCGGGGTGGTGGCCGCATACCAGGCGGGGATCTCTGGCTTGGCCTGCGTGATGGCTGCACGCAGGGCAGGAGATGCGCTGACCAGGCTTTCGGGGATGGCGGCTTTGATCTGTGCATAGTGACGCCCTTCGCCGCCCGGCAGGAGCGAGGTGGAGGCTTGAGGTGCTGGCATAAACGAGTACCGATAGGGAAATTAAGGCAATGACCTTAATCAGTCGCCCCCGGCACTCGGCGGTAGCTATTTGAACGGATTGCCCCCCATGGTCGAACACTCAAAAAGCGCTGGCAGGCTTGATGCACACGGGGGGATTTCCATGGGGTAATTAAGTCGTCGATCCATAGGTAATCCGGGGCCGATGCGTTAACTATTGCGTGCTATCCAGCGGCTTTTCGACTTATTAATCCACAGCGGTTTTCAGTAGCCTTTTTCCTTTGCTTACCCAAAGGAATGCCCCCATGCAGGATGCCCCCTCCGTTACTCCCCTCTCATCTTCCGACGACAACAGTGCGTTCATTCGCCAGGCCATTCCGGACTGGCTGGTACAGGCGCCGGCCCACCGCATAGAAGCGTTGAAACAGGCCAGGCTCGAACAGGTGCACTGGATGGACAGCTTGTCGCCGCTGCAGCGAAGAACCTTGAAGGCGTTCAATGAAACCAGTTTCAAATCCCAACACGCGGTGGATAAACACCTGGCCAACGTCCAGGCACTCAAGCCCTTCGCCATAGGCCTGCTCAACGGCGCGCTGAAAGAACAATTCAACCTCACCGTGGATGTCGAAGGCACCTCTCTTCGTTTGTATGAGCCGCTGAGGCTCGGCACCCTGGGGATCAAGGCCGGCGAATACAAAGTACTGGAGGTGTCGCTGGTGCAGGCTGCCCTGCATAACTTTGAAGCCAGTGAAGGTGAAGACGGCGCATTCGATCCTGCCTCCGGGTTCACCCAATACCCGGACCGGGAAGGCGCCTCTCCCAGGATCAGCCCGGCGCTGACCGTACCCGCCTTTATCAGGCTGTGCCGTACGCTGGACGTGGGTGCCCGCTACCAGGCGCACCTCAAGGAAACATTACTGCCCACCGACGAGACGGCCGCCACCCGGTTGCGCGACGCCGTGATCACCAGCCAGAAGGATGCCCTCAGGGCTGCGGCGTACCTGGCGCTGCTCAAGCAGGACATTCTCCCGGATGACTTCACCATGGTGCTCAAGGTGGTCGACGGCGAACGCAACCCGACGCTGGGCGGCAAGCCGGTGTGGTTCAGTTGCCTGAGCGTGATGGACCGCGCGCTCATGGGGAGCGTGGTGTTTACACCGGTGGAAAAATATCGCTATGCCACCGACTTCATCGTCTACCTGCCCCACGATCCGGAGCACCCGCTCAAGCGCTACAACAGCCTTGATGCGCTGAAAACCGAACTGAACCGCCAGTGGGTGGCGCGCGACAAAGCGCCAAGCGAATCCGGCAATAACAACCGCCCGACGCCCACGAGCTACCAGCATTTTTTCAGCCAGTTTCTCAATGAGCATGACAAGCCGGCGTTCTTCAACCGGTTTACCGAACCCGCTGCGGACTCCACCGCCGCCGTCGACGCAGTAGCGCGTTCGCCGGTGACCCAGACAATGCTGCAACTGGCCTTCCCGGTATTGACTACGACGGTCATGCCCCAGTCGCTTCCGCCCCCGAAAGCCGGCTGCAGGGTGGTGAAGACGGGCGCTCCCGACCTGTACCTGATGGTGGTCTCAAGACAGGGCCTGTGGGCTGACAACGTCGACCTGTGGGCCAACCTGTTTGAGCATGGCCGCGACAAGGCCCTCGGCGATGCGCGCGACCAGGCAGTGCCCACCGCCGATGTCGACGCCCGGGTGCGCGGGCAAAAAATCGCCCGTTGGCTGGAGGCCGGCGCTACCGTGCTCGGCCTGGGACTGGCGTTCGTCCCGGTGCTCGGCGAAATCATGCTGGCCGCCATGGCGGGCCAATTGCTCTACGAAACCTTCGAAGGCGTGATCGACTGGGGCGAAGGCGACCGTGACACGGCCAAGGCTCACTGGTTCGACGTCGCGCAAAACCTGGCCGCCATGGCGCTGCTGGCCGGCGCGGGGAAAGGCCTGCAAAAGCTCGCTGCGCCGCCTACACCCGCGTTGGTACAAGGGCTCAAGCCGGTGCGTTTGCCAGGTGGCGAGCAGCGGCTGTGGAAGCCGGACCTTACGCCTTATCGCAGCCCCGTCGTATTGCCCAAGGACGCCACGTTTGATGACCTGGGCTTGCACAGCCACGACCAGCAGCCGCTGCTGCCCCTCGACGATCAACTGTATGCCGTCAAACCCGAGCCCGACGGCGACACCTATCGCATACAACACCCCACACGCTCCGACGCTTATGCCCCGCAGGTGGCGCATAACGGCGCGGGCGCCTGGCTGCATGAAGGCGAAGAACCACTGACCTGGGACGGCCCGGCGCTGATGCGCCGCCTGGGTTATCGCACACGGGGCTTGAGCGACGCACAACTGGAACAGGCACGCCTGGCCAGTGGCACTCGCGCCGATCAACTGCGCCAACTGCATGTGGACCTGCAACCGCCGCCCGTCCTGTTGAGCGACAGCCTGGCGCGCTTTGGCATCCATCAGCGGATCGAGACGTTTATCGAGAAGATGGGCAGTGACGACCCGCTGGATTATGCGCTGGCCGACCCGGCGATCACCGAGCGCGTGGTGGCGCACCGAGGCTTGACCTATCCGGCGGTCCTCGACCCGACTCCCCGGGTGCTGGACGAACAGACGATGCTGTGGCGCCGCGAAGTTGCCCAGGCTGCCCGGGACAGTCGGACCTCGCTGTTCGACGCGGATTACCGCGCCCATAACCTGACTCGCTCGCCCCCGGTACAGCAGCTCATGGACAGGTTTTCCGGCCTGCCGGCGGAGGTTGCCAGGCAGTTGCTGGAAACCGCCACGGACGCGGATTTAACTGCGCTGAGTGGCCATCAGCAGTTGTCACCAAGGCTCACCGCCCTGGCGCGCGAAAGCCAGCAGCAAGTGCGCATGGCACGGGCCTATGAAGGCTTGTTCCTCGACACCCTGCAGAGCCAGGACAGCCTGCGCTTGGCCCTGCATACCCTGCCCAGCTTGCCGGGTTGGGACCCGAGCCTGCGGGTGGAAATCCGCTTGGGCAGCGAACAGGGGCCACTGATCGACGCCGTCGGTCCAGAGGCCGACGCACCGCCGCTGATGCTGGCGATGGGTGAAGACGGAGCGTTCGGCGCCACCGACCTGTATGGCGCCGTTCTGGCACGCCTTGAACAGGGCCAGCGTCGAGCACTAGGCGAAGCCGCACGGGACGCCGGCACCCTGAAGCAGCGGGTGCGACAAACGCCATTGGCCCGGGACGAGCTGCGCTCGGTACTGCTGGAATACCCGATGCTGCGCAAACCCTTGGCAGGAGACCTGCGCCTGCGGGGCGGCTCCCCGCTGCACAAACTTACTCAATTGCGCAGCACCCATACGCGGGTGCGCAAGCTGTATCCGGGGTTCAGCGACGAGCAGGCCACAGCCTTCATCGAGACCCTCGGGAGCGATGCGCGCACTGAGTTGACGCGCCGGGAAGACCAATACGCCGCCCTCAAACGCGCACTCAAGGACTGGGTGAAACGCAGTGCCCGAGAAGATACGAGCCGGCGTCCATTTGAGGTGAACCCGGGAGGCCGGGAGCAGTCAGTGGCCGATGCGTTAAGAGATTGCTGGCGCCGACAGACCGTGGATCGTGCCGGGGGATACACCGGGCGCCGACTGGAAATCAGCGCCCAGGTGAACCTGCCCAAACTCAACGCCGATTTTGCCCATGTCGAGGAGTTGGTTCTCGACTACGTGAGCTTCACCGACGGCCCCGGGCAGTTCCTTGGCAACTTCCCCAATCTGAAACGTTTGACCCTCAAACAAGTCGGCGGTATCGGACGCCATACGCTGACCGAACTGCCCGAAGCAATCACGGCCATAAAGGCGCTGACGCACCTGGACCTGTCGAAAAATGCCATCCGCCTGAGCGAAATCAGCGCCGGCCAACTGGCCGGCCTGAGCCGCCTGGAAGAACTGTGCCTGAACGACAACCCCTTGGGCACCCTGCCGGATTTCAGCCCGCTGCTACGACTGCGCAAGCTGGAGCTGCGTGACACCCGGATCAATCAGTGGCCCACAGGCCTGCTGGAACTGCCGGAGCTGAGAGAAGTCGACCTGTCCGGCAATCACCTGAGCGCGGTGCCCGACAGCCTGCTCAACCCAGCCCCCGAAAACGTGGAAGCCAGCATCCGTCTCAACCGCATGACCCGCCTGCGTGACAACCCATTCACCCCGCAAGCCAATCAGCAGATGCGGGCGTACATCGCTCGCCTGGCACAAACTCGCCCGGGCTGGCGCAACGGCGGCCAGCCTGGCGCCTTCGAAGTACCCTTGAGCCACACCGACGAAATGCGGCGGATAAGGGACCTGTTTCCCGGCTACAGCGAGGAGGAAAACGAGCAATTCGTATTGCACGCAGGCGACGGGGCGCCGGCTGAACTGACGCGCCTGGAAGGCGAGTGGCAAACCTTGAGCACCCAACTGAACGCCTGGGCCACACAACGGTTCCTGGTGGCTGCCGACAGCGAAAACCTGCGTGCAGGGGATGCCAACCATCGCCAGCAATTCGCTCGAGACCTCAAGGCGTGCTGGCGGCGCATGACTCCCAAAGTGCTGGCCCAAGATGGTTCTCCCGCCGGCTACACCCTTGAAGCACTCGGCTTGAGAGTCGGCGACTTGCCTGCGCTGGAAGCAGATTTCAGCCACGTTGGGTCAATCAAGCTTCAGGACATGCAATCCGTATACGGCCTGGATGAGTTTCTCGGCCACTTCAGTCACACCCGTTGGCTCGACCTGTCGTACGGAGAGTTGCGTTCAATCCCGCCCAGCGTTGCCCGGATGACTCGGCTTACCCGCCTGGACCTCAGGAGCAACCAACTTTCCCTGAGCGAGGCCGACGTGGATCTGCTGGAGGGGCTCACCTCACTCAAGATCATCAATCTGAGCCGCAACCCCCTGGCGCGTACCCCCAACTTCGCAACCCTGCCGAACCTGCGTAGGGTGAATTTGAAAAACACCGGGATCACCGAGTGGCCGCAGGGCTTGGGGCCACATCAGGCGTTGGACATCGTTAACCTGGCGCAGAACCGCATCACGCAGTTGCCCGAGTCCCTGGTCAACCCGCTGCCCGAGGAGGCCGAGGCATTCATCTACGTCAACAACGTCACCTTTATCGACGGCAACCCGCTGAGCACCGAAGCCCGCAGGCAGTTGGTCGAGTATTGGAGCAATGCAACCTTGCTCCACCGCGAGGCAGCAGCGGGCCGGCAGCCCGGCGCGATGCGTTATCGGGCGCCACAGCCCGCTACAGTCGAGGTTCACGCCCCTCAAGAACAGATCGTGGACGACACACCGGAGCCGGCATACCAGCACTGGATGGATGGTCTGTCACCCGAGGAAATCGACGTACGACGCAGCCTGTGGGAGTCGATTGCCGAGAAACCCGGTTCGCAGATCTTCCTCGACATCCTCGACAACCTCAAAGAATCGGCGGAGTACCGCAGCCGCTATACCGACCTGCAATCGCGCCTGTGGCAATTGCTCTATGCGGCCCGGGACGATGGCTTGCGTGAAGAGCTGTTCAACCTGGCGGGTGACCCGCGCTGCGGCGATCGGTCGGCCCTGGTGTTCAGTGACATGGAGACCAAGGTGCTGACGTGGCAAGCCACGCGCTATGCCGCCGATGGCGAGGCGGGACCGGCACTCTACACCTTGGCCAAAGGTCTTTTTCGCCTGGACGAGGTGGAAAAATTAGCCAGCGCAGACATTCGGGTTCGAGAAGGCATGATTCGCACGTCGACCATGACCCCTGAACAAAAAGTCGCCGCCCTGGAAAAACTGGAAGATATTGAAATTCGCCTGGCCTATCGCATGGGCCTGGCCCGCCGCCTCGGCCTGCCCGGTCAGCCCAACGATGCCCGCTACCTCGCAACGGGACAGGTAGCGCCGCAGATCCTGAATAATGCCGCCATCACAATCGAAAAACTGGACAACTCCAAGAAGCTCGTACAGTCGCTGCTGGGCCGCGAATTCTGGCAGGCCTTTATTCGCAACCATTATGACGATGAGTTCAGAGTCCTGAGGGGGCCCCATGACGTGCGCTTGAATGCGTTATCCGAGGAACACGATGCGGGCGCCCTCAGTGATGAGGCATACGCAACCCAGGCTGAAAATGTGCAACTGCAACTGGCCGTGGACGAGGCGCAACTGATTCGCTCGCTGACCCTGCGCGACTGGGTGCCGTGCAAGGCGCGCTGCAGCATCACCTGATGGATTCAGGGCGTTTGCACCAACCGCCCCAGCCGTTGCTTGAGCATCTGGTTCTCGGCCCGCAGTTGCTGGACTTCCTCCAGCAGGTCGAGCGCCAGGGCGACGCCTTCCCATTCCAGCTCCAGGTCCTTTTGCAGCGCCGAGGCGCGCTTGGCCAGGGCCAGTTCGTAATCGGTGAAGCGCCAGGACTCGGGACTGGTCCCCACCGGTTCAACGATGCCGTGCTCGACGATTTCGATCACGTAGGCCACCGACAGGTCGGTGGCCTCACAGAATTCTGCCATGTTCACTTGAACCAAACGGGGACTGCTCATTGTTAGCTACTCCATGATTCTCTTGGATCGAAGGCGGCTTTTTGTGCCAGTTCCTGCCACAACGCCTTGACCTCGTCGTCGGTGTTTTTCGGCATCACCGCCTTGAGTTGCACAAACAGGTAACCGCGCTGCCCGGCCTTGTTCAACAAGCCATGGCCCTTGGCGCGCATGCGCTGGCCGTTCTGGCTGCCGGCCGGCACCTTGAGGTTGATCTTGCCGGTGAGGGTCGGCACCGCCACTTCCGTGCCCAACGCCAGCTCCCACGGGGCCAGTGGCAGGGTGATGATCAGGTTCTCACCTTCCACATCGAATTTAGGGTGTGGCGCGAACTTGATGATCAAGTACAGATCACCATTGGCACCACCGCCAATCCCAGGCGCGCCCTGGCCCTTGAGGCGGATGCGCTCGCCGTCGGCCACACCGGCCGGGATCTTCACGTTCAGGCTCTTGGTGGTGTTGCTGACGTGCTGGCCGGCCGCGTTGTATTGCGGCACCTGGAAGTTGACCTGCTTGGACTCGTTGGACAGGGTCTCTTCGAGGAAGACCGGCAGTTCCATTTCCACATCTTGCCCTCGACGCCCGGCACTGCGGCCCTGGGCACCACCAAAACCATTGCCGCGCGAACCGAAGATCGAGCTGAAGAAGTCCGAGAAGTCGCCGGTGTCCTGGCCACCGCCGCCATAGCCACCACGGCTCTGCCAGCCTGGCGGGCCCTGGAACGGCTGGCCATGCTGGCCGTATTTGCGCAGATCGTCGTATTCGGCGCGCTTGTCGGCACTTTTCAGCGCTTCATAGGCTTCGGACGCGTCCTTGAACTTGGCTTCAGCGTCCTTTTCCTTGCTCACGTCCGGGTGATATTTGCGCGCCAGCTTGCGATAGGCGGCCTTGATCGCCTTGTCGTCAGCGGTGGGTTCTACACCGAGAATCTTGTAATAGTCTTTGAAGTCCATCGGGGGCATCACCATCCATTATCGATATCGCACTGCCAGCGTCACAGCATGCGCCTGTTTGCGGCGTCTGGATTGACCGATCTCAATCTTGTGACCGAAGGGTGCGTCAGAAGTTTATCGGCGCTGCGGGCAGAATCCTGCAGCCACCAACCGTATGGGGAGGATTTGGGGGCAAAGGCCGGGCTTTCAAGGTAACAAGTGCGTTGTATTTAGCGGATAGTCGGCCTACGCATCTGCACGCGGGTGGCATACACTGCGCGGCCGTTTTTCAACCGGAACCCGATTGACATGAAAAACCCATCCCCAGCCCGTGCCTGCGGTATCGACTTCGGCACGTCCAACTCCACCGTCGGCTGGATTCGTCCCGGCATGGAAACGCTTATCGCGCTGGAGGACGACAAGATCACGCTGCCGTCGGTGGTGTTCTTCAACTTCGAAGAGCGCCGCCCGGTGTACGGTCGCCTGGCCCTGCACGAGTACCTGGAAAACTACGAAGGCCGGCTGATGCGCTCGCTCAAGAGCCTGCTGGGTTCCAAGCTGATCAAGCACGACACCAGTGTATTGGGCACGGCCATGCCGTTCACCGACCTGCTGGCGCTGTTTATCGGCCAACTCAAGAGCCGCGCCGAGACCACCGCCGGGCGTGAGTTCGAAGAAGTGGTGCTGGGCCGTCCGGTATTTTTCGTCGACGACGACCCGATGGCCGACCAGGAAGCCGAGAACACCCTGGTGGACGTGGCCCGCAAGATCGGCTTCAAGGACATCTCGTTCCAGTACGAACCGATTGCCGCGGCCTTCGACTACGAGTCCACCATCGAGAAAGAAGAGCTGGTGCTGATTGTCGACATCGGCGGGGGTACCTCCGACTTCTCCCTGGTGCGCCTGTCGCCCGAGCGCCGCCAGATCGACAACCGCCACGACGACATCCTCGCCACCGGCGGTGTGCACATCGGCGGTACCGACTTCGACAAGCAGCTCTCGCTGGCCGGCATGATGCCGCTGTTCGGCTACGGCAGCCGCATGAAGAGCGGCGCCTATATGCCCACCAGCCACCACATGAACCTGGCGACCTGGCACACCATCAACTCGGTGTACTCGCAGAAATCCAAGCTGGCGCTGGGCAGCATGCGCTACGACATCGAGGACACGGGTGGCATCGACCGCCTGTTCAACCTGATCGAGCAGCGCGCCGGGCACTGGTTGGCGATGGAAGTGGAAGAAACCAAGATCCAACTGACCCAACAGGACAGCCGCCATGTGCTGCTGGACCGAGTCGAGCCTGGGTTGAGCGTGGAGTTGAGCCGGGCGTTGTTCGAGTCGGCCATCGATGGCTTGCTGGAGCGGGTGCGCAATGCGGTGACGCAACTGCTCAACGACGCCTCGGTGGACGTGGCCCAGGTGGACACGGTGTTCTTTACCGGGGGTTCCAGCGGGATTCCGGCGCTGCGCCACAGCATCTCGGCGATGCTGCCGAATGCGCAGCATGTGGAAGGGAACATCTTTGGCAGTATTGGCAGTGGTCTGGCGATTGAGGCCAGCAAGCGCTACGGCTACTGAGTTTTAGCTGAAAACCGTGGCGCGCCCTTCGCGAGCAAGCCCGCTCCCACATTCGGCTGCATTCCAAAGTTGGAACTCGGTCAAATGTGGGAGCGGGCTTGCTCGCGAAGGGGCCAGTCCAGGCAACATCAATGCCTAAACCATCCCCGCCAGCTTCAACTCACTCTTCAAGTACGCATAATAAATCGGCCCCGCCACCACCCCCGGCAGGCCGAACGCGGCTTCGAACACCAGCATCGCCAACAACAATTCCCACGACTTGGCACTGATCTGTCCGCCGACGATCCGCGCGTTGAGGAAGTACTCGACCTTGTGGATCACGATCAGGTAGCCCAACGCCGCCACCGCCACCCAGATCGACAGCGACAAGGCCACGATGGTGATCAGGGTGTTGGACATCAGGTTGCCGATCACCGGTAGCAGGCCCAGCAGGAACGTCAGCACGATCAACGTCTTGGTCAACGGCAGGTGGATCCCGCACAACGGCAGCACCACCGCGAGGAAAATCGCGGTGAACGCGGTGTTCAGCGCGGCGATCTTGATCTGCGCGAAAACGATGTTGCGAAAGGCCTGGACCAGCAGGTGCAGGCGATCAAACAGCGCGGCCGCCAGGGGTTTGCGCTTGGTCAGGTCCGGCACCCGTTGCAGGGCGATGATCGCCCCCAGCACCATGCCGATCAACAAGGTCACGAACATGTGCGCGGCGTCTTTGCCCACCAGTTGCAGTTCGCTGAGGTGTTTGCTCAGCCATTCGCCGATGGCCACGCGGAACTCGGCGGCGCTGGCCGGCAGGTAGGCGTCGAGGAACGGCGGCAACTGGCCGCGGGCACGGTCGACCACGCCCATGAACTTATCGAGGGAGGCCCCCGGGTTTTCCGCTTCGTGCAGCAGGAAGCTGATGGCCCCGGCAAAGATCAGGGTCAGGATGCTGACGATCAAGGTTCCCAGCAAGGCTACCGCCAACCAGCGCGCACGCCGGCCTTCGATCAGCCGCTGCAACTGCGGGGTGAGCATGTTGACCAGCTCGTACACCAGCAGCCCGGCCAGCAGGCTCGGCAGCAACTTCAATGGCAAAACCAGCAGCAGCCCGCCAAAAATCAGCACGCAACTGACCAACAACAACACGTGACGCTGAGAAAACGTTGGCATACAGCCTCAAAACGAACGGCGTTAAAGGATGGGCAGTCTGCCAGCGTTGGGTGAATCAAGCGAGAAGTCTAAACGCGGTCCAATGTGGGAGCTGGCTTGCCTGCGATGGCGGTGGGTCAGCCAACAAAGGCATCGACTGTCAGGTCGCAATCTTAGGCAAGCCAGCGCCCACAGAGTTCTGCATCATTATTTCTTCAGGCAGGTGCTCATAAAGGTTTTACGCGCATCGCCGGTCAGCGCCTGGGTTTTCGCGGTGGCGTTGCAATCTTTCATCTTCTGTTGCTGGGGGGTCAGGGTCTTGGCGTCGTTGGCCGCCGGGGCCGCCTTGAGGCAGTTGCTCATGAACGCCTTGCGATCATCACCGGTCTTGCCACTGGTCTTGGCTTCGGCGTTGCAAGTAGTCATTTTTTGTTGCTGAGCCGTCTGTGCGGCAGTCGCGGCAAAGCCTTGGGAACACAGCAGCAGGCCCATCATCAACAGCGGAATACGCAGCATCTTCATGGAGTTTTCTCCCTGTTACCGTGCCGAGGGGCACGGCCTCCCCAGCAGTGTAGTCAAACCCTGTTACACCTTCCTGCCGCGTATATGGGTCCGGCGATACTGCTCCGGCGTGCAGCCGGCCTGGCGCTGGAACATCGCGATAAACGCCGAGGCCGTGCTGTAGCCCAGGTCAAACGCAACTTCCTGGACGCTGCGCGCGCTGTCCAGCGCTTCGATCGACGCCAGGAACCGCAGGCGTTGGCGCCATTCGCCGAAGCTCATCCCCAGCTCACGCACAAATTGCCGCGCCAGGGTGCGCTCACTGACATGCACCTGCTGCGCCCACTGGGCCAGCGCGCGGTTATCGCCAGGGTCGGCCTGCATGCCCTCCAGCACACTGAGCAACCCGGGATGGCTGGCATACGGCAGGAAACAATCGTGCACCGGCGCCTGCCTGAGCTGGTCTACCAGCACCTGGGCCAGGCGCACGTCGGCTTCGTTCTCGGGAATGTTGACATCACGCTCGGCGAAATCACTGAGGATCGCCTTGAGGATATCGCTGATGGTCAGGGTGCACGGCTGCGCCGGCAATTGCTCGCACAAGGCGGGCGCCAGATATACGGAGCGGTAGACGATCGCCTGGGCGTTGTAGGAACTGTGCTGGGTGTTGGGTGGGATCCATACCGCATATTGCGGCGGCGACATAAAGCGACTGCCGGCCACTTCAAAGCGCATCACGCCACGGGCCGAGTAGTCCAGGGAACCCCAGGCATGCTGGTGCGCACTGGCATGGGTGTCAGCCTCGAATTCCGAATAACGGAAATACACCGGGGCCGGCAACTGGTCAAAATCGGGAAGGTTGATGTACTTCTTGAGCATGTTGTCTGGATACAAAGGTCGGATGGCTGGATCGAAGTATAGGCTTCGATCCAGACAAAGGATAATCACCGCTCATAGACGCAATTGGTTCTTTTCGATGCAATACGCTTATCCGTTACTGGCCATTTTTATCTGGGCCGGCAATACCGTGGTCAACAAACTCGCGGTGGGGACGATTTTCCCTGCCGAGATCGGTTTTTACCGCTGGCTGCTGGCCGGCCTGCTGTTTACCCCGTTCATGCTCAAACCCGTCATCGCCAACTGGCCGCTGATTCGTCCCAACCTGGGCAAGGTCTTCATCCTCGGCGTGCTGGGCATGGCGGTGTACCAGAGCCTGGCGTATTACGCCGCGAACCTGACCTCGGCCACCAACATGGGCATCATCCTCTCGCTGATGCCGCTGATGGCCCTCACCGCCGCCATCATCAGCCTTGGCCAACGCCTGACCTTCGGCGCCCTGACCGGTGCCGTGCTGTCGTTCGCCGGCGTGGTAGTGGTGGTTTCCGCCGGCAGTCTCAGCGCCCTGCTGCAACACGGGCTGAATATGGGTGACGCGATGATGCTGGTGGCCACCCTCGCCTACGCGGTCTACAGCACCCTGCTGAAAAAATGGCAGCTGCGCTTGCCGCCACTGGTTTTGCTGTACCTGCAGGTGCTGGTGGCGGTGGTGGTGTTGTTTCCGCTGTTCCTGCTCTCCGACAAGGCCGGCCTTGGCTGGTCGAATATCCCGCTGGTGCTGTACGCCTGCCTGCTGGCCTCGATGCTCGCGCCGCTGGCCTGGATGCATTCGGTGAAGACCCTCGGCCCAAGCCGCACCACGCTGTTTTTCAACCTGCTGCCGCTGATCACCGCGTTGATTGCCGCAGTGGTGTTGAAGGAGCAACTGGCGCTGTATCACCTGGTGGGCGGCTTGCTGACCCTGGGCGGGGTGATTTTGTCGGAGCGCTGGACGACGCCGGTTCGCAGCAATGTCAGCGCGCAGGAAGCTACTTGAGCCCCACCACTCCGGCGACGATCAAGCCCACCGACACCAGCTTGATCAGCGTCAGGCTCTCCCCCAGCAACGCGAACCCGAGAAACACCGTGCCCAGTGAGCCAATGGCGGTCCAGATCGGGTAGGCCACGCTCACCGGCAACTCACGCATGGCCAGGGTCAGGAAGTAGATCCCGCCCACGGCCGCGATGACGGTGACCAGCGACGGCCACAGCCGGGTGAAGCCGTCGGCGTACTTCATGCCCATGGCGAAGGTCACCTCAAAGCCGGCGGCGATCAGCAGGAAAAGCCACGACACTTCAGAAGCTCCCGGCCAGGTCGCGCAGTTGCCCCTCGACTGCATCGCAGGAACGGCGGAAAACGCTCGGGTCGGACTCTTCGCCTTCTGCGGCGATCACCGTGACGTCTTCAATGCCGATGAACCCCAACGCGGTCCGCAGGTGCGGATCGGCGTGGTTCATCGCCTCGTTTTCCCCGCCCGGGCCAAAGCCGCTGCCGCCGCGACTGGTGATGATCAAGGCCTTTTTGCCCAACAATAACGGCTGGTACTGGGCGATACCCTGGCTGTCCTGGGTGATATCCACGGTGTGGCCCATGCGTACGATCTGGTCGATCCAGGCCTTGAGGCCGCTGGGAATCCCGAAGTTGTACATCGGTACGGAAATCACCAGCAGTTCGTGCTCGACCAGCTCGGCTACCAGCTCATTGCTCAGTTGCAAATCGGCGTGCATGGACAACGGCATCGCCTGCGGCTCCGGGTGGAAGCTGGCGGCAATGAACGCCTCGCTGACGTGGGGGATAGACGCCCGGCCCACTTCGCGACGGGTCAACTGCGCGTCGGGATTGGCGGTGTGCCAGGCGGCCAGGAACACCTCGGCAAGGCGCCGGGAGTGGGAACGTTCGCCGCGGGGGCTGGAATGGATCGCAAGCATTTTTTTCATCTGTAGGCCTTCACACGCTAGACTCAGGCAACCTGAATGGCTGCCTCTGTTGCGCATAAATCTAGAGCCGAGCGGCCACCCTCACAAATGAGCAATAGTTGTTTTGGATGAACTGAATTCATTCATGGAGCCTCACATGTTTGCTTCGCTGCCCCTGACCGCCCTGCGCGCCTTTGAATCGGCCTCGCGCCTGTTGAGCTTCAAGGCCGCCGCCCAGGAGTTGTCGGTCACGCCGACGGCGGTATCCCACCAGATTCGCTCCCTGGAAACCTGGCTCGGCGTGCCACTGTTCGAGCGCCTTCCGCGCCAGGTGCGCCTGACGGAACGCGGCGAGCGCCTGTTCCACAGCCTGCACGGCGCCTTGCTGGACGTCGCGCAAAGCGTCGACACCCTGCGCCCGCAACGCAGCGCCGGCAATCTCACGCTCTCCACTACGCCGGCGTTTGCCGCTCTGTGGCTGGTGCCGCGACTCGGGCGCTTCTATGCCGCCCATCCGGATATCAGCCTGCGCCTGGACACCAACTGCGCCGTCGTCGATTTACAGCAGGATGCCAGCGTCGACCTGGTGATCCGCTACAGCATCGACGACTACACGAACCTCTACGGTTTGTGCCTGTTCGACGAATGTTTCGCCGTGTATGGCTCCCCCGAACAAGTCGCCCTGGCGCGCGAGCGCACCCCGACCCTGATCAGCGTGCGCTGGCACAACTCCAGGCTGTACGCCCTGGGCTGGCAGGCCTGGTGCGAAAAGGCCGGGGAAGACTGGTTGCAATCCGCTTCGCCGCTGCGCGAATACGACGAAGAACACTACGCCCTGCAAGCGGCCATCGCCGGCCAGGGCCTGGTGCTGGCGAGCAATATCCTGGTCTCGGAAAGCGTCGCCAGCGGGTTGCTGGTGCCTTACCGGCCACAGGTCCGCGTCAACGGCGCCGGCTACAGCGCCCTGTGCGTACCGGGACGGGAACGGCACCCGCCGGTCCGGGCGTTTTTTGAGTGGTTGCAGGAGGAAGCGCGGCTGTCGGGGCACGCTCTGTAAAATCCGATAAAACTTTTTGCGTTGCCTGGGACTCACAACTTGGAGCGATCACGCCGGCAGAGCGTGGCGCAAAACCGGATTAGTACCAGGAGAATGAGATGACTGACTCACATTTGTCTGACGTAGCCACTTTACGTGACCGCGCCCGCAAGAACGTCGAAAACGGTGCCGTGACCGAAGGTTATGACGCCGACCGCCAGGAAATCCTGCGTCTGCTCAACGAATCGCTGGCCACCGAACTGGTGTGCGTGCTGCGCTACAAGCGCCACTACTTCATGGCCAATGGCGTCAAGGCGCATGTCGCCGCCGAGGAGTTCCTCGAGCACGCCACCCAGGAAGCCGAACACGCCGACAAGTTGGCCGAGCGTATCGTGCAGTTGGGTGGCGAGCCGGAGTTCAACCCCGACCTGCTGTCGAAGAATTCCCACGCGCAGTACGTGGCCGGCAATACGCTGAAGGAGATGGTCTACGAAGACCTGGTGGCCGAGCGCATCGCGGTAGACAGCTATCGCGAAATCATCCAGTACATCGGTGACAAAGACCCGACCACTCGCCGGATCTTCGAAGACATCCTGGCCCAGGAAGAAGAACACGCCGACGACATGGCGGATATTCTGAAGGACCTGTAACTAACACAGCTAACACCGCAAAACCCATGTGGGAGCGGGCTTGCTCGCGAAGGCGGTGGGTCAGTCGGAACATTCTTGACTGATCCACCGCCTTCGCGAGCAAGCCCGCTCCCACATTTGGCTCACGGTTTTGTCAGCTAGCCTTTCACTGTTTTAGGTGCCTTGCCTTCCTTCATCTGTTGCAGCAGCGGCGCACACTGGTTCGGCTCATCGCCGCTCGGTGCCACCAGCGCCAGCAAACCCGCCGCCGGGCCGGCAATCACACCCAAGGCAACCATGCCCGCACCACGCAGCATCAGCGGCACCGCCTTCACGCCAGCATTCGGTTTGATAAACGGCCCGTTGACGTACAACGGCGAGCGCAGGGAGAACAGGCGGAAGCCTTTGGACTCCGGGGTAATGGTCAGGTCAAGCTGCTCGCTGGCCATGTTCGCGGTGCCATCGATGTAGATGATCGCGTTCTCGGTATCGAACACAAACAGGCGAGTCGTCGCCAGGCCCGACTTGATGCCGAAGTCTGCGGCCGCACAGTTTATCTTCACTTCCTTGTCGCCAAACAGGCGGCCGACCACGTAGTTGCCAACGTTGAGCCCGGCGATTTCCATCAGTCCGCGGCTGATGGCGCCGTCGTTGATCAACATCTTCAGATCGCCATTCGACGTGCCAAGCAATGCCGCGACGGAGTTGCCGCGTCCGGAAATGTCCGCGTCGCCGTTGAGCTCACCGAAGCTGGTTTTCATCGGCTCGAAGGTCGGGAACAACTGCTTGAGCTTGAAGTTGCGCGCGGTGAGTCTGGCCTGGCCTTCCATCGGCGTGGTGCGCCCGTTGAGACGAATCTGCGCGTCGAGCTTGCCACCGGCCACGCCGAAACGCAGGGGCTCCAGGCTCAACTGCCCGTCGTTCAGCACCAGGTGAGTGTAGAGATCGGTGAACGGCAATTCGGCACTGTGGACGATGCGTTTGCCGGTGAATTCGACGTCGGCATCCATGTCGCGCCAGCGCTCGGTGCGGAACTCTTCCACCGGCAGCACCTTGGTCGCCGGCTGCTTGCTTTCGCCGCCACGGGCTTTTTGCTTGGCGTTGGAGTCGGCACCGATCAGCGGCGCCAGGTCGGTCATCAACAGCTGGTTGGAGACCAGCGCCCCGGTGAGCTTGGGCCGCGGCTGGCTGGCGACGTAGCCGAGGTTGCCGTGGATGTCGCTGTTGCCGATCTTGCCGTTGAAGTTTTCATACTGGAACGACGCGCCACTGGCCTCATGCAACTTGGCGATCAGGTGGCCGTCGGTGGAATAGGCCGGCGAATCCGGCAAGGTCACGCCGGTCAGCGGGTACAGGTTGCCCAGGCTGCTGCCGGAGAGTTTGAGGCGCAGGTCGAGGGCGCCAAGGTTCATCGGGTCGGTCAGGGTGCCGGCCAGCGCGATGCTGGTGTCGCCGATCCTGGCCTGGGCTTGCAGCGGGAAAGGCTTGGCCGCGTCCTGCAAGGCCAGCAGGCCACCGATCTTGCCGGTGCCATCGAGTTTCTGGCCGTGGTATTGGCCCTTGACCTTGAGGCCGAACGCGTAATCCTGCGGCGCCGAGCCTTTTTCCAGGGCTTTCCTGGCGTCGGCATCGCCGACGATCTCGCCGAAGGGGATCGGCTTGCCGAGCAGGTCGATCACGACGTCGAGCTGGGTCTTGAGAGTCTGGTCGTCGAGGGTCACATGGCCTTTGTCGAAGCCGATGGCGCCGATGTCCACCACCCAGTTGGACGGTTCGGCATTCGGGTCCTTGGGGTCGAACTTGAAGGTCCAGTTGGCGCGGCCATCGGCCAGGCGCTGCAACTGCGCACTCGGTTCGGTGAGGTCGATACGCGGGATCACCACGCGCTGGGCCAGCAACGCCAGGGGCGAGATACGCAACTCCACGCGCTTGAGGGTGACCATCTGCGGGGCTTTCGACCAGTCGGGATTGCCCAGGGTCAGGTCTTCGGCAATCACATGGGGCCACGGAATCCAGGCGCGCCAGCCACCCTCATCGGGCTCGCGCTGCCACACCACTGCCAGGTTGCCATTGATGGCAAACGGTCGATGCAGCTCTTCGGAGACCTTGGCGTTGAGGGGCGGCTTGATCCGGTTCCAGTCAAAGAACACCAGGACCAACACCACAATGGCGATTAACAAAACGAAGCTGGCGCAGCTCCAGGCGAGAATTTTACGAGTGCGCGTCATTGCACAGGACTCCAGGTTACGACTGAGCGGGCGCTTTGCGGCGCGCGTTTTGACTACAGCTTATATGGCTACGACTGACAAACGGCGCGGGGGTTTAACCCCATTGATGAATTCCTCATAAAAACCGCCTTTCCTGACCAACCAGACAGTTTCAATCATCAACGACGCACCGTTGTTACCCACGTTCGTGTCGAAAATACCCACCTCGGTGCAAAAGCGCGGGCTTGAGACCTGCGAGATAGAGCCTTCGCAGGGAACAATCAATTCTGTTGATTATTACCATTGTGTTTATGAACTTTTATATCGACTTATCAAGAGTAGCATTAGCCCTGTACCCAATTTATCGCCCTCCCAAGGAGCAACCCATCATGAAACGCCAAATACTCGCAAGCTTTGCACTTTCCCTCCTGGCCACCAGCGCATTTGCCCTGCCAGCTGCTGAACAGGCAACCCCACAAGTGAAAGCCGACGCTTCCCACTTCAGCCAAACCCTGGCTCGCAGCGGCGCTTCGGACAAGAACAACACCGACTACAACGGCAGCATCACTGAAAACGGTTCTGAACAAGCCAACAAACGTGCCTACACCGAAGGCGTTGCTGAAGGTGGCCGTGACCGTCTGGAACAGAAAGGCCTGGTTGAAGGTGGCGCTGATCGCCTGATGGAACGCAACGCTGTTGCCGAAGGTGGCCGTGATCGCCTGGAACAGAAAGGCCTGGTTGAAGATGGTTCGAGCCGCGCCAACAAACGCGCTTATGCTGACGGCGTAGTGGAAGGCGGTGCTGACCGTCTGGCAGAACTGCATCAAGCACAGAGCTAAGCCCGTGCTGGCCCTGGAAAAAAGCCCGATCAGCCGATCGGGCTTTGACTTTGTGTGAACCGCAACGCCCTTCTCCCTTTTGAAGTTCGACGCTGGCAAAGCTGATTTGCTAGAGTGCGTCGCTGTCCTTGTCCACAAAGCCCGCCTGCCAATGCTGCCCCGCGCCGAACAGAAGCAACAGACCCGACTCGCCCTGATGGACGCAGCCCGCCATCTGATGGAGTGTGGCCGTGGGTTCGGCAGCCTCAGCCTGCGTGAAGTGGCCAAGACCGCCGGCATCGTGCCCACCGGTTTCTACCGTCACTTTGCCGATATGGATCAGTTGGGCCTGGTATTGGTCAGTGAAGTCGGCCAGACCTTTCGCGCGACGATTCGCCTGGTGCGCCACAACGAATTCGTGATGGGCGGCATCATTGATGCCTCGGTACGGATTTTCCTGGATGTGGTCGCCGCCAACCGTTCGCAATTCCTGTTCCTGGCCCGCGAGCAATACGGTGGCAGCCTCGCCGTTCGCCAAGCCATTGGTGCCCTGCGTGAAGACATCGCCAGCGACCTCGCCGCCGACCTGACCCTGATGCCCAAGCTCCAGCACCTGGATGCCGACGGCCTGCACGTGATGGCCGACCTGATCGTCAAGAGCGTGTTCGCCACCCTGCCCGACATTATCGACCCGCCCGCCGAAGCGCTGCCTGCGCACCTCACGCCACAAGCCAAGATCACCCAGCAGCTGCGTTTCATCTTTATCGGCCTCAAGCATTGGCAAGGCCTGGGCAGCACCGAATAACTCAGCGCACGGTGTGAAAACGCTTGGCGGTGGTGTAGTTCCGGTTCCAATAGCTGTTGGCCAGTGAGTCGATGCGCACGCTTTTGCCCGTGCGTGGCGAGTGGATGAACTTGCCCTCTCCTATATAGAGACCAACGTGGCTGACCTGGCCGCGCCCATTGCCCCTGAAAAACACCGCATCACCCGGTTGCAACGCATTGCGCTTGACCGTGGCCGCGGTTGAGCGGTGCATCGCCGAGGTGGTGCGAGGCAGATGAATGTTGGCTTCGGTCTTGAACAGGTACACCAGGAAGCTGCTGCAATCGAAGCCCTGCTTCACCGAAGCGCCGCCCAATTTATAGGGCGTGCCCAACAGCTCGTGGGCGCGGTCGATCACGTTGTCGATAGTAGGTGGCGGGGCGAATGCCGGAGCACGCTGAAGGTTGGCCGAAGCAGATGAAATGGCGAGCGACAAACTGACAATGAGTAAACAGAAAAATGACTTGTACATGGTGGAAACCGCTGAAGATTAAATACGGAGCGGAATCCTAATGAAACAGCGCGTAACGCAACGCACGGCAAATCCTGCAAGTGCGTAGGAAAAGTCCCAAGCAATCAAAACTCATAAAAGATGAAAGAAATTTCATGCACCAAGCAATGGAATTCAACGCCGAGCGCCCGGATCCGGTGCTATAAATCCAACCACGCACCAAAATGAAACATTTTGGAATAATTTCCTGCGCCATCAGGTGGCACAAGTCGCCTGCCTACAGGGAATTCCTACTCCCCGCGTGGTTGGCAAGACCCTTGCTCTAGCTTGCTTATCGCTCATAGCTGGAAGCTTTCTGATGCTGGTGATCCACCGCCGAATCGCCCCCCAACCCGTCTGGGCCGCAGAGTTGCTGCTGAATTTCGAAGCCCGCAGCAAAAGCCGCCTGCGCTGTATCAGTGCCGACGGAGAAGACGTCGGCCTGTTTCTGGAGCGCGGCCAACCGCCGCTGCACGATGGCGAATTCCTACAGGCTGAAGACGGACGTGTCGTACGCGTGTGCGCCCGGCCTGAACAACTGCTGCACGTCACCTGCGGCAATGCCTTTGAACTGACCCGCGCCGCCTATCACCTGGGCAACCGCCACGTGGCGCTGCAAGTGGGTGACGGTTGGCTGCGCCTGCTCGATGACTACGTGCTCAAGGCCATGCTCGATCAGTTGGGCGCGACGACCGAGACCATCGAGGCCCCCTTCCAGCCGGAACACGGCGCCTATGGCGGCGGCCACCACCATTCCCGCCATGGCGACGAAGACTTCAACTACCCGCCCAAGCTGCACCAGTTCGGCGTACGTCTATGAACCCAGCCTGGGCGCTGTTGCGTCTGGCCAGTCCGCAGCTGCCGATTGGTGGCTACAGCTATTCCCAGGGCCTGGAAATGGCCGTGGAGCAAGCCCGCGTGACCGACCCGGCAAGTGCCGGGCGCTGGATCAGCGATCAACTGTTGCTCAACCTGGCGCGCTTCGAAGCGCCGCTGCTGCTCGCCCACTGCCAGGCCGCCGCCGAACAGGACTGGTCGCGCCTCGCGCAGTTGTGTGAGGAACACCGCGCCAGCCGTGAAACCCGCGAGCTGTATCAGGAAAGCCGGCAGATGGGCTATTCCCTGCACCAGCTATTGAACGGTTTACCGGAGCTGGATGACGCCGCCCGAGAATTTCTGGCACAGCGCTCCGAACCGCACCTGGCCCTGGGCTGGGCCCTGGCCGCCCGCGCCTGGCAGATCAGCCCGGATGACGCCCTGGCCGCCTGGCTGTGGAGTTGGCTGGAAAACCAATTGACGGTGCTGATGAAGACGCTGCCTCTGGGCCAACAAGCCGCCCAGCGCCTGACCAGCGAACTGCTGCCGCTGCTGCAACAAGCCCAGCAGGACGCCAGCCAGCTTGACCCCAATCACTACGGCAGCGCCGCGTTTGGCCTGTCCCTGGCGTGCATGGCCCATGAGCGCCAGTACAGCCGCCTGTTCCGTTCCTAGGGCACTTTATCTTGGAGAATCACATGAACACCCAACCCCTGCGCGTCGGCATCGGCGGCCCGGTCGGCTCCGGCAAGACCGCCCTGACCCTGGCCCTGTGCCTGGCCCTGCGTGATCGCTACAACCTGGCGGTGGTCACCAACGATATCTACACCCGCGAAGACGCCGACTTCCTGGTGCGCAACCAGGCCCTGGCGCCCGAGCGCATCATCGGTGTGGAAACCGGCGGCTGCCCCCACACCGCGATTCGCGAAGACGCCTCCATCAACCTCGAAGCAGTAGACCAGTTGAACCGTCGCTTTCCCGGCCTGGACCTGATCCTGGTGGAATCCGGCGGCGACAACCTGTCGGCCACCTTCAGCCCGGAACTGTCGGACCTGACCATCTACGTGATCGATGTGTCGGCCGGCGACAAGCTGCCGCGCAAAGGCGGGCCGGGAATCTGCAAATCCGACCTGCTGGTGATCAACAAGATCGACCTGGCGCCGTTGGTAGGCGCATCCCTGGAGCTGATGAACAGCGATACCCAGCGCATGCGCGGCGGTAAACCTTTCGTCTTCAGCAATCAGAAAACCGGCGTCGGCCTGGAAGAAATCGTCGCCTTCATCGAACGCCAGGGCTTGCTGACCGCAGCCTGATCAACCCCCACAAGGAGCCTGTCCATGCGCCTCAATACACTTCTCGCTGCCGCAGCCTTGCTGCTCACTCCCGCCCTCGCCTTCGCCCACCCCGGCCATGGCGACAACGGCCTGGTGGCCGGTATCAGCCACCCGCTGGGCGGCATCGACCACTTGCTGGCAATGGTCGCCGTGGGCCTGTGGGCCGCTCAACAAAAAGGCTCGGCGCGCTGGGCGCTGCCGTGCACGTTTGTCGGCACCATGCTGATCGGCGGGATGCTGGGCTTTGAAGGGCTGGAACTGCCGGCGCTGGAAAGCGGGATTGCCGCGTCGGTGCTGGCGCTGGGCCTGGCGGTAGCGCTGGCGGTGCGGCCGCCGTTGTTCGTGGCGGTGGCGGCGACGGCGCTGTTTGCACTGTTCCATGGCGTGGCCCATGGTTTGGAGCTGCCGGACATGTCCAGCCCGTGGGCGTATGCCATAGGGTTTGTGGGTGCGACGGCGGTTTTGCATGCTGCCGGTTATGCCGTGGTGCGTTTCCTGCCGGCGGCGGCTGCGCCGTTGGTGCGGGTGGCGGGTGCGGCTTCGGCGGCGACCGGGGTTTGGTTGCTCGCTGCCTGATTTTCGGTGCTCCTGAGGGCCTCTTCGCGAGCAAGCCCGCTCCCACAGTCGACTGCATTCCAACAATGGAACTCGATCGAATGTGGGAGCGGGCTTGCTCGCGAAGGCGGCAGTAAAGACAACACCGATCCCAAGCCTGATACCATGTCGCGCAAACACCCCTGCCGTGACGACGCCAGCCGATGCCCATCGCTCCAAGCTCCGCCCTCAAGCCTCAATTGACCGCCGTGTTGACGCACTTCCACGACCTGATCGTGCCGCTCTGGCAAGGCCCGGGCTGGAATGCCGACCTGGCGCTGCCCTATGAGGCCCTGGACGCCGATCATCGGCCTTTGCCCCCGCAACGCTATCGCGCCATGGCCTGCGCACGGCAGTTGTACCTGTTTGCCAGCCTGATCGGTGAACCCGGCGCAGCCTTTGCCGAGGAGCGCGCCGCCGCGTTGTTCCGTTCCCTGCAACGGCACTTCCACGACGCCGAGCACGGCGGCTGGTTCTACAGCATCGACGCCCACGGCAAGCCGCTGGATAAACGCAAGGACCTCTACACCCACGCCTTCATCATCTTCGCCTGCGCCCACTATTGGGCCAAGGTGCGTGAATCGCTGGTCGAGTCGGTGCTCGATGCCGCCCTGGAAGTGGTCGCCGAACGCTTCGCCACCGGCGACGGCCTGTACGAAGCGGTGCTGGAACGTAACTGGTCATCCCTCAAGTCTGGCCCTCTGCAAAACCCGCTGATGCACCTTGCCGAAGGTTTCCTCGCCACGCTGGCCGTGCGGGAGGACGCCGTCACCCAAGACGCGTTGCTGGACCTGGCCAACGCCATGCAGAAGCGCTTCATCGACCGCCAACACGGGGTGATGATGGAAAAACCGCTGGGCGCTGTGGATAACTGGTTTGAACCGGGGCATCAGTTCGAATGGTTCTTCCTGCTGGAATCTTCGGATTTGCTGCGGGGCACACCGTTGCACACATCACTGAGCAAAGCGTTCACCTATGCCGAGCAAAAGGGTGTGGACAACGTGACCGGTGCGGTCAGCGGCATGCTCGCCCTGGACGGCAGCGTGCGCGACGGCACCCAGCGCATCTGGGCCCAGGCCGAATACCTGCGGGCGCTGACCTTGCGGCCCGACAGTGAAGCCGTGCTGCAACGCCAATTGCTGGCGCTGCAACAACGCTTCCTGCACGACAAAGGCTGGAATGAGTGCCTGGATGCCAAGGGGCACGTGAGCCGGCGGGACATGCCGTCGACCACGCCTTACCACTTGGCGACGTGCTACCTGGGCCTTACGCAATCCATTTGCGGTCCCCGGTAAAACTGATCGTCAGCCAGCGGGCCGCGTCGGGCGTGCCCAACCCTGTGGATATTTCTTCGCGCAGCCCGTCCAGGGTGGCGACGTTATCCACCGGGTAATCCGCCGGCAGCACCACATGAATCTCGATAAACCGCGCCCGCCCGTGCTTCTGCACATAGGACACGTAATCATCGAAACCATGCCTGGCCACGACCGCCTCCATCACTTCGCGCACTTTTCCGTCCAGTTGGTCCGGCACAATCCCCAACACGTCGCGTAGCGCCGGGCGCAGGATCTTGAAGGCCGGCGCCAGCATGCTCAACGCCAGCAGGATCAGGATCAACGGGTCCACATACACCGCCCACTGCCCATAGCCCTGGGACTTGAGCAACAGCGCCGCCAGGAAGCTCACCAGCAGCCCCACCGACAGCATCGCGTCCACCAACCAACTGATGTTGTCAAACTGGATCAGCGACGACTTGAGCGTGCAATTGCGGTAACGCACGTAGAAAAAATAGGCAAACTCGACGACGGTAAACACCGCCGCATAGATGATCACCAGGCCCAACTCGATATCGCGCCCGCCATTGATAATGCCGAACACGCCGTTGAGAAACGCGTAGATGGCGATCAACAGCAAAAAGCTGCCCTCGATCAGCAGCACCATGGGTTCCAGGTGCCAGTAGCCGAACTGGAAACGTTCGTTGCTTTTCTTGGCGATCAGCTTGGCCGTGATCAGCATCAGCACCTTGATGGCGGTGGCGATCAGCGAGAAAAAGCCGTCGAATAAAATTGATTGGGCGCCCGACACCACCCCTGTGACAATCCCGGCGATCGCCACGGCGAACATCAGGATGGTCGATTGTTTGAGCAGCGACTGCTCACCTCGGTTACTCACATATCCTCCTGTCAAAACCTTTGAACCGCACAGCGCGGCGGGGTTTTCAGGGGTGGAGTGTACCTTATGTCCTGTTTTGGCCGATTTGCCGCATATTCAAGCCTGACAAAACCCTGTGGCGAGGGAGCTTGCTCCCTCGCCACAACAGCTCGACGAACTTAGGCCTTGGCGCCGCGCTCAATCGCAAACCCGGCCCAGGTCTGGCTCACTGGCATCAGCTCCAGGCGGTTGATGTTCACGTGTGCCGGGGTGTTAAGCACCCAGAAGATCGTATCCGCAATGTCCTGCGGCTGGATCGGCTCGGCACCGGCATAAGTCGCGTCATAACGCGCCTGGTCACCGGCAAAGCGCACCAGCGAGAACTCACTCTCACACAGGCCCGGCTCGATGTTGGTCACGCGCACGCCGGTGCCCTGCAGGTCGCAACGCAGGTTCAGCGAGAACTGTTTGACGAAGGCCTTGGTGCCGCCATACACGTGGCTGCCCGGGTACGGGTAGCTGCCGGCAATGGAACCGAGGTTGATGATGCCGGCGCCACGGCCATGGGCGATCAGGCGCGGCAACAGCAGGCTGGTGGTGGTCAGCAGACCCTTGATGTTGGTGTCGACCATGGTTTCCCAATCGTCGAGGCTGCACTTCGGCGCAGGGTCGGTGCCCACCGCCAGGCCGGCGTTGTTGATCAGCCCGCGCAGCGTGGCAAAGGACGGCGGCAGGTTGGCGATCGCCTCTTCCATGGCCTTGCGGTCACGCACGTCCACCACCAGGCCGAGCACTTCGGTCTGCTTGGAAAGCTCGGCGCACAGGGCGTTCAAGCGCTCTGCGCGGCGGCCGGTGAGCACCAGTTTCCAGCCGGCTTCGGCAAAACGGCGGGCACAGGCTTCGCCAAAACCGGAGGTCGCGCCAGTAATAAACAGCGTATTGGACATGGTGTTCTCCTTGCGGGGCTACGAGGTAAAAAATCAGCCAGCAGAATGCCCGGCTGCCGGGCTGGCGGCAACTGATACACGCTGTGGACACAGGTGAATGCCGCTCATGCTGTACGAAATTCAACCAATCGCCCGAAAGCCATACAGGCCGTGGCGTGCAGCCATGTGCGCGCACCTTATCCACAGCCCCGTCCACAGTCTTTGGGGGCAAGTACAAAAGCTGAAAGCCGCGCTACACAAGGCTTTCAGCGCGATTCAAAAAGTTTTTTGCTTGACCTTGCGTAGTCCGTATGTAGCCCGGTTCAAAACGGTGCAACCAGGACGATGGCTCCAGGCCAGTCATTCCGGCCTCTGCGGCACTCTTTCCAGAGTTTAGTCACAGACTTATCCACAGGCCGTAATGACATATTCCGGTCATATACCTGTGTCTTTAAACAGGTTGACAAACCCCTCGGGTGGTCACGAAAAATTCACTGATCAATAAACAACCACCACGCTGCAAGCCACGAAAACAAAGGCCTCCAGCCAGCTACTCCCACGTTACCCACAGCCGGTTCCACAGTGCTTGGGGACAAGTCAAAACTGTGACAAAACAGGGATTTGCGGCGGCTATATGTCGCGCTTTGGCAGGTGCCCGGATTTGTTGTCCACAATTTCAGGAAAGCACTGTGGATGATCGTTCCCACGCTCTGCGTGGGAATGCAGGCCGGGACGCTCCGCGTCCCAAAGCGTGACGCAGAGCGTCACAAGAGGCGTTCCCACGCGGAGCGTGGGAACGATCAGAGTTACATCAGTGCCCGCCGAGGTAGGCGTTACGCACCTCCTCATTCACCAGCAGCTCCTTGCCGGTGCCGGTAAGGCGAATCTCGCCGTTGACCATCACGTACGCCCGGTCCGACAAGCGCAACGCATGGTTGGCGTTCTGCTCCACCAGGAAGATGGTCATGCCGGTAGACGCCAGCTCCCGCAGCGTGGAAAAGATCTGCTTCACCACGATCGGCGCCAGCCCCAGGCTCGGCTCGTCCAGCAGCAACAGCTTGGGCCGGCTCATCAGTGCGCGGGCGATGGCAAGCATCTGCTGTTCACCACCGGACATGGTCATCGCCCGCTGGTTGCGCCGCTCCTTGAGCCGCGGGAACAGCTCGAACATGCGCTGCATGTCTTCGGTGGCGAACTTGTCGCCAATCGGGATGGTGCCCATCAGCAGGTTTTCCTCGACGGTCATGTCGGGGAACACCCGCCGCCCTTCCGGCGACTGCGCAATGCCGTTGGAGGCGATGTAGTGGGACGACTTGTGGGTAATGTCGACGCCGCGGTAGATGATCTGCCCGGACTCGGCCCGTGGCTGGCCAAAGATCGACATCAGCAGCGTGGATTTACCCGCGCCGTTGGAGCCGATCAGGCTCACGGTTTCGCCTTCGTTGATGTGCAGCGAAACTTTCTTCAGGGCCTGGATCGGGCCGTAGAACACGTCCAGGTCTTTCAGTTCGAGGATTGGCTCACTCATACCAGTTCCTCTTCGTCAGCGCCCAGATAAGCCGCGATCACCTTCGGATCATTGCGGATCGCTTCCGGCCCGCCCTCGGCAATCACGTTGCCGTGGTCCAGCACCACGATGTGGTCGGAAATACTCATCACCATGCCCATGTCGTGTTCGATCAGCACCACCGTCAGGTCGTGCTCGTCCCGCAGCAGGCGAATCATCGCGCTGAGGGCTTCGGTTTCCTGGGGGTTGAGGCCGGCGGCCGGTTCGTCGAGGCAAATAATCTGCGGTCGGGTGCACATGGCACGGGCGATTTCCAGGCGGCGCTGCTGGCCGTAGGACAGCTCGCCGGCCAGGCGGTTGGCGCAGTCCACCAGGTCCACCACTTCCAGCCAGTAGAACGCATGGTCGAGGGCGTCGCTTTCAGCCTTGCGGTAGCCCTTGGTATTGAGGATGCCCGCGAGCATGTTGCGGTTAACCCACATGTGCTGGGCCACCAGCAGGTTCTCCACCACCGACATTTCCTTGAACAGGCGAATGTTCTGGAAGGTGCGCGCCAAACCCGCCCGGTTCACCAGGTGAGTGCCGCCGAACATCTTGTAGAACACCCGGCTGACGAAGCTTTTCGGCGAGACAAAGTCGGTGGCCTTGAAGCGCTCGCCCAGCAGTTGGATCACGTTGGTCTGCTTGCCGCGCACATTGAGTTCGATCTTGCCGCCGGAGGCTTTGTAGAAACCGGTCAGGCAGTTGAACACGGTGGTCTTGCCGGCACCGTTGGGACCGATCAGGGCGAAGATCGAGTTGCGCTTGACCTTGAGACTTACGTCGCTCAAGGCCTTGATGCCACCAAAGTGCATCATCAGGTGTTCCACGGAAAGAACGACTTCCTTGCTCATGGCGCCACTCCTTTACGTGGGACAACACCGGTACGGCTGATACGAATCAGGCCTCGTGGTCGCCAGATCATCATCACCACCATCAACACGCCGAAGAGCAGCACGCGGTACTCGGAGAAGCTGCGCAGCAGCTCCGGCGCCACCGTCAGCACGAACGCGGCAATCACCACGCCGACGGTCGAGCCCATGCCGCCCAATACCACGATGGCGAGGATCAGCGCCGACTCGAAGAAGGTGAACGACGACGGGTTGACGAAGCCCTGGTAGCTGGCGAAAAACACCCCGGCCAGACCGGCAGTGGACGCGCCGATGGTGAACGCCGAGAGCTTCACCAGCACGTGGTTGAGGCCCATGGAACGGCAGGCGATTTCGTCTTCGCGCAAGGCTTCCCACGCGCGGCCCACCGGCATGCGGGTCAGGCGGTGCTTGATGTACAGCACCAGCAGCACCACCAGGAACAGCACGATGTAGATGAACAGGAATTTGATGTTGGGGTTGTAGTCGATGCCGAAGAACTCGTGGAAAGGCACCCCGCCATCCTTCGCCTTGCGCACGAACTCCAGGCCGAAAAACGTTGGCGACGGCACCGGCATGCCGTTCGGGCCACCGGTAAACGACAGCCAGTTATTCAGCACCAGGCGGATGATTTCACCGAAGCCCAGGGTCACGATCGCCAGGTAATCGCCGTGCATTCGCAGCACCGGAAACCCGAGTATGCACCCCGCCAGCGCCGCACAAATCGCCGCCAGCGGCAGCACCGACCAGAAGCCCAGGCCGAGGTACTGGTAACCCAGCGCCAGGCCATAGGCGCCGATGGCGTAGAACGCCACGTAACCCAGGTCGAGCAGCCCGGCCAGGCCGACCACGATGTTCAGGCCAAGGCCCAGCAACACGTAGATCAACCCGAGGATCACCACGGTCAGCAGGTATTTGTTGGCAAAGAACGGAAATACGATGGCAATCACGATCAACGCCGGGATGATCCAGCGCAGGCGCGACTTGTAGTCCGGCTTGAGCACATGCACACCGGAGCCGGTGCTTTCAAACCCTTGCAGAATCCGCAGGCCCCTTGGGGTTTGCAGGAACAGGCTCATGGCGAACCGGCCGACCATCACGATGGCCACCAGGATGCCGACACGCGCCGGTTGCAGGTTGAAGCTGTAGCCGTCGAGGACCACGCCGACGATCGGACCGAACACGATCAGCGAAATCAGCCCGGCGAGTACCGCATCGACGACACTTTTCTTGATATCGATAGAGTAGGCAGCAGACATAGTTATACCTTCGCCACGAGTGGGCGACCGAGCAGGCCCTGGGGACGGAAAATCAGGATCACCACCAGCAGGGAGAAACTGAACACGTCTTTGTAGTCAGAGTTGATCAACCCCGAGAACAGCGACTCGGAAATACCCAGGATGATCCCCCCCAGCATGGCCCCAGGCAGGGAGCCGATGCCGCCGAGTACCGCTGCGGTAAATGCCTTGATGCCGATGATGAAGCCGGCATAGAAGTCGAACGTGCCGTAGTTCAGGGTGATCAGCACACCGGCCAGCGCGGCCATGGCGGCACCAATCACGAATACGTAGGAGATGACCCGGTCGGTGTTGATACCGAGGATCGACGCCATTTTGCGGTCTTGCTGGGTAGCGCGGCACATGCGGCCGAGCTTGGTGTACTTGATGATGTAGGTCAGCAGGCCCATGCCGACGAACGCGGCCACCAGGATGAACACCTTGGTGTAGGTCAATTGCACGAAGCCGGTGCCGATATCGACTCTCCAGGCGCCGGCCAGCAGCGTCGGGATGCCTTGTTGCTTGGCGCCCTGGGCGATCTGCGCGTAGTTCTGCAGGATCAGCGAAATACCGATGGCGCTGATCAGCGGTGCCAGTCGGGTGGAGTTGCGCAGCGGTTTGTAGGCGACACGCTCGATGACCCAGCCGTAGACGCCGGTGACGACGACGGTGAAGATCAGGGTGCCAAGGATGAGCAGCGGGAAGGATTCGATGCCGAAGTAAGCCAGCAGTGCCAGACTGATCGCCGCGAGGTAAGCGGAAATCATATAAACCTCGCCATGGGCGAAGTTGATCATGCCAATGATGCCATAGACCATTGTGTAGCCGATGGCGATCAAGCCATAGACCGACCCGAGGGTCAGCCCATTGACCAGTTGCTGCAGGAAAATACCATCCATAACGCAATCTCACGCAGTGAGAGCCTGCACACCTGTGGGTGTGCGGATCTTCTAGGAGGAAAAGACAGACACAAAAGGGGCTGGCAACCAAGTCCCCGTGTAGGAGCTGGCGTGTGTGGGCGCCGGGCTTGCCCGCGATAGCGACACCTCGGAATGTCAGTCAACCCGAGGTGACGCTATCGCAGGCAAGCCAGCCCCCACAAAAGCCCGGTTCCCACAGGGTCAAGTGGCGTCTAACCCATCGCGCTAACTATTACTTCTGCTTTTCCAGCTGGTGATACTTGCCGTCCTTGTCCCACTGGTAAACCACATAGTCGGAGATTTTCAGGTCGCCCTTGGCGTCCCAGTTCTTCTCGCCCATGACGGTTTTGACCGGGTGGGATTTCAGCCATTTGGCTGCGTCTTCGCCCTTGTCGGACTTGGCGCCATTGAAACCGGCGGCCAGGGCCTGGATCGAGGCGTAGGCGTACAGGGTGTAGCCTTCAGGCTCGGTGCCATTTTTGCGGAACTCTTCCACCACGGTCTTGCTGTCTGGCAGCAGGCGTGGGTCGGCGCCGAAGGTCATGTACACGCCATCCACATACTGTGCACCACCGGCAGTGGCCACCAGTTCGTCGGTCACCACGCCGTCATCGGACATGAACTTGACGTCTTTCAGGCCGGCTTCACGAATCTGCCGAACCAGTGGGCCGGCTTCCGGGTGCAGGCCGCCGAAGTACACGACGTCAGCACCGGTGGAGCGGATCTTGGTAACCAAGGCGCTGAAATCTTTCTCGCCACGGGTCAGGCCTTCTTCCAGCACCGGCTTCACGCCGCGCTTGGTCAACTGCGCCGCAGTGGCGTCGGCCAGGCCTTTGCCGTAGGTGTCCTTGTCGTTGATAACGGCAACTTTCTTGCCCTTGAGCACGTCGACGATGTAGTCGCCGGCCACGATGCCTTGCTGATCGTCACGACCACACATGCGGAACACGGCCGACAGGCCACGCTCGGTAACCTGCGGGTTGGTTGAGCCCGGGGTGATCATGATCACGCCCGCATCGGCATACACCTCGGAGGCTGGGATAGTGTTCGACGAGCAGAAGTGCCCGACCACGCCAATCACTTTGTCCTGGTCAACCAAGCGGTTGGCCACGGCCACGGCCTGCTTGGGTTCGCAGGCGTCATCGCCGGCCACCAGCTTGATCTGCTCGCCGTTGATGCCGCCGGCCTTGTTGATGACATCGGCTGCCGCCTGGGCACCTTTCATGTACTGCTCACCAAATGCCGCGTTGGCGCCGGTCATCGGCCCCGCTACGCCAATCTTCACATCAGCTTGAGCAAACGCAGAAACACCCAGCGCCGCAGCAACGGCGAGGGCTAGAAAACCTTTCTTGTAAAACGTCTGGGACATGAGTGGTGCTCCGAGGTTTTTGTTGAATTGGCACTGCAGCTTCACTTCAAAAACTTTCGGAGAAAGCCCAGAGCAAGCGTCGTGCCATTACGTTTTTATTATTCAAAAAGACACGGTGTCATTGTTATTGCAGGTTTTTGGGCGCCTTTTGATTGGACGTGCAACCGTCTATCTCAACCAGGTGCAACCATTGGACCTATAAAGTGCAACCCGACCAATCAAGCACTGCAACCCGGCCACTAAACGGCCACCCTTAAACATGTAACAGCGTGCGTAACGGAAGTGCACATTTACAGTGCGTTACTGCTACGACTCGCACCAATACAGATTAGTAGCCGGCTAAGAAAATGCAGGCTTCTGAGGGGTATTTCGTTGATCAGATCACGATCCGCAGGCATTGGCCCGCGTGATACAGCGAGAATCCCGCCTCGTACAAACAGCTGCGCAGGCCCACACCGGCCAACGGCTGCATCGGCGCAAAGGGGATCGGCAGTGCCTGTGGATCCTGGTGACACAGATAATCCGCGAAGGCTTTGCCCACGACACTGCCGGTCGTCACCCCGCGCCCGTTGTAACCGGTGACCGCCACCAACCCGGGCGCCGGCTCGAACAGGCGCATCAAGTGGTCCGGGGTGAACGCGATGCAGCCGGTCCAGGTGCACTCCCACTGCACCGGTTTGAGGTACGGGAAGTAGTGCTGTTGCACCCGATCGGCCCAGGCCTTGAGGAACCACGCGGGTTTCTGGTTGCCGTTGCCCAGGCTGCCGAGCAGCAGGCGGCCTTCGGCGTCGCGGCGGATGCTGCTGAGTACCTGGCGAGTGTCCCAGGAGCCTTGGCCGCCCGGAAGGATTTGTTGGGCGGCGTCGTCGGTCAGAGGGGCCGACGCCACCTGATAGTAATAACCGGGGAAAAAGTTGCGGCGCAGCTCGGTCCACTCGCCTTCGGTGTAGGCGTTCGAAGCGATCACCACCTGTTCGGCCTGCACCGAGCCTTGGGCAGTCTGCACAGACCAGTGCTGGCCCTGGCGTTCCAGTTGGGTGACTGGGGAGTGATCGAACAACTGTCCGCCGAGCCCGACGGCGGCATTGGCCAAACCACTGGTGTAGGCCATCGGGTTCAAGGTGCCGGCCCGCCGGTCGAGCAAGGCGGCAGCAATCTTTTTGGTACCGGTGGCTTGTTCGCATGCAGCGCCGGTCAACAGCTCCACCGGTGCACCGCGACGCTTCCACTGTTCTTCACGACTGCGCAAATCCGCCTCGCCACGGGCGTTGTGCGCCATGTGCAAGGTGCCCTCGCGACGCAGTTGGCAGTCGATGTTGTATTTGTCGATCAGGCTGAACACCAGGGACGGTGCCGCGCCGAGCATGCGGTTGAGCTGGCTGCCCACCGCGGTACCAAAACCGGCTTCGATCTCGTCCGGGGGAATCCACATCCCTGCATTGACCAACCCTACGTTGCGCCCCGAACCACCGTGGCCGGTGCGATGGGCCTCGAGTACGGCGACACTTTTTCCTTGCTCCAGCAAGTGAATGGCTGCCGACAAACCGGTGATGCCGGCGCCGATCACGCACACATCCACTTTTGCCTCGCCCTTGAGCGCGGCACGATCCGGCCGGCCAGGAGTGAGTTGTTCCCACAAACATGCTTCGCGTAATGCCATTGCCAGACTCCGATGAGACCTAACAAACCACTTTTCCGAATTGTAAATACGGTCAAATGTGGGAGCGGGCTTGCTCGCGAAAGCGGTGGATCAGATAAGCATTCGTTGACTGACACACCGCTTTCGCGAGCAAGCCCGCTCCCACATTGACCTCACTCCGACTTGAGGTATCAGTCGAAGGTAATGCCCTGGGCCAGCGGCAGTTCCAGCGAGTAGTTCACGGTGTTGGTCTGGCGACGCATGTACCCGCGCCATGCATCCGAGCCCGACTCACGCCCGCCACCGGTCTCTTTCTCACCGCCAAACGCGCCACCAATCTCCGCGCCGCTCGGGCCGATGTTGACGTTGGCAATCCCGCAGTCACTGCCCACCGCCGACATGAACTGCTCGGCCTCGCGCACGTCAGTGGTAAAGATGCACGAAGACAGGCCTTGTGGCACCGCATTGTTCAGGCGCAGCGCTTCAGCGAAATCGGTATAGCCGACCACATACAGAATCGGCGCGAACGTCTCGGTGCACACCACATCACTCTGCTCCGGCATTTCCACGATGGCCGGCGACACGTAGTAAGCGTTGGGGAACGTGTCTTCCAACTGACGCTTGCCGCCAAACACCCGGCCGCCTTCGCTCAAGGCTTGCTCCAGGGCATCCTGCATGTTTTCGAAGCTGTGCTTGTCGATCAGCGGGCCGATCAGGTTGCCTTCCAGCGGATGGCCGATGCGCACTTTGGAATACGCAGCCTTGAGGCGGGTGACGATTTCCTCTTTTACCGACTCATGGGCGATCAGCCGACGCAGGCTGGTGCAGCGCTGGCCGGCGGTACCGACGGCGCTGAACAGGATGGCGCGCACGGCCATGTCCAGGTCGGCGCTTGGGCCGAGGATCATCGCGTTGTTGCCGCCCAGTTCGAGAATGCTGCGGGCAAAACGTGCAGCGACTTTCGGCGCTACTTCGCGGCCCATGCGGGTGCTGCCGGTGGCGCTGATCAGCGCAACACGCGGGTCATCCACCAGTGCGGCGCCGGCATCGCGGCCACCGATGATCACCTGGCTGAGGTACGGCGGCGCATCGCTGAAGTTCTTCAGTACGCGCTCGAACAGTGCCTGGCAGGCCAGGGCGGTAAGCGGGGTTTTTTCCGACGGTTTCCAGATCACTGCGTTGCCGCACACCAGCGCCAGCGCGGTGTTCCACGCCCATACGGCGACCGGGAAGTTGAAGGCGCTGATCACGCCAACCACGCCCAGCGGGTGCCAGGTTTCACGCATGTGGTGGCCCGGACGCTCGGAGGCGATGGTCAAGCCGTACAACTGGCGCGACAGGCCGACGGCGAAGTCGCAGATGTCGATCATTTCCTGCACTTCACCCAAACCTTCCTGGGTGATCTTGCCGGCTTCCCACGACACCAGCTCGCCGAGGTCGGCCTTGTACTCGCGCAACACGTCGCCGAACTGGCGCACCAGCTCACCACGACGCGGGGCCGGCACCTTGCGCCAGGCCTCGAATGCATGCTCGGCGCGACTGACCTGTTGCTCCACCTCGGCGGCGCCTTCCCAGTGCACACTGGCAATCCGGCTGCCATCAATGGGCGAATGCACGGGTTGTTTACCCGACTGGTACAGCGCCGGGTTTACCCCCAGACGATCAAGCAATGCGGCAACCATGGGTCACTCCTTCAATCTACAAACAGAAATTTGCGCCGCCAGCGGTCGCGGCGATCCAGACCTTATTTGTAGCTGGCCCAAGACTTGCCAACAAACGACGATTAGGCGAGATATCATTCCGTTTATTCATGCTAAGAACAAAAAGAGGCGTGCCGTGCTGAATAAAAGACATTTGCCCTCGATCACCGCCCTGCAGTGCTTCGAAGCGGTCACCCGCCACCTGAGTTTTACCCGCGCCGCCGAAGAGCTGAACCTCACCCAGAGCGCTGTCAGCAAACAGGTCGCGCAGCTGGAAGAACTGTTGCAGCACCTGCTGTTTCGCCGGGTGCGCCGCCGCTTGCAGATGACCCCGGCGGGCGATCTGTACCTGGTGGAAGTGCGCAAGATCCTCACCCAGGTGGAGATGTCCACCCATTACCTGCGCTCCTACGGCGGCGAGACTGAAGTGCTGCGGGTGTCCACGCCCTACACCTTCGGCGCCCGCTGGCTGGTGCCGCGCCTCAAGGGCTGGCGACTGCGCCATCCGCAGATTCACCTGGACCTGTGCAACGAACAGGAGCCCGACGAGCTGCTGCAAGGCAAGGCCGACCTGGCCTTCTACTTTGGCCAGGGCTCACGGCCCGGCACCGAGAGCCTCAAGCTGTTCAGCGAAGAACTGGTGCCCGTGTGCTCACCCGACAGCCTGCCCGCCCAAGCATTTACCGACCCCACGCAACTGAGCGAACTGGTGTTGCTGCAAAACGCCTCGCGCCCGCAAGGCTGGCATGACTGGTTCGCCGCCCAGGGTCATCACACCGAGCACAGCTACCATGGGCCGCGCTTCGAGACCTTTTATATGTGCATTCGCGCCGCACAGGTTGGCTGCGGTGTGGCGCTGCTGCCCAGGTTTCTGGTGGAAGAAGAGCTCGCCGAAGGCAAGCTGGTGATCCCCTGGCAGCATGCGATGCCGAGCCAGGATGCGTATTACCTGGCCTACCCCGAGCACTCGGCGGAAGTGCCCAAGGTGCGAGATTTTGTGAAGTGGATGATGGAGCAGGTTGAGTCTGATTGAGGCGCGTTGCCTGCAATACCGCTATCGCAGGCAGGCCAGCTCCCACATTTTGGAATGCATTCACCTGTGGGAGCTGGCTTGCCTGCGATGGCGCCAGTAGTCATCCCCAAAAAAATCACTGGCAAAACAGCACGGGTCTATGCGCCACTAGCGCCATTCCTTAATTGTGCGTAAAGGTCGGCGCCCATCGCCGACCCGTCTGGAGATTCCCGTTATGAGCGAGAGTGTGTTTGCCGATCGCATCGTGCAGAACCTGCTCGACACCGACTTCTACAAGCTGACCATGATGCAGGCGGTGCTGCACAACTACCCGAACGTGGAAGTTGAATGGGAGTTTCGTTGCCGCAACAGTGAAGACCTGCGCCCGTACCTGGCGGAGATCCGCTACCAGATCGAGCGCCTCGCCGAGCTGAGCCTGAGCCCCGACCAACTGGGCTTCCTGGAACGCATCAGCTTCATGAAGCCGGATTTCCTGCGTTTCCTCGGGCTGTTTCGCTTCAACCTGCGCTACGTGCACACCGGTATCGAAAACGGTGAGCTGTTTATCCGCCTGCGCGGGCCATGGCTGCACGTGATCCTGTTTGAAGTGCCGATGCTGGCCATCGTCAGCGAAGTGCGTAACCGCTATCGCTACCAGAGCGTGATCCTCGAACAGGCCCGCGAGCAGCTGTATCGCAAGTTCGACTGGCTGACGGCCAACGCCAGCGTCGAAGAACTGTCCGAACTGCAGGTCGCGGATTTCGGCACGCGTCGACGCTTCTCCTACCGCGTGCAGGAAGAAGTGGTGAACGTGCTCAAGCACGACTTCCCCGGGCGTTTTGTCGGCACCAGCAACGTGCACCTGGCCCGCGAGCTGAACATGAAGCCGCTGGGCACCATGGCCCACGAATGGATCATGGCCCACCAGCAACTCGGCCCGCGCCTGATCGACAGCCAGATCGCCGCCCTCGACTGCTGGGTGCGCGAGTACCGTGGCCTGCTGGGCATCGCCCTGACCGATTGCATCACCACCGATGCGTTTCTCAGCGATTTCGACCTGTACTTCGCCAAGCTCTTCGACGGCCTGCGCCACGACTCCGGTGACCCGGTGCAATGGGCCGAAAAGGCGATCGCCCACTATCACAAGCTGGGGATCGAGCCCATGAGCAAGACCCTGGTGTTCTCCGACAGCCTGTCGCTGCCCAAGGCGCTGGAGATTTTCCGCGCGCTGCGTGGTCGGATCAATGTGAGCTTCGGCATCGGCACCAACCTGACCTGTGATATTCCAGGTGTGGAACCGATGAGCATCGTGCTTAAAATGACTGCCTGTAATGGCCAGCCCGTCGCGAAGATTTCCGATGAAGCGGGCAAGACCCACTGCACCGATCCGAACTTTGTCGCCTATTTGCGCCACGTTTTCAAAGTACCTGCCCTACCCAGCAAGGAGTGAATCATGCAAGCCGTACAGCGCGAGATTGCTGAACAGCTCAAGGTCCAACCACCGTTCAAGGACCAGGCCGCCCTTGAGGCGGAGGTCGCCCGGCGCGTTACCTTTATCCAGGATTGCCTGCTCAATTCAGGCCTCAAGACGTTGGTGCTGGGCATCAGCGGCGGCGTCGACTCCCTGACCGCCGGCCTGCTGGCCCAGCGTGCAATGCAAGAGTTGCGGGCTGCCAAGGGTGACGATGCGTACCGCTTTATCGCGGTGCGCCTGCCCTACGAAACCCAGTTCGACGAACACGACGCCCAGGCGTCCGTGGACTTTATCGAGCCCGACGAACGCCACACAGTGAACATCGGCCCGGCGGTGAAATCCCTGGCCAATGAAGTGGCGGCGTTTGAAGGCAAGGCCGCAGTCTCCCGGGACTTCGTGCTGGGCAACACCAAGGCGCGCATGCGCATGGTGGCGCAGTACACCATCGCCGGCGCGGCCGGTGGTTTGGTGATCGGTACCGACCATGCGGCGGAAGCGGTGATGGGCTTTTTCACCAAGTTCGGTGATGGCGCCTGCGACCTGGCGCCGCTGAGCGGGCTGGTGAAGAACCAGGTGCGCGCGATTGCCCGGCACTTTGGTGCTCCGGAATCGCTGGTAGAGAAGATCCCGACGGCCGACCTGGAAGACCTGTCGCCGGGCAAGCCGGACGAAGCGTCCCATGGCGTGACCTATGCCGAGATCGACGCGTTCCTGCACGGCGAGCCGGTGCGCGAGGAAGCCTTCAAGATCATCTGCGACACCTATCGCAAGACCGAGCACAAGCGAGTGATGCCGTTTGCACCCTGATCTGACGTAGCGGCTCATTCTGGCAAAAAGGCTTGCTGTGGCGAGGGAGCTTGCTCCCGCTGGGGCGCGAAGCGGCCCCTGAAACCTGCTTACTGCTTTTTCTGATGCTACGCGGTGAGCTTATTGGGGCTGCTCCGCAGCCCAGCGGGAGCAAGCTCCCTCGCCACAAGAGCAGCCTGCCTACAGGCAAAAAAAGCGCCCCGAAGGGCGCTTTTTTTTGCCTGAAGATTGCTTACTTCAGGGTCACAGTGCCTTTCATCATCGAGATGTGGCCTGGGAACGAGCAGAAGAACGCGTAGTCAGTGCCTGCCGCCAGCTTCGACACATCGAAGGTCACGGAGTCTTTCTCGCCGGCACCGATGATCTTGGTGTGGGCGATGATGCGGGTGTCGCCGTCTTTCAGGTAGTTCTTGTCGATACCGGCGGCCATGCCGTCGCTGGCGATGCCAGGCATGTCGGCGGCGGAACTCAGCACCCAGTTATGGCCCATGACGTTTTTCGGCAAGCTGCCGGAGTGGGTCAACTCAACGGTGAACGTCTTGCAGCTCTTGTCGATTTCGATGGCCTTGGTGTTGAAGGACATCTGGTCAGTGGAGTCGACAGTGACCTTGCACTCTGCAGCAAGCAACTGGCCGCTAGCCAGAGTCAGCAGGGAAACAGCAACGAGTTTGGCAAACATGTGAATCTCCAGGGCAGGGTTTAAAAAACGCATATTGCGACAAGGGTGCCTGAGTCAGGCAGGACTTCATATGATCTGTATCAACAGATTGTATACAACTTTAGGCTATCAGACTCATCGACACAATCTACCGGCCAAAGTGCGGGTGCCGGCCTATGATCGGTCCATCACTCATCCGGAGTTCCAGCCATGCACCTCAATAGCCTGTTCCGCAGCCTGCTTGCCGCCTATGCCTGTGGTGCCAGCGGCACCTGCGAAACACCTCAACGCGAGGTTTAATCCTTTGAGAGACGCAAGCCAGCCTTTACTCTTTAGCCACAACTGAGTGGAGTCAGGTATGTCCTTGAAGTCTGTCTGTGTGTTTTGCGGTGCCAGCAGCGGCACCAACCCGGCCTACCGTGAAGCAGCCGTGGCCCTCGGGCGCGCGCTGGCCGAGCGCAAGCTGACCCTGGTGTACGGCGGCGGCGCCGTGGGCCTGATGGGTATCGTCGCCGATGCGGCGCTGGAAGCCGGCGGCGAGGTGATCGGAATTATTCCCGAAAGTCTGAAAAACCTCGAAATCGGCCACAAAGGCCTGACCCGCCTGGAGGTGGTCGACGGCATGCACGCCCGCAAGGCGCGCATGGCCGAACTGAGCGACGCCTTTATTGCGCTGCCGGGCGGCCTGGGCACCCTGGAAGAACTGTTCGAAGTCTGGACCTGGGGCCAGCTCGGCTACCACGGCAAACCGCTGGGTTTGCTCGAAGTGAACGGTTTTTACCGCAAGTTGACCGATTTTCTTGATCATATCGTCGGCGAAGGCTTCGTCCGGGCACCGCATCGTGCCATGCTGCAAATGAGCGAATCGCCGGCTGAGCTGCTTGACGTACTGGATGCCTGGCAACCGCTGGTCCTGCCCAAATGGGTGGACCAAAAACCCGATTAACCCTTGGGACGCGATTAAAGGCAGAATACGCGCCGCTCAACCTCACCTTCGACCCCAGAGGATCGCCCATGGCAAAACCTAATTACTCCTTCGCCAAACGTCAGAGAGACTTGGCCAAAGAGCAGAAGAAAGAGGAAAAGCTGCAGCGCAAGAAAATTGCAGCCGACGAAGAAGCCGGTGCACTGAACCCGGATGCTGAAGGTACAGTGGCTACAGACGACACCGAAGCACCGAAAGACGCTGAATAGGTGATCGTTCCCACGCTCCGCGTGGGAATGCATCCTGGGGCGCTCCGCGTCCCGATTTGAGATATGTGCAGGGTGACGCAGAGCGTCACAACAGGCATTCCCACGCGGAGCGTGGGAACGATCTTGTGCATTACTCCAGCGGCATCACCGTCACCCGCACTTCCGGGTCATGGCTCCCTCCCCCCAGAATCACCCCCCGCAACGGCGAAACATCGGAAAAGTCCCGGCCCCAGGCCAGGGTGATGTGTTCCAGTGCCGGCTGCACATTGTTGGTCGGGTCAAAATCCACCCAACCCGACACCGGGCAAAACACCGACACCCACGCGTGGGACGCATCCGCGCCGATCAACCGTGGTTGGCCGGGCGGTGGCTGGGTCAGCAGGTAACCACTGATATACCGCGCCGCCAGGCCCCGGGAACGCAGGCATGCGAGCATCAGGTGGGCGAAGTCCTGGCACACGCCGCGCCGGCGCTCCAGCACTTCCACCAACGGCGTGGCGACCTGTGTGGCTTCGGCATCGAAAGTAAATTCGCTGAAGATCTTCTGCATCAGCGCCTGCACACCCAACAGCAACGGACGACCAGCCGGGAAACAGTCTTCGGAGAACTCGACGAAGCTTTTCTTCAAATGCACATAGGGCGATTCGAACCGATAGCGGCACGCCTCGATCACTTCGGCCGACAGCGGCTGGCTGCTGTAGGTCAGGCCGTTGCGGGTCTGGTCCCAGGCCGGCGACAGGCTGAAATCCAGCAGCGGCCGCGCCAACACCTCCACTGTCAGCCCGGCGTTCACCAGCAGTTCATCATGGGGCCGCTCGAATGCCAGCCGGGTGATCGGGTTGCCGAACACATCCAGTTCATCCCGGCGCGAGGTCGGTTCTGGGCTGATCTCCAGTTGCTGCGAGCTGCAGCGCTGCCAGGCGCAAGGCCGCGGCCACAGGTGCGCCAGCTGCTGGGCCAGGGACACCGGGCTGTCGTAGTGGTAATGGGTATCGTGGAAAATCTGGTAGCGGGCACTCATCACACAGACACCGTTTGCTGGCTGACATCGTCCACATGGGCAAAATGGCGCAAGGCCAGGCGGTCGGAGACTTGCCCACTTTCATCGGCCACCGCTTGCAGCAGGTCGGCCAGGCCATCCAGCGCGGCACGCACACTGGACTCGCCGAACAGCGGGTTCTCCAGGCAGCCCAGGTCAAAGCGCGCCAGGCGCTCCACCAACGGCGCCAGCCCGGTTTCCCGGGGCACGCCGAAATCGTCATTCAAGCGACGCAAGGTGCGGCTCACCAGTTTCAGCTGGAACAGCACTGCGTGGGGGTTTTGCTCATCCAGCAGCAACAGGTCCAGCACCGGAATCAGCTGCGGCACCGCAAGGTAGCGCGAACGATAGGTGATGCTGCTGTTGCCCAGCTCCAGCAACCACTCCAGCCCGGCCTGATCGAACACCGCCACGCCGCGCAGGAACGCCGCCAGGCTGCTGCTGAGAAACTGCAGGCGCTCGATGCGCCGACCCATCATCAGGAAGCGCCAGCCCTCGTCGCGGGTCATGTCGTCAAGGGCAAAGCCCGACAGCGCGGCCAGGGACATCACCAGGCGGTTGAGGAAATCCAGCAGTTCGCCGAAGTCCGGCTCTTCGCTTTCCAGTTCCAGGGCTTCGCGCTGCAACTCCACCAGCGCCTGCCAGTTTTCCCGGGACAGCTTGCCGCGCACCTGGGACGCCGCCCACTGCAAGCGCTGCAAGTTGGCCCGCAGGCTCGAGGGCCAGTCATCACCGAGCAACGCCGCCTGAAGCCGCTCAGGCAACTCGCCCTCCTCCGGCAACAGTCGCAGGTTCTCACCCAGTTCAACCGCCGCCTGCAGCGCCAGCGGGTCGTCTCCGTCGACATAGCGGGCGAGGACGATCCGCAACCAGCGCGCACTGTCATCACAGCGCTCGCAATAACGGCCAAACCAGAACAGGTTTTCCACCACCCGCGACGGCAGGTACGGATCACGTCGCACCAGGTCATGGGCGCCGATGGCCCGCTGGGCGCGCCATTGCTCGGTGCCATGGGCGCGTTCGCCGAGCACCCAGGTGTCCTTGCTCGCACCGCCGCGCTGCATCGACACCACTTCGGCATCGGCATCGGCGGCCACACGGGTCAGGCCACCGGGCAGTACCCGATAACCGTCGGCGCTGGCTACGGCGTACACACGCATGCCGATGGCGCGGTGCTGAAGGTGATCGTCAACGGTGTGCCAGACCGGCGCCTGGGACAACTGCGCAAGTTCCTGGGCGACATAGGCGTAAGGCCGCGCGCGCATGCGCTCAGCCAGGGCCTCGCGTTGTTCGTCGTTCAAGTCGCGGCCAAATACCGGGGTAAAGCTTTGCGACGGAAACGCCGGCTTGATCAGCAGCTCCGGCAGTTTCTCCAGGGCTTCGGCCAGCACCGGCGGCTCACCGCACCACCAGGTCGCGATGGACGGCAGGATCAGCTCTTCGCCAAACAGGAATTGATTGATCTTCGGCAGAAATCCCAACAGGCCAGGGGATTCCAGCACGCCACTGCCCAGGGCGTTGGCCACCAGCACATTGCCCTGGCGCACGGCATCCAGCAGGCCGGGCACGCCGAGGGCCGAGTCGGTGCGCAGTTCCAGCGGGTCGCAGAAATCGTCGTCCAGGCGGCGCATGATCGCGTGCACCCGGCGCAGGCCGCTGAGGGTCTTGAGGTACACCGTGGCGTCGCGCACGGTCAGGTCGCCGCCTTCCACCAGCGGGTAGCCAAGCTGGCGGGCGAGGTACAGATGCTCGAAATAGCTTTCGTTGAAACGGCCCGGGGTCAGCAGCACGATCAGCGGTGGCTGGTCGTCGCTCGGCGCCTGGCGGGCCAGGGTTTCCTGCAGGGTGCGGAAGAACCCGGTGAGGTGCTGCACCTGCAAGTCGCGGTACAGGTCCGGGAAGGCGCGGGACACGATGGTGCGGTTTTCCAAAGCATAACCGGCGCCGGACGGGGCCTGGGTCCGGTCGGCGGTGACCCACCAGCGGCCATCCGGCGTACGCGCCAGGTCCACGGCGTACAGGTGCAGGAACGCGCCGTCGGGCGGCTGGATGCCCTGGCACGGCCACAGGAAATTGTTATGGCCGAACACCAGTTCTGCCGGTAGCAAGCCTTCGGCGATCAGGCGTTGCGGGCCGTAGAGGTCGGCCAGTACTGCATTCAGCAGGCGCGCACGCTGGGCGATGCCGGCGGCAAGTTGCTTCCACTCATCGGCGGCCAGCACGTGGGGCAGCAGGTCCAGCTCCCAGGGGCGATCGGCGCCCTTGGGGTCGGCGTAGACGTTGTAGGTCACGCCGTTTTCCTGGATCTGCCGAGTCAGCAAGGCTTGGCGCTGGGCCAGTTGCGCCGGGGTGCTGCGTTGCAAGTGATCGAGCAGCCGCTGCCAATGGGCGCGAACCGCGCCGCTGTCGTCCAGCAGTTCGTGATAAGTGCCCGCGGTCAGCGGGTAACGGTCGAGCAAGTCGGGCATGGAACGCTCGGCAGAGGCAAGGGAAGTCGAATTAACTCACAAACCACGCGATCCAACTGTGGGAGCGGGCTTGTGTGGGAGCGGGCTTGCTCGCGAAAGCGGAGTGTCAGTCACTTAATGTGTTTCTGATACACCGTATTCGCGAGCAAGCCCGCTCCCACATTTTGAATCGCATTTAGTCATTCTTATTGGGGAAGCGCCGCAAATCCAGGGTCATCGGCAATTCATCATTGATCACCACACTCGGCACCGGCAATTTCCCGGGGCTGTGTCCCAAGCGGAAAAACCGCGCCATCCGCCGGCTTTCAGCTTCATTGGCATTCACCGGCAGGCTGTCGTAATTGCGCCCGCCCGGATGGGCGACATGGTACTGGCAACCGCCCAGCGAGCGCTGCATCCATGTGTCCAAAAGATCGAACACCAGTGGCGCATGCACCGGGATCGTTGGCTGCAAACAGTTGGCCGGTTGCCAGGCGCGATAACGCACGCCAGCCACAAACTCGCCGACGCGCCCGGTGGGTTGCAGCGGCACCGGGATGCCATTGCAGGTCAGCAGGTAACGCTGGGGCGGCAGGCCACTCAACTTGACCTGCAGGCGCTCCAGGGACGAATCCACGTAACGCACCGTACCGCCCACCGCACCCTCTTCGCCCAGCACATGCCAGGGCTCAAGGGCCTGGCGCAATTCCAGTTCGATGCCGCTGACGGCGTAGTCACCGACCTTGGGAAAGCGGAACTCCAGGTGCGCGGCAAACCATTCGGCCCGCAGCGGATAACCGGCAGCGTTCAACTCGACGATCACGTCGGCAAAATCCTGCTCGATAAAGTGCGGCAGCAGGAAGCGGTCATGCAGCTCTGTGCCCCAGCGCGCCAGCTTCGGCGGCGCATAGGGTTCACGCCAGAACCGCGCGACCAGTGCCCGCAGCAGCAATTGTTGGGTCAGGCTCATGCGGGCGTGGGGCGGCATTTCAAAGGCACGCAATTCCAGCAGGCCCAGGCGGCCGGTGGCACCGTCCGGCGAGTAGAGCTTGTCGATGCAGAACTCGGCGCGGTGGGTATTGCCAGTGACATCGATCAGCAGGTTGCGCAGCAGGCGGTCCACCAACCATGGCGGGCATTCTTCGCCCGCTTCGGGCATCTGCGCGAAGGCGATTTCCAGCTCATACAGCGCATCGTTGCGCGCTTCGTCGACCCGTGGCGCCTGGGAAGTCGGGCCGATGAACAGGCCGGAAAACAGGTAGGACAATGACGGATGGTTATGCCAATAGCTGATCAGGCTGCGCAGCAGATCGGGACGCCGCAGGAACGGCGAATCCTTGGGCGTAGCGCCACCGAGCACAAAGTGGTTACCGCCGCCGGTGCCGGTGTGGCGCCCGTCGATCATGAATTTTTCTGTGGTGAGGCGGGTTTGCCGGGCTTCTTCGTAGAGAAACTCGGTGCGTTCCACCAACTCGTCCCAGGTGGCGGACGGCTGCACGTTGACCTCGATCACACCCGGATCCGGCGTCACCCGGAAGTTGCTCAGGCGTGGGTCGCTCGGCGGCTCATAACCTTCCAGCAACACCGGGCAATGCAGTTCTTCGGCGGTGGCTTCGATGGCGGCCACCAGTTCCAGGTAATCCTCGACCCGTTCCAGCGGCGGCATGAACAGGTACAAGCGGCCGTCCCGTGCCTCGGCGCACAGGGCGGTGCGGGTCAGCCAGTCGGCAGACTCGTCGATCTTCGGGATACGGTCTTGGCTGGCAGCTGCCTCGCCATGGCTTTGCAGTTGTGAGGTGGTCGGCAGGTCTGCCAGGTCCTGATTGGGATCGGTGGGGTGCACGAACGGATAGTCCGCCGCCGTTACCCACGGTTGCGAGGCCAGTGGCAGGCGATAACCCAACGGTGAATCGCCCGGCACCAGGCGGCAATGGTTGTCCCGCAGGTACCAGCGCCCGCTCTGCCAGCGGTCATTGGCCGCCGTGCGTGCCAGCGGCAGCACCTGGCCGATGACTTTATCCAGGCCCTGGCTGAAGACCTTGCGCAGGCGTTCGCGCTCAAGCTTGTCCTCCAGGCGCGGATCTTCGGCGCTGACGTTTTGCGGCAAGGCGCCTTCGCGCCACAGGTAATAGAAATTGTCTTCGTAGGCCGGGAATACAAACTGCGCGGGCAGTTTCAGGCGCTCGGCAACGCTGGCCAGAAAACGCCCGGCCATCATGCCATCGGCGCCGTAGCTTTGCTGCTCATCGGCGATCAGCGCGCTGTTGTGCCAGATCGGCACGCCGTCGCGGCGCCAGTAGCAGTTGAGGGACCAGCGCGGCAGTTGCTCGCCGGGGTACCACTTGCCCTGGCCGAAATGCACCAGGCCCTTGGGTGCGTAGTGCTTGCGCATGCGCTGGAACAGCTCGGCGGACAGCCGGCGTTTGTCCGGGCCCAGGGCGGCGGTGTTCCATTCGGCGCCGTCGGGGTCGTCGATGGAAACGAAGGTGGGTTCGCCGCCCATGGTCAGGCGTACGTCGTCCTTGTGCAGGTCACCGTCGATCTGCCGGCCCAGGGCCTGGATCGCCAGCCACTGCTCTTCGGTGTAGGGCTTGGTAACCCTGGGGGCTTCCCAAATCCGCTCCACGGACATCTCGTGGGTAAATTCGCACTCGCAGGGTTCCACCAGGCCACTGATGGGCGCCGCGGAAGAAGGATCAGGACTACAGGCCAACGGGATATGACCTTCACCGGCGAACAAACCGGAGGTGGCATCGAGGCCGATCCAGCCGGCGCCGGGCAAATACACTTCGCACCAGGCGTGCAGGTCGGTGAAATCCACCTCGGTGCCGGACGGGCCGTCGAGGGCTTTGACGTCGGCGGTCAGCTGGATCAGATAACCGGACACAAATCGTGCCGCCAACCCAAGGTTGCGCAGCAGTTGCACCAGCAACCACGCCGAATCCCGGCAGGAACCGGAGGCGTTTTCCAGGGTGAATTCCGGAGTTTGTACCCCCGGCTCCATGCGGATCAGGTAGCCGATGTCGGCGGCCAGACGCTGATTCAGGCCCACCAGGAAATCCACCGCCGGCAACGGCGTGCGGTCGATACCCGCCAGATACGCGGCGAATCGCGGGGTCAGCGGCAATGTTTCCAGGTACGGCGCCAGCTCGCGCTGCTCATCGGCGGCGTAGCTGAACGGGATTTTTTCGGCGTAGGGTTCCAGGAAGAAATCGAACGGATTGAATACCGCCATCTCCGCGACCAGGTCGACTTCGATGCGCAGCTCGTCAGTTTTTTCCGGGAACACCAGACGCGCCAGGTAATTGCCCTGGGGATCTTGTTGCCAATTGATGAAGTGCTGTTCCGGCAGCACCTTCAGCGCGTAGGAAAGAATCCGCGTGCGGCTATGGGCCGCCGGACGCAGACGAACAATCTGTGGGCCGAGTTCGACCGCGCGGTCGTAGCGGTAATGCGTAACGTGGTGCAACGCGACATGAATCGACACGGCGGCCTCCTGCGAGCCAGGGCATGGAAACAAAGCGCGCAAGACTTATGCCAGAGCAGTGGTCATTGCGCTTTATCGTGGGACCCGGTGCAGTACAGCACCAAAACGGCGCGATGGCTGCCGTCGTGGTGCGAGGGTTGCACATATTTGTGGCGGGAGTGTGAGGGTGGGTGGTGAATCTACCCAGTCAACGGGCTTTGTGCGTGGCGATCACGGCTTCACGCAGGTGGCGAACTTCGACCAGTTTCTGGCGCATTTCGCGGTGGCGCTTGCTGTTAAGCACCAGCAGCGCCAGCAACGGCAACAGCACGCTCATGCCATAAATAAATGGATGCGGTCGGTACTCGATCGTGGGCAGCACACACACTAGACAAAGCCCCAGCAACACCACCAGCGGCCACACCCATTGCGGGCGTCCGCGGGCGATCATGAAGTTGCAGTGCACGATGACCAACGTCAGAGCGATTCCGCCGAGAAAGGAGTACTTGGCGTTATCCGCCAGGGGAAGGTCCCGGAAATAGCTGTCAAAAAACAAAGGCACCGCGAAGACCAGGGAAAATACCGCTGCAAATATCGCCCCCATGAAAACCGGAAAGTACCGGGATAGAAAGGCACGAATGCTCGGTGCTTGGTTCATTGCTCAATCTCCTCGTATAGACCTACGGCAATGGTTCGGACATTCCCGGAGAGCGCACTGCCCGTGAAGCCAATCGAGGCGCCCAACGCATCCTGTATTTGCGTGACCGTTGCGTGCTTGACCTGTGTGGGCGTGAAGCGCTTGGGCAGCTCACCTGACAACTGTCGCAACTTGAGCATCTTCGAGCTCAAGCGAGGGTCGTTAATGCTCAGCAACTCCTTGGTCAGTTTGGCGCGCTCTTGTCGATTCAAGCCTTTCAGTACCTCCCGAACACTTTTGCCGGTGGTCGCCCTATTCAGCCGGACCAGCTTGAGGGTGGTGAGTGACGATGCACCGACTCCGACCAACGATGCGGCGTCCAACGCGATCATCGTGTATTGATACCATTCCTCGCCGTCGAGCTCGTCGTTGCGCGACGGATTTCTTATTTCGTTGACGGTCCGGTAGCCACCGGCAAAACACTGAACGGTACTGGCTGCCGCAGCGGTGTAGCCGAGGGCTGCGACCACCGTACTGGCACCCGCCGAAAACGGTATCGCGACAGAGCCGCTGAGCACCACTACCCAGCCGATGACTGCACCGGCACACGACAGCGTGGTGTTGATCGCTTCACCCACCAGCCGCGATTCACGGGGATTGTCTTGCACCTGCTGGGCGAACTGCGCCGGCGCTATGTACCGCTGCGCTTCCCGCAGGATCACGCGTTTGGGCGCAATGCTGCAGATGGGTTGGAATTCGCGCAGGGTGACGACGTTGAAGTCGGCATCGATATACACCACACCCGCCCCCACGATGCCGGGGTCGGCGTCGATGGCGGCAAACAGGCGTGGCAGGTTGATCTGGCTTTCGATGCGCTGGCGGGCCATGAACTGGGAGCGGTTGGAGTCCATGCCGATGCCAAGCAGGGGGCTGCTCATGGGGGTGTTCTTCCTTGAAATGGGTGGTGTCTGAACTGGCGCTTTCGCGAGCAAGCCCGCTCCCACATTCGACCGCATTCTCATGCTGAAACCCGGTCACATGTGGGAGCTGGCTTGCCTGCGATGGCGCTCGAATGGGCGCCACCTTAACAAACAGGCTACCCACCCGCTAGAAAGCAAAACGCCAGCACGAGGCTGGCGTTTTGCGTTTCAGGCGGCGATCAACGCGGCACGACCGGCTTGCGGGCTGGCTTCTTGCCTTTGCCCTTGGCGGCGTCGGTGCGCTCCTTGGCGGCCTGCTTGTTGCGCGCCATGGCCGCGGCCTTGGCTTGCTCGCGCTTGTCCCAAGGGTTGCTGCCATCACTGCCACGCGGCGGCAGGCCGGTGTGCTGGGTGAGGATCCTGGTGGTGGTTTCCTTCGCAACCTTGTGGCTGCCAGCCGGCGTCGAGTTTTTGCGACGGGCGCTCTGGTAGCTGTCGGTGGACGGTTGGTGCAACGGGATCAGTTGCTCCTTGCCCGGCCCGATCAGGTCTGCACGGCCCATGCGAGTCAATGCTTCACGCAGCATCGGCCAGCCCTTCGGGTCGTGGTAGCGCAGGAAGGCCTTGTGCAGGCGGCGCTGTTCTTCGCTCTTGACGATGGTCACCGCGTCGCTCTTGTAGGTGACCTTGCGCAGCGGGTTCTTGCCCGAGTGGTACATCGCCGTGGCGGTGGCCATTGGCGACGGGTAGAACGCCTGCACCTGGTCGGCGCGGAAGCCGTTGCCCTTGAGCCACAGGGCCAGGTTCATCATGTCTTCATCGGTGGTGCCCGGGTGGGCGGCGATGAAGTAAGGAATCAGGTACTGCTCCTTGCCCGCTTCCTTGGTGTACTTCTCGAACATGCGCTTGAACTTGTCATAGCTGCCGATGCCCGGTTTCATCATCTGGTTGAGCGGACCTTCCTCGGTGTGTTCCGGGGCGATCTTCAGGTAACCACCGACGTGGTGGGTCACCAGCTCCTTCACGTACTCCGGCGACTCGACAGCGAGGTCGTAGCGCAGGCCGGAAGCGATCAGGATCTTCTTCACACCCGGCAACGCACGGGCGCTGCGGTACAGCTGGATCAACGACGAGTGGTCGGTGTTCAGGTTCGGGCAGATGCCAGGGAACACGCAGGATGGCTTGCGGCACGCGGATTCGATTTCCGGGCTCTTGCAGGCGATGCGGTACATGTTCGCGGTCGGGCCGCCGAGGTCGGAAATGACGCCGGTGAAGCCTGGCACCTTGTCGCGGATCTCTTCGATTTCGCGAATGATCGACTCTTCGGAACGGTTCTGGATGATCCGGCCTTCGTGCTCGGTGATCGAGCAGAAGGTGCAGCCGCCGAAGCAGCCACGCATGATGTTCACCGAGAAGCGGATCATGTCGTAGGCCGGGATCTTTTCCTTGCCGTACGCCGGGTGTGGAACACGGGCGTAAGGCATGCCGAACACGTAGTCCATTTCTTCGGTAGTCATGGGAATGGGCGGCGGGTTGAACCACACATCCACTTCGCCGTGCTTCTGTACCAGCGCGCGGGCGTTGCCCGGGTTGGTTTCCAGGTGGAGCACGCGGTTGGCGTGGGCATACAGCACCGAGTCGCCACGGACTTTTTCCACGGACGGCAGACGGATCACGGTCTTGTCACGGGTCATGCGTGGGCTGGCCAGGATCTGTACCACCTTGGCCTCTTCCGGGTCTTCCACCGGGCCCTTTTCCTGCTCGATGGCGCAGGCCTGGGTGTCCTGGGTGTTCACGTACGGGTTGATGATCTTGTCGATCTTGCCCGGACGGTCGATACGGGTGGAGTCCACCTCGTACCAGCCTTCGGGCGTGTCACGGCGAATGAACGCAGTGCCGCGCACGTCGGTGATGTCTTCGATCTTGTGGCCCCACGACAGGCGCTGGGCGACTTCGACGATGGCCCGCTCGGCGTTGCCGTACAGCAGGATATCGGCGCAGGCGTCGATCAGGATCGAGTTGCGTACACGGTCCTGCCAGTAGTCGTAGTGGGCGATGCGGCGCAGGGAGGCTTCGATGCCGCCGAGCACGATCGGCACGTGCTTGTAGGCTTCCTTGCAGCGCTGGCTGTAGACCAGGCTCGCGCGGTCCGGACGTTTGCCGGCCATGCCGCCTGGGGTGTAGGCGTCATCGGAGCGGATTTTCTTGTCGGCGGTGTAGCGGTTGATCATCGAGTCCATGTTGCCGGCCGCGACGCCGAAGAACAGGTTCGGCTCGCCGAGCTTCATGAAGTCGTCTTTGGACTGCCAGTTGGGCTGGGCAATGATCCCGACGCGAAAGCCCTGGGACTCCAGCAGCCGGCCGATGATTGCCATGCCGAACGACGGATGGTCCACGTACGCGTCACCGGTGACGATGATGATGTCGCATGAATCCCAGCCAAGCTGATCCATCTCCTCCCTGCTCATCGGCAGGAATGGCGCAGGACCGAAACATTCGGCCCAGTACTTGGGATAGTCAAATAACGGCTTGGCTGTTTGCATGACGGTGACCGGTGTTGAGATGAAAAATCGCGGGCGCGGAATATAGCACAAAATTTGACCAATTCCGACCTTTGCAGTCGGAATTGGCGGGCAGCGCTTTTACTCGTCTTCGAAGTTATAGCTGCCCGGCGCCAGGTTTTCGAAGCGGGTGTATTTACCGATGAAGGCCAGGCGCGTGGTGCCGATTGGCCCGTTACGCTGTTTACCGATAATGATTTCAGCGATGCCTTTATGCTCGGTTTCCGGGTGATACACCTCGTCCCGGTATACGAACATGATCACGTCAGCATCCTGCTCGATCGCTCCGGATTCCCGCAAGTCGGAGTTGATCGGGCGTTTGTTCGGACGCTGCTCAAGAGATCGGTTGAGCTGCGACAGGGCAACCACCGGGCAGTTGAATTCCTTGGCCAGGGCTTTCAACGAGCGGGAAATCTCGGAAATCTCGTTGGTCCGGCTGTCACCGCTGGAGCCCGGGATCTGCATCAACTGCAGGTAGTCGATCATGATCAGGGCGATGTCGCCGTGCTCACGCACCAGGCGTCGGGTACGCGCGCGCATTTCCGACGGGCTGATGCCCGCGGTGTCATCGATAAACAGCTTGCGATCGTTGAGCAGGTTGACCGCCGAGGTCAGGCGCGGCCAATCGTCGTCTTCCAGGCGACCGGCACGCACCTTGGTCTGGTCGATGCGGCCCAGGGACGACAACATACGCATGATCAGCGATTCGCCTGGCATCTCCAGGGAATAAACCAGTACGGCCTTGTCGCTGCGCAACACGGCGTTTTCCACCAGGTTCATGGCGAAGGTGGTTTTACCCATGGACGGACGGCCAGCGACGATGATCAAGTCGGCTGGCTGCAGGCCGCTCGTCATGCCGTCGAGGTCGGTGTAGCCGGTGGACAGGCCGGTGATGGCGTTGTCGGTGTTGAACAAGGTGTCGATACGGTCGATGGCCTTGGTCAGCAAGTCGTTGACGCTGACCGGGCCGCCGGTTTTAGGCCGGGCCTCGGCGATCTGGAAGATCTGCCGTTCGGCTTCGTCGAGAATCTCTTCGGCAGTGCGGCCTTCCGGGTTGAACGCGCTGTCGGCGATCTCGGTGGCGATGCCGATCAACTGGCGCAACGTGGCCCGCGCACGGACGATCTGCGCATACGCCTTGATGTTGGCGACCGATGGCGTGTTTTTCGCCAGCTCGCCCAGGTAACCCAGGCCGCCCACTTGGGACGTCTGGCCTTCCTTGTCCAACTGCTCGGCCAGGGTCACCACGTCGATCGGTGAGTTCTGGTCGGCCAGCTTGGCAATGGCGCGGAAGATCAGGCGGTGGTCATGACGGTAGAAATCGCCGTCCGAGACTTGATCCAGCACGCGTTCCCAGGCGTTGTTGTCCAGCATCAAGCCACCGAGCACGGCCTGTTCGGCCTCGATGGAATGCGGCGGCACCTTCAGGGCAGCGGTTTGCAGGTCATATTGCTCAGGAGCGGAGATATCGTTCATGGCCACTTGGAATAGTTGGAGAATCAGGAGCTACAGAAAAACAAAAGGCACGACCTGTGAACAGGATCGTGCCCGATGTTAACTGCCTGGCACGCGAGGTGCCAGTCAGTTAGGTGTTGCTTAAGCTGCTACCACAACAACGCGTACGGTTGCTTCGACTTCAGCGTGCAGGTGCACGGCTACATCGAATTCGCCAACGTTGCGGATGGTGCCGTTCGGCAGACGAACTTCGCTCTTCTGCACTTCAACGCCGGAGGCGGTCAGTGCATCAGCGATGTCGTGGGTGCCGATCGAACCGAACAGCTTGCCTTCGTCACCGGCGGTGGCAGTGATAGTCACTTCCAGCTCAGCCAGTTGGGCAGCGCGAGTTTCGGCCGAAGCTTTTTTGTCTGCTGCTGCTTTTTCCAGCTCGGCACGACGCTCTTCAAACGCAGCCAGGTTGGCAGCGGTTGCAGCGGTGGCTTTGCCGTATGGCAGCAGGTAGTTACGACCGTAGCCGGCCTTAACGTTCACTTTGTCGCCCAGGTTGCCCAGGTTGGCGACTTTTTCCAGAAGGATCAGTTGCATGTGAAAATCCTCTAACTTTTAACCTTCACCGTTCGCGTTATCGGCGTCTTTCGGCGCCAGACGACCGCGAAAATCAATCAGGCCGTCGACAATGGCCAAGACCACGAGTAACGGATAGATCAGCTGCATGAACAGCAACAGCGTCACGTACAACCCCACCAGCCAGAATCTGCCCAGTCGCTTTTGCGCCACCAGCCCATGAATCAGGGACAGGCCGGCGAATACCAGCGGTACGCTGCACAACGGCACCAACAGCGCCAGGCCAAAAGTCGGCCCGACCACCATGAACGCCAGCAGCAACATCGCCGGTCCAGCGGGGATTCTGATACTGCGAAACTCGCGACCAAAACCACCCGGGTTATACAACAACGCCTGCCAGTAACGCCCAAGAATCAGGCTCAGCAAGCTGACAATCTGCAACAGTGCCGCTATCAGGCCGGTAAGCATCGGTGCAACCACTGACGCAAAGCGCGCTCGCTCCTCTACCGATAACTGCTGGTAGAGATCCCCGAGGGCCAGCGGCAGGATCTTTATGATCTCCTGCGCCAGCGCCTCGATTTGCGGGCGGAAAGCCGCGCCAAGCGCCAGTGAATACACCAACCCCAATGCCACGCTGACCAGCAGCGTACGGACCCAGGACTCACTTGCGCGCAAAACCAACGCAAGGGTCGATGAACCGAGCAGTACCAGAAGTACCCGTGGATCATCGAATTTCAACCACCAGACCAAGGCCGGCAGTATTCCCAGGGCAAGAACGCCAAGGGCGTCCTTCAAACCGCGCCGCAGAAGCACAAGGCAACCCGCGGCAGCACCCAACCAATACAACAACGGCAATGCTGCACATCCAGCCACTACCAGAGTGGCCTGCACACGACCGCGCATGATGAACTCAGCTAAGGCGCGCATGCATTCAATCCCTTACTACTTGTCGACTGCCCGGTCTCAGCGGCCGTGGCTGTCGGTGTAGGCCAGCAGGGCCAGGAAGCGGGCGCGCTTGATAGCGGTGGCCAGCTGACGCTGATAACGAGCTTTGGTACCGGTGATGCGGCTTGGAACAATTTTGCCGGTCTCGGATACGTAGGCTTTCAGAGTGTTGAGATCTTTGTAATCGATCTCCTTCACGTCTTCAGCGGTGAAGCGGCAGAATTTACGACGACGGAAGAAACGTGCCATTTGATAGGCTCCTTAAAAGGTCCGTGGATTACTCGTCAGCGTTATCGCTGTTGTCGCTGTCATCACTATCAGCGCTTTCAGCGCCTTCGTGCTCAGGACGGTCGCGACGCTCACGGCGCTCACTGCGGTTTTCTTCAGCCTTGAGCATCTCGGATTGGCCGGTAACGGCTTCTTCGCGACGGATGACCAGGTTACGGATCACTGCATCGTTGTAGCGGAAGTTGTCTTCCAGCTCGGCCAGGGCCTTGCCAGTGCACTCAACGTTCAGCATCACGTAGTGAGCCTTGTGAACATTGTTGATTGCGTAGGCCAGTTGACGACGGCCCCAATCTTCCAGACGGTGGATTTTGCCGCCGTCTTCTTCGATCAGCTTGGTGTAACGCTCTACCATGCCGCCGACTTGCTCGCTTTGATCCGGGTGGACCAAAAAGATGATTTCGTAATGACGCATGAATGCTCCTTACGGGTTGTAGCCTGCCGCTCAAAAACGGTCAGACAAGGAGTGAATGACACTTATGGATCTTGCCGAAGGGAGGCACATGCGTGCCTGCCATGAAGGCAAGGGGCGCAATTGTAGAGAAGGGGGAGAAAGGGTGCAAGGTGATTGGTGATTATTTGAACAGCCCCCATACACCACAAAAACAAATGTGGGAGGGGGCTTGCTCCCGAAAGCGATGTGCCAGTCACCAAATGCACTGACTGATACACCGTATTCGGGAGCAAGCCCCCTCCCACATTTTGACCTGCGCCAGACTTGGTTATTTCTTGGCTTTAGCCTTGGCGCCACGCTGGCGCTGGGCTTCGAACAGGCAGACGCCCGTTGCGACTGAAACGTTGAGGCTGCTGACGCTACCGGCCATCGGCAGGTGCACCAGGTAATCGCAATGCTCGCGGGTCAGGCGGCGCATGCCCTTGCCTTCGGCCCCCATGATCAGGATGGTCGGGCCGGTGAGGTCCTGGTCATAAATGCTGACCTCAGCCTCCCCCGCCGTACCCACAACCCACAGGCCGCGCTGCTGGAGTTTCTCCAGGGTACGCGCCAGGTTGGTCACGGCCACCAACGGAATCACTTCCGCCGCACCGCAGGCGACTTTACGCACTACAGGCGTCAAGGTTGCCGACTTGTCTTTAGGCACGATCACCGCCAACGCACCGGCAGCATCCGCCGAACGCAGGCAGGCGCCGAGGTTGTGCGGATCGGTCACGCCGTCGAGCACCAGCAACAGCGGTGCGCCTTCGGTGCGGTCGAGCAGCTCGTCGAGCATCGCTTCGCCCCAGACCTGGCTTGGACTGACGTCGGCTACCACGCCCTGGTGAACGCCTTCGACCCAGACGTCCATCTCGCGCCGCTCGGCCTGGCCGATGGCAACTTTGTTCTGATTGGCCAGTTCGACCAGCGCTTGAACACGCGGCTCACTGCGGCCTTCTGCCAACCACACCTGCTTGACGCGTTTCGGGTGGTGACGCAGCAATGCTTCTACGGCGTGTACGCCGTAGATTTTTTCCAGACTCATGACTTGGCCTTAGGTTTGCGCGACCCGCCGCTTTTCGCGGGGGCCGAACCCGCTTTTGGCGGGCCTTTACGGTGTTTACTCGGCTTGCTCGACGGCTTTTCCGCCTCGCGGGACTTTCCCCCAGACGCCGCTTTACCACCGCTTTTGGCTTCGTTGAGCAACTGCTGCTTCAACTCGCGGCTCTTGCGCAGCTCCGCGTTTTTCGCCGCGGCATCGCTAGGGCGGTAGGCTTCGGGGGCCTTGTCCTTGGCAGACGAACGACGCGCAGGCTTGGCTGGCGCAGGCTCGGCGACCGCTGCTTTCGCAGGAGCACCTTTGCCTTTGCTGGCCGGGGCTGCAGTTTCGCTGCCACGTTTTTTACGGCCAGTCGGTTCAGCCGGCTTGTCAGGCATACCGAAATCGATCTTGCGCTCGTCGAGGTCGACGCGCATGACCTGCACTTCCACGGTATCGCCCAGACGGAAGCTGCGACCGGTACGCTCGCCCGCCAGGCGGTGATGCACAGGGTCGAAGTGGTAGTAGTCACCCGGCAAAGCGGTGACGTGTACCAGACCCTCGACGTAGATGTCGGTCAATTCGACGAACAGGCCAAAACCGGTCACGGCGGTGATCACACCCGGGAACGACTCGCCCACGCGGTCTTTCATGAACTCGCACTTGAGCCAGTTCACTACGTCGCGGGTCGCTTCGTCGGCACGGCGCTCGCTCATGGAGCACTGCTCGCCCAGCTGTTCCAGGGCCGCTTCGTCGTACGGATAGATCCGTGCCTTCGGAATGGTCATGGCACCGGCGCGCTTGACGTGCGGGGTGTTCTGCTTGGAATGGATCACGCTGCGGATCGCCCGGTGCGTGAGCAAGTCCGGGTAACGGCGAATCGGCGAGGTGAAGTGGGTGTACGCCTCGTAATTCAGGCCGAAGTGGCCCTGGTTATCAGCGCTGTACACCGCCTGGCTCAGGGAGCGCAGCATGACGGTCTGGATCACGTGGTAATCCGGACGGTCCTTGATGCTCGCAAGCAGAGCCTGGTAGTCCTTCGGCGTCGGGCCGTCCTTGCCTTTGTGCAGGGACAGGCCGAGCTCACCGAGGAACGCGCGCAGCTTCTCCAGACGCTCCGGCGGCGGGCCGTCGTGCACCCGGTACAACGCAGGAATCTCGTGCTTTTTGAGGAATTCTGCGGTGGCCACGTTGGCCGCCAGCATGCACTCCTCGATCAGCTTGTGAGCATCGTTGCGCGTGGTCGGGGTGATTGCGGCGATCTTGCGCTCGGAACCGAAGACAATCCGGGTTTCCTGAGTTTCAAAGTCGATCGCGCCACGCACGTGACGAGCGCCCAACAGCACTTTGTACAGCGCATAGAGCTGCTTGAGGTGCGGCACGACATGCCCGTACTCACCGCGCAGGGCCTTGGCTTCGCTGGTTTTCGGCTGTTCCAGGATGGTGCTGACCTTGTTGTAGGTCAGGCGCGCCTGGGAGTGAATCACCGCTTCGTAGAACTGGTAGTCGGTCATTTCGCCGGTTTTCGAGATGGTCATCTCGCACACCATGGCCAAACGGTCGACTTTCGGGTTCAGGGAGCACAGGCCGTTGGACAACTGCTCAGGCAGCATCGGGATGACGCGCTCGGGGAAGTACACCGAGTTGCCGCGCACCTGGGCTTCGTTGTCCAGGGCCGAACCGATCTTCACGTAGCTGGACACGTCGGCAATCGCGACGAACAACTTCCAGCCGCCGGAGAACAGGCGCAGTTTGCCAGGCTTGGCTTCGCAGTAGACCGCATCGTCGAAGTCGCGGGCATCTTCGCCGTCAATGGTGACGAACGGCAGATGACGCAGGTCGATGCGCTTCTCTTTGTCTTTTTCTTCGACTTCCGGCTTGAGCTTGGCGGCTTCTTTGAGCACAGCCTCAGGCCAGACGTGAGGGATATCGTAGGTGCGCAGCGCAACATCGATCTCCATGCCCGGCGCCATGTAGTTGCCGACCACTTCAACGATATCGCCCTGTGGCTGGAAGCGCGCAGTGGGCCAGTGGGTGATTTTCACCTCGACGAACTGGCCCACTTTGGCGGCGCCATTGCGCCCCGGAGTGATCAGCACTTCCTGCTGGACCTTGGGGTTATCCGGCACCACGAAGCCGATGCCGCCTTCTTCGAAGTAACGGCCGACGATGGACTCGTGGGCACGGGACACCACTTCGACGATCACGCCTTCACGGCGACCGCGACGGTCAAGGCCGGAAACGCGCGCCAGGGCACGGTCGCCATCGAACACCAGGCGCATTTGCGCAGGGCTCATGAACAGGTCGTCGCTGCCATCGTCCGGGATCAGGAAACCGAAACCGTCACGGTGGCCGGCGATGCGGCCGAGGATCAGGTCGAGCTTGTCCACCGGCGCGTAGGTGCCGCGGCGGGTGTAGATCAACTGGGCATCGCGCTCCATGGCGCGCAGGCGACGACGCAGGGCCTCGAGTTGGTCTTCGGTGGTCAGACCGAATTCTTCAACCAGCTGCTCGCGGCTAGCAGGCGAACCCCGATCGGCGAGGTGCGCCAGGATCAGTTCGCGGCTAGGAATAGGGTTTTCATATTTTTCCGCTTCACGAGCGGCCTCGGGATCGAGGGACTGCCAATCGGCCATTAGAGAGTTTTCACCTTGTCTATATGCGGGTTAGTTTGGCATACGCGTATTGAAACGGGAAATTTCAGGTGTCAACAAGCCCGTAAAAGCACTTTGTAGCCCTTGGAATGCACCTTGCGCGACCGTCGGCGAAATATTCCAGACTTTTTTCATGGCAGGGCTTTACAGCTCAAAATAGCCTCCGTATAGTGCGCGCCATCGACGACGGCAACGTTGTTGATGCTGCCCAGGTGGTGAAATTGGTAGACACGCCAGCTTCAGGTGCTGGTGATCGCAAGGTCGTGGAAGTTCGAGTCTTCTCCTGGGCACCAATTTCAAACTCAAGGTTATGCCTTGAGTCTCCAAAAACCCGCGAAAGCGGGTTTTTGCGTTTCAGGCCTTTGATTTTTAACAAGAATCTTGATTTATATTTTTGAATCAGGGGTTTACAGATCAAAAAGCCCTCCGTATAGTTCGCTCCATCAACAGCGCAAGCGTTGATAATGCCCAGGTGGTGAAATTGGTAGACACGCCAGCTTCAGGTGCTGGTGATCGCAAGGTCGTGGAAGTTCGAGTCTTCTCCTGGGCACCAAATTCAGATCAAACCCGCGAAAGCGGGTTTTTTCGTTTCCGGGGTTTGAAAACCTGACCGGTGATTTCCCCCCTCGTCCGCACTTGAGAAGTTTTATCGTTTATCCTTGTAAGGATTTGTTGCACTCAAGTGAGGAAAACCCCGGATGATGATCCGCGATACCCGTCTCAAGACATCCCTTCTGCGTGGCCTGACCATCACTCTGCTCGGCCTGACCCTGCTCTCGCCCGCTGCCTATTCTGCCGACAAGGTTGCACTGACCTTGTACAACGGCCAACACAAGGAGGTCGGCGATGAACTTGCCAAGGCCTTCGAAGCCAAGACCGGCATCCACGTCAATGTGCGCAAGGGCAGCAGCAACCAGCTGGCCAGCCAGGTCGTCGAAGAAGGTGACCGCTCCCCTGCCGACGTGATCTACACCGAAGAATCGCCGCCGCTGAATAAACTCGGCGAGCAAGGCCTGCTGGCAACCATCGACGCCAGCACCCTCGACGTCCTGCCGAAGGAATACGTGGCCGCCAACGGCGCCTGGATGGGCGTGACCGCACGCACCCGCGTCGTGGCCTTCAACCCGAAGCTGATCGCCGAGAAAGACCTGCCCAAGTCGGTACTGGATTTCGCCGGGCCCGAGTGGCAAGGCAAGGTCGGTTTCGTGCCCACCAGCGGCGCGTTCCAGGAACAAGCCGTAGCGATCATCAAGCTGCACGGTCGCGAAGCGGCTGAAGAGTGGCTGACCGGCCTGCGCGCCTTCGGCAAGGTCTACAGCAACAACATGGTTGCGCTCAAGGCCGTGGAAAATGGCGAAGTCGCCACCGTGCTGGTGAACAACTACTACTGGTTCGCCCTGAAGAAAGAAAAAACCAACCTGGATTCGCAACTGCACTACTTCACCAACGGCGATGCCGGTGGCCTGATCACCGTGTCTGCCGCGGCTGCACTGAAATCCAGCAAGCATCCAAAGGAAGCCCAGCAACTGCTGGCATTCATGGCCAGCGAAGAAGGCCAGCGGGTGATCACCAACACTTCCGCCGAATACCCGCTGCGCAAGGGCATGGAATCCAACCGCGGCCTCAAGCCTTTCAGCGAGCTGCAACCGCCGAAAGTCACCCCTGCCGACCTGGGCAACGCCGAAGAAGCCCTGGAACTGGAACGTGACGTTGGCTTGAACTGATGAACCCATCGCTCCCCGCCCCCGCCTTGCGCGGGGGTTTTACGCCGAGACGCAAACGCCCTTCGATCTGGTTGCTGCTACCAGTCCTGCTGCTGGTAGGCCTGAGCCTGTTGCCGCTGGCGTATGTCGGCCTCAAGGCCTGGCAGGCAGGATGGGCCGAAGCGGTGCATTTGCTGTGGCGGCCCTATGTATTCGGGTTGCTGCGCAACACCCTGGCGCTGATGGTCGGCGTCACCGTGGCCTGCGGCGTGATCGGCTTGTCCCTGGCCTGGCTGCTGGAACGCAGCAACCTGCCGGGGCGGCGGATCTGGGGAGTGATCCTGTGCCTGCCGTTCGCGGTGCCGGCGTTTGTCAGCAGCTTTACCTGGGTTTCGTTAAGCGCCAACTTTGAAGGGTTGGGCGGAGCGATCCTGGTGATGACCCTGTCCAAATACCCGCTGGTGTTTCTGCCGGTGGCGGCAACCCTGCGCAATCTTGATCCATCCCTGGAAGAATCGGCCCGCACCCTCGGACTGAATCGCTGGGGCGTATTCTTTCGCATCACCTTGCCGCTGCTGTGGCCGTCGCTGCTGGCCGGGGCACTGTTGATTGCCCTGCATATGCTGGTGGAGTTCGGCGCGCTGTCGATCATCGGCTTGCAGACGTTTACCACCGCGATCTACCAGCAATTCGAGCTGGAGTTCAGCAACGCCAATGCGGCGATGCTCTCGGCGGTGCTGCTGGTGATGTGCCTGACGCTGCTCTGGCTGGAGCTGCGGGTGCGCGGCAAGGGCCGACACGTGCGTACCGGCCAGGGCGCGGCGCGGCATGCCGAACAGGTTCGACTCGGCAAATGGGCGGCGCTGGGGCAGCTGTATTGCCTGCTCCTGGCGATCATCGGCAGCGGCATTCCACTGGGCATGCTCGGTTATTGGCTGGCAGTGGGCAGTTCGGCGGCATTTCCGATAGCCGAGATCAGCGAGGCGCTGCTTTCTTCGTTGGCGCTATCCCTGGGCGGCGCCGCGCTTTGCCTGTTGTTTGCCGTGCCGGTGGGCTTGCTGGTGGTGCGCTACAAGGGCCAGCTCGCACTGTGGGCCGAGCGCCTGCCGTACCTGCTGCACGCCCTGCCCGGCCTGGTGATTGCGCTGACACTGGTGTATTTCGCCCTGCATTACGTGCCGGCGCTGTATCAAACGTCGGCATTGCTGCTGATCGCTTATGCGCTGCTGTTTTTGCCCCTGGCCCAGGCGCCGATCCGCACGGCGCTGAACAAGGCAGCACCCCAGCTGGAAGAGGCGGCGAGAACGCTGGGCGCGTCGTCGTTCAGTGCGTTTTGCCGGGTGACGCTGCCGATTATTTTCCCGGCATTGGGGGCGGCGTTTGCGCTGGTATTCCTGGATGCAATGAAGGAATTGACGGCGACGTTGCTGCTTAGCCCTACCGGGCTGAACACCTTGGCAACTGCCGTGTGGGCGCACACCTCGAATGTGGAATTCGCGGCAGCGGCGCCCTATGCGGCATTGTTGATTTTGGTGTCGGGACTGCCGGTGTATCTGCTTACGACGCGGATGTACCTGAGCCGCTGAAATAGCTTTCGCGAGCAAGCCCGCTCCCACATTTGCTCGCATTCCAGAAGTGGAACTCGGTCGAATGTGGGAGCGGGCTTGCTCGCGAAAGGGCCGCACCAGGCGACATCAAGCCCGGAACTGCCCCAGGCTCGCCTTCAACTGCGCCGCCAGCCCATCCAGCACCTTGCCACTGGCGGTGGTCTCTACCACCGCCTGAGCGGCCCGCTCTGCCTGGGCATGGATGATTTCCACCCGCCCACGCACCGCATGCGCACCCTGCGCCTGATGCTCAGCCGCCCGCGTCGCCAGGCCAATCGCTGCATGCACCTGCTCCACCGAGGCCTGCACCGACTGCTGCAGGCGCACGCTGTCGCGTAATACCAGCAAACCTTCGCTGGCCTGGCGCCCGGCCTTGCCGATGGTTTCCACAGCCTCACGGGCGCCTTGCTGCAAGGCCACGATGTGGGCCTGGATGTCGCCGGTAGAACTCTGGGTTTTACTGGCCAGGGCGCGAACCTCGTCCGCCACGACCGCAAAGCCGCGCCCGGTCTCACCGGCTCGCGCCGCCTCAATAGCCGCGTTGAGCGCCAGCAGGTTGGTTTGCTCGGCAATCCCGTGGATCACCGTTAACACCACCTCGATCTGCTCGCTCTGCTGCGCCAGCCGCTCGATCACCTTGGAACCGGCCTGCACCTGCCCCGCCAACGCCTCGATCAAGCTGCCGACTTCGGCTGAAGTGCGGGAATTTTCATCAGTCGCCTGGCGAATATCCACCACCTGCTGCAAGGCCGCCTGCATCGCATGGCTTTCCGCCTGGGCCTCATCCGCCATTTGCGACAGCGCCCGCAGGCTTTCGGCAACCTCATCACGCTGCAAGCCGGCGGCCGCATCGGCACCCGCATTGCGCAGGGTCATCGCGCCGATTTCCACACCGGTACGCTGGGCCACATCACCGGCTTCACGCACGATCGGCTGCAACTTATCCACAAAGCGATTGACCGCCGAGGCCATGTCGCCGATTTCGTCCCGGCTGTTGATCTGCACACGCTTGGTCAGGTCGCCCTCGCCTGCCGCCAGATCGTCCATGGCTGCAATCAGCAGCTTCAGGCGATTGACCACCCGACGGCCGAGCACTACAGCAATCAACAGCAATACACCAAAACCTACCACCGCCAGGCCCATGCCGATGCGCCAGCGCAACGTGCCCGCCGCCTCTTGCACGGCGCTGGTGGTATTGGCGGTCATCTGGGTGGCGGTGGCTTGCGCCGACTGCAAACGCGCGCCCATGGCCGCCGCGCTGTCAGCCGCGGCACCCTTGAGGCTGTCGCCCACCAACTGGTCACCGCTGGCAATCAGTGCAGCAAAACGCTTGTCCAGCGCGGCCAGGTCAGCCTCGACCGAGGCAGTCGAAACCCCCATGCGGACCTTACCGATCTCTACGCCATTGGGGCTGATGGACGCTTCGACGTAGAACACCGAGGGATCATTCTTCGCCGCATCCAGCACTTTATCCAGGGCACGTTCGCCCTTGCCCTTTTCCAGCAGCGCCTGGTTGATCGGGTTTTCACGATTAAGGTAACGGGTCAGGTGCTCGCCAGCCGCGTCGTCATACACCACAAACAACACGTTGGGATTGCGCTGGGCTCTGCGGGCGAATTCCGACAGCGTCGGCACGTCGCTGTCCCACATGGCGCGCGGCGCCACCGAAGCGAGCAGTTGCGCCATGTCATTGGCAGAGTCCTGCAGGTCTTTTTCCAGGGTCGCACGCAGTTGCTTCTGCTCTTCCTGCAGGCGCGTGGAAAGCCCCGCCGTCAGACGCTGGCGCGTGCTGGAAGACAGACTGTCCAGGCTGGATGTCACTTCCTTGCCGGCTTGCGCCAACTCGCCGGACAGTTTCTGGCTGTCGACGCCCAGGCGATTGCCCAAATCAGCTTCCAATGCAGTGACGGTGCTTCGCGTCAGGGCGACGGCCACCAGTACCTGCACCAAAAGAGCGATACCTAGGGTAACGAACACCGGCCGCAACAGCCGGCTTTGTAACAATGAGAGAACGGCAGACACTGGGAATCCCTCCACCACGGGTGCCATTAATTTGATAGCACCGCGAAAGAAAGAACCATAGCAAGGGTCGTGCCGTTTACCAGGCGGAAACGACAAAGGGCTCCCGAAGGAGCCCTTTGCTTTTTACATCAACAGCTTATTAAGCGAACGGGTGACGCAGAACGATGGTCTCGTTGCGGTCCGGGCCCGTCGAAATAATGTCGATTGGCGCACCGATCAGCTCTTCAACGCGCTTGATGTAAGCGCGGGCGTTGGCTGGCAGTTCTTCCAGGGTCTTGGCGCCCACGGTCGATTCGGTCCAGCCTGGCACTTCTTCGTACACAGGCTGCAGGCCTACGTAGCTGTCCGCGTCAGTCGGGGCAACGTCCTTGCCTTCCGCATCCTTGTAGCCGATGCAGATGTTGATGGTTTCCAGGCCGTCGAGTACGTCCAGCTTGGTCAGGCAGATGCCCGAGATGCTGTTCACATCGATAGCGCGACGCAGGATAACGGCGTCGAACCAGCCACAACGGCGGGCACGGCCGGTCGTCGCGCCGAACTCGTGGCCTTGTTTGGCCAGGTGCGCGCCGACGTCGTCGAACAGTTCAGTCGGGAATGGACCCGAACCTACACGCGTGGTGTATGCCTTGGTGATGCCGAGGATGTAGTCCAGGAACATCGGGCCAACGCCCGAACCCGTCGCAACGCCGCCAGCGGTGGTGTTGGAACTGGTGACGTACGGGTAGGTGCCGTGGTCGATGTCCAGCAACGAGCCCTGGGCGCCTTCGAACATGATGTCTTTGCCGGCGCGACGCAGGTCGTGCAGCTCGGCAGTCACGTCCAGCATCAGCGGCTTGAGCAGCTCGGCGTATTCCTTGCACTCGGCCAGGGTCTTTTCAAACTCGATGGCCGGCTCTTTGTAGTAACCCACCAGCATGAAGTTGTGGTAATCCACCAGTTCACGCAGCTTGTCTTCAAAGCGCGGCATGTTGAGCAGGTCGCCCACACGCAGGCCACGACGTGCAACCTTGTCTTCGTAGGCCGGGCCGATGCCGCGACCGGTCGTGCCGATCTTCAGCTCGCCACGGGCCTTTTCACGGGCCTGGTCCAGCGCAACGTGGAAGGACAGGATCAGCGGGCAGGAAGGGCTGATACGCAGGCGCTCGCGCACTGGCACGCCTTTCTCTTCCAGCTTGGTGATCTCGCGCAGCAGGGCGTCAGGTGCAACCACCACGCCGTTGCCGATCAGGCACTGCACGCCTTCGCGCAGTACACCCGACGGGATCAGGTGCAAGACGGTTTTTTCGCCATCGATGACCAGGGTGTGGCCAGCGTTGTGGCCACCTTGGTAGCGCACTACGGCGGCAGCATGTTCGGTCAGCAGATCAACGATCTTGCCTTTGCCCTCATCACCCCATTGGGTGCCCAGGACTACGACATTCTTACCCATAACACTTGTCCTCATTCGCGCAAACTTGGTGCCGGCAGTGGCCGGCAGGAAAACTCAAGAAGCCAGTGGCGAAACTTGCCAAAGCCCGTTCTGCTGAATCAATTGCCGGTCGCAGTCCGCTTCACGGGCGGCGGCCAATGGCTGCCCAGGCAAGGCCTGGACCACACGCTGACCCTCACTGCGCAACTGGCAAACCTGCTGCCAGAGTGCTGCGTCCGTACTGTCGGGCATCCAGATACCGCCAGACGGCAGTTCGACCTCAGCACGCCCCAGGGTCACCAGGGTCTTCAAATCGGTGGAAAAACCGGTCGCCGGACGAGCGCGACCGAAGTCGGCGCCGATATCGTCGTAACGACCGCCCTGGGCGATGGCCTGGCCAACACCCGGGACAAACACCGCGAACACCACACCGGTGTGGTAGTGGTAGCCGCGCAACTCACCCAAATCAAAATACAGCGGCAACTGCGGGAAGCGCGCAGACAACTGCTCGGCAATCGCCAGCACATCGTCCAGGGCCGCCAATACATCAGCCGGCGCATTCGCCAGGCGATCACGGGCGGCGGTCAGTACTTCACGGCCGCCACACAGATCCACCAGCGCACGCAGCATGCCGGCCAGGTCGGCAGGCACGCTCGCCGTCAGGGCAATCACTTCATCGATGGCCTTGCGCTGCAAGGCATCGAACAACTGTTGTTCCACTTCACCCGACAAGCCGGCCGCACGGGCCAGGCCGCGGTAGATACCGACATGCCCAAGGTCCATGTGCACATCCGGCACATCGGCCAATTGCAGCATGGCCAGCATCAGGCTGATGACTTCCACGTCGCTGCTCGGGCTCGCATCGCCGTACAACTCGGCGCCCAACTGGATCGGGCTACGGGAAGACGACAAGGCACGCGGCTGAGCATGCAGCACGCTGCCGGCGTAGCACAGGCGGCTTGGCCCTTCGCGACGCAGGGTGTGCGCATCAATGCGCGCGACTTGCGGCGTGATGTCGGCACGAAAGCCCATTTGCCGGCCCGATTGCGGGTCGATGACCTTGAAGGTGCGCAGATCCAGGTCCTGGCCCGCGCCGGTCAGCAGGGATTCCAGGTACTCGATATGCGGAGTCACGACAAACTCGTAACCCCAGCTCTGGAACAGATCCAACACCTGGCGGCGCGCGATTTCAATGCGCGCAGCTTCTGGTGGCAGTACTTCTTCGATGCCATCTGGCAGCAGCCAGCGGTCTACCGTTGCCATTACGCCATTCCCCTATGATCCGGGCGGCCAGCCCTCGGGCGAGCCTTGAGTGAAGCAGAAAATACCCGGCCCCTGCATAAACCACGCGCAAGAGCGACGTGACGAACGACCAACAATCGGCCTCGTCGGGCACTTTCCTCGAAAAACCTGTGGCGCCTGCGGAGCAAAACCACAATCAAACATGCAGACGCAAAAAAGCCGGGAATTTCCCGGCTGCCGCATCATACACCCGTTTTCTGAAAGGATCACCCCGCCCGGCATTTTAGCCGCCCGACGGAGCGATTCTCAGACTACATGCGGGTTACTTGGACTTTTCCAGGTAGCGGAAGAAATCGCTACTTGGGTCCAGCACCATGACGTCGGTTTTGTTCGCAAAGCTTTCACGGTAGGCGCGCAGGCTACGGTAGAACGCGTAGAACTCCTGGTCCTGACCATAGGCCTTGGCGTAGATCGAAGCGGCTTGAGCATCACCATCACCACGGGCCTCTTCAGACTCGCGATAGGCTTCAGCCAACAGTACGCGACGCTGACGGTCGGCATCCGCGCGGATCCCTTCTGCCAGTTCGTTACCCTTGGCGCGGTGCTCACGAGCCTCGCGCTCACGCTCGGTGCTCATACGCTCGAACACGCTGCGGTTCACTTCCTTCGGAAGGTCGATGGCCTTGACCCGAACATCGATCACCTCGATGCCCAGCTCTTTTTCCGCCATCGCATTCAACGAACGCGTGATGTCCGCCATCAGCGCGTCACGCTCACCGGATACCACCTCGTGCAGGGTGCGCTTACCAAACTGGTCACGCAGGCCCGATTCCAGACGGCGCGACAAACGCTCGTCGGCAATCTGCTTGAGGCCGGAGGTCGCGGTGTAGAAGCGCTCGGCATCCTTGACGCGCCACTTGGCGTAGGCGTCAACCATCACAGCTTTCTTTTCCAGGGTCAGGAAGCGTTGTGTCGGTGCATCCAGGGTCATCAGGCGGCCGTCGAACTTGCGCACCTGGTTGACGTAGGGGACTTTCACATGCAGGCCCGGCTGGACATCCGCCTGGACCACGCGACCGAATTGCAGCAACACCGCGCGCTCGGTCTGAGACACGATATAGAAGCAGTTCCAGGCAGCGATGACCACGACGACGCCCACAATCAGGGCGGTCAGCGATTTATTGCTCATCAACGACTCTCCCTGGTACGTGTTTGCTGTTGCAGCAGGTCAGCGGCCGCACGGGCGCTCGCTTCGTTGGCAGCAGCATTGGAACCGGTAGCCGGTGCGCTGGTGCTGCTACGACCACCTTCGATCATCTTGTCCAGCGGCAGGTACAGCAGATTGTTCTGCCCGCCCTTGCTGCCGGTCACGAGAACCTTGCTGGTGTTGCTGAAGACTTCCTGCATGGTGTCCAGGTACAGACGCTCACGGGTGACTTCCGGAGCCTTGCGGTACTCGGCCACCAGCTTGGTGAAACGATCTGCCTCACCCTTGGCGCGGGAGACCACTTCGTCGCGGTAACCGTTGGCATCCTCAAGGATGCGCTGGGCCTGGCCACGGGCTTCCGGCACCACGCCGTTGGCGTAGGTTTCAGCCTGGTTGCGCGAACGCTGCTCGTCTTCACGGGCACGGATCACGTCATCGAAGGCTTCCTGCACTTCACGCGGTGCCGCTGCGCTCTGTACGTTGACCTGGGTCACGGTGATACCGGTGCGGTACGTGTCGAGGAACCGTTGCAGGCGCTCCTTGATTTCGCTGGCCATCAATTCACGGCCTTCAGTCAGCACCTGGTCCATTGCGGTGGAACCCACCACGTGGCGCAGGGCGCTTTCGGTCGCATGTTGCAGGCTGATCTCCGGCTGGTCGACGTTCAGCACGAAGTCCTGCAGGTTGCTGATCTTGTACTGCACGGTCAGCGGCACTTCGACGATGTTCTCGTCTTCGGTCAGCATCTGGCCCTGCTTGGTGTAGGCACGCTCACGCGTGACGTTTTCCATGTACTTCTTGTCGATCGGCGGGAAGTAGATGTTCAGGCCAGGGCCGACAGTCTCGTAGTACTTGCCGAAGCGCAGCACCACGGCTTGCTCCTGCTCGTCCACCACATAGACGGCGCTGTACAGCCAGACGGCCGCCAGCACGACGAGGCCGATGCCGAGCAGGCCGTAACCACCGCCCTTGCTCGTACGACCGCCTTCGTCACCACCACGTTTTTTTCCACCACCGAACAACCCATTCAGGCTTTCCTGCAGCTTTCGGAAGGCCTCGTCGAGATCTGGTGGCCCCTTGCGGTCGCCATTATTGCGGCGTTTACCACCCCAAGGATCCTGATTATTCGAGTTGCCACCCGGCTCATTCCAAGCCATAGCGCTCTCCATCTGATAAAGCAAAGACGCACCCACGGCGCGCCGACCAATGCTACAGAATGCCTGTCACAGCGGCACAACCGCTTTCTCAGGCTTTTATTGCAAAGTGTGTTGTTCGATGAACTCTGTCGGCACAACGCCTTCACGGCTGACCAGCCGATTCAGCTCCGAGCGCGGCAATCGAACGGCCAGCAAGCTGACACCTTCTTCGTCGTGTTCTTCTTTCTGTACCGCGCCCAGCTCGAAAAACTGTGCACGCAGTCGAGCAAAACGCTGCGGCAAGCGCAAGGTGCCGACGAACAAATCGCTGCCCAACAGCTCGGCAATGGCTTGTTCAAGCAATTCCAGGCCACTGCCATCACGCGCCGACAGCCAGACCCGCTGGGGCTTGCCGTTTTCGTCGCGCTGGATTTGTGGCTCAACGCCTTCAAGCAAATCGAGTTTGTTATAGACCTCGAGGATCGGCAAGTCCTGGGCACCAATCTCGCCCAGCACCACCATGACCTGTTCAATCTGCAACATGCGATCCGGTTCGGCCGCATCGATCACGTGCAACAGCAGGTCGGAATTGCTCGACTCTTCGAGCGTAGACCGAAATGCCTCGACCAGCTTGTGGGGCAAGTGACGAATGAAACCCACGGTATCGGCCAGGACAATCGGCCCCAGGTCGTCCAGTTCCAGACGGCGCAAGGTCGGGTCGAGGGTCGCGAACAGTTGGTCGGCCGCGTACACGTCCGATTTCGTCACGTTGTTGAAGAGTGTGGATTTGCCGGCGTTGGTATAGCCCACCAGGGAAACGGTCGGGATATCCGCACGCATACGGCCACGTCGCGATTGTTCGCGCTGGCTGCGCACCTTCTCCAGGCGGCCCTTGATCTGTCGCAGGCGCACCCGCAGCAGACGCCGGTCGGTTTCCAGCTGGGTTTCACCCGGGCCGCGCATGCCGATGCCGCCACCCTGGCGCTCAAGGTGAGTCCAGCCACGCACCAGCCGGGTGCTCATGTGGTCAAGCTGGGCCAGTTCTACCTGGAGCTTGCCTTCATGGGTACGGGCGCGTTGAGCGAAAATATCGAGAATCAGACCCGTGCGGTCGATCACGCGACACTCGAAAACTCGTTCGAGGTTACGTTCCTGACTGGGCGTGAGGATGTGATTGAAAATCACCAGATCGGCCTTTTCGGCGTGGACCAGGTCGCGCAGTTCCTCGACCTTGCCGCTGCCGATCAGGAATTTGGCGGTTGGCCGATGACGCGGCACGTTAAAAAACGCGACGGTCTCGGCGCCGGCCGAATTTGCCAACTCCTGAAACTCCTGCGGATCTTCGCGCGCCTCAGGGTCCTGTCCATCCAAGTGAACGAGGATTACTCGCTCACCACCACCGTGGCGCTCAAAGAACAAAGGAGACTCCTATCAGGCGTTACCTGGTGCAGGCTCGGCGTCACCCTGTTCTTCGGTTGCGCTAGGCAGACGAATTGGACGAACCGGCACTACGGTCGAGATAGCGTGCTTGTAAACCATTTGGCTTACGGTGTTTTTCAGCAGGATCACGAACTGGTCGAACGACTCGATCGTACCTTGCAGCTTGATACCGTTGACCAGATAGATGGAAACCCCAACTTTCTCTTTACGTAAAGTATTCAAGTAAGGGTCTTGTAGCGAATGCCCTTTTGACATGTGCCGCACTCCTTTAAGGATCAATAATAAAAATCGGAAAATAGATAGCTCATGGCCGTCACACCCCCAAGGATAGACGGCAATTGCAAGGACTCAGCTCAATATGGAGACCGTTCCCAAGTATTTCAAGGCGCGTGACAGATTGTCGCTGTCCAGGCTGTCCAGCCAGTGCAAATCGCTCCAACTGCGCAACCAGGTGAACTGACGCTTCGCCAATTGGCGCGTGGCAATGATGCCGCGCTCCTGCATTTCGGCTGACGTCAGCTTGCCATCCAGATGATCCCAGACTTGGCGGTAGCCTACAGCACGTATCGAAGGCAGCCCTGGATGCAGGTCACCTCTTGAACGCAGTGCTACGACCTCCTCCACAAACCCCTGTTCCAACATAATTGTGAATCTTTGTGCAATTCGTTCATGCAGCACCTGGCGATCCGTCGGAGCGATGGCCAGATTCGCCACAGTATAGGGCAATTGTGAGTGTCCCGAGGCGCCTGCTTCAGCACTTTGCGCAGTTTGTTTCAGCCTGTGTTCAGTCATGGTCTGGCCACTGACCCGCCAGACTTCCAACGCTCGCGTCAGACGCTGGGGGTCATTGGGATGAATTCGCGCGGCGGAAACCGGATCCACAATGGCCAACTGATCGTGCAAGGCCTGCCAGCCAAGGCGCGCAGCCTCTTCTTCAAGTTCGGCGCGCACCTGTGGATCAGCTGGCGGCATATCAGCCAGACCTTCCTGCAAGGCCTTGTAGTAGAGCATCGTGCCGCCGACCAGCAGCGGAATCTTGCCCCGCGCGGTGATATCGGCCATGGCGGCCAGCGCATCGATGCGAAAATCCGCCGCCGAATAGCTCTCGCTGGGATCAATAATGTCGATCAACCGGTGCGGATACTGGGCCAGCAGCTCTTTTGAAGGTTTGGCAGTGCCGATGTCCATGTCCCGGTAAACCAGTGCAGAGTCGACACTGATCAACTCGCACGGCAAGACCTTGGTCAGCTCGATGGCCAGGTCGGTCTTGCCGGCGGCCGTCGGGCCCATCAGGAAGATGGCGGGGGGCAAGGCACTCATCAACGGCCGCGCAAGAACAGTTTGTCCAGGTCGTCCAGGCCCATCTGGGTCCAGGTCGGGCGGCCATGGTTGCACTGGCCGCTGCGCTCGGTGTTTTCCATGTCCCGCAGCAGGCCGTTCATTTCCGGCAAGGCCAGCCGGCGGTTGGCGCGGATGGCGCCGTGACAGGCCATGGTGCCGAGCAGTTCATTGATGTGGGCCTGGATCCGGTCACTGGTGCCGTATTCCATCAGGTCTGCCAGTACGTCGGCCACCAGCCGGTTGGCCTCTGCCTGCTTGAGCAAAGCCGGAATCTGGCGGATAGCCAGGGTTTCCGGCCCCAGGCGTTGCAGCTCAAAGCCCAGCTTCTGGAACACGCTGATGTGCTCTTCGGCGCAATCCGCTTCCCGCTGGCTGACCGCCAGGGATTCCGGCACCAGCAGCGGCTGGCCGCTCAGGCCTTCGCTGGCCATGGCGATCTTCAGGCGCTCGTACATGATCCGCTCGTGGGCGGCGTGCATGTCCACCAGCACCAGGCCATGGGCGTTTTCCGCAAGAATATAGATACCCTTGAGCTGTGCCAGCGCGTAACCCAACGGCGGCACGTCGCCCTGGCCTTCCGGCAACGCGGCAGCACCTGGCTCGGCGCCGGGCAGCGGCGCGAAAAACTCGCGATAGGCCGCCTGGGCCTCGGCCACCGGCACCGCCGATTGCGGACGCGGGGTGTACTGGTATTGATAACCGGCGCCGGCGCCTGAGCCTGGTGCGGTATAGCTCGGCTGGGCTTGCGGCGATTGCAGCAGGTTGGCCGCCAGGCTCATTTCGCCCTGGGGCCCGAACTCGCCGGCTTCCGGCCCTGAAGGACGGACAACAGCCGTGACAATCGGCGCCGCCAGGTGATCATCCGGCCGCACATCGCCCAAGGCGCGGTGCAGGGTGCCGTAAAGAAAGTCGTGGACCATGCGACCGTCACGGAAGCGCACTTCGTGCTTGGTCGGGTGCACGTTGACGTCGACCACCGACGGGTCGACCTCGAAAAACAGCACAAACGTCGGATGCCGCCCGTTGAACAGCACGTCGCGATACGCCTGGCGCACCGCGTGGGCCACCAGCTTGTCGCGCACCGCCCGGCCATTCACGAAGAAATACTGCATGTCCGCCTGGCTACGGGAGAAAGTCGGCAAACCCACCCAGCCCCACAGCCGCAGGCCATTGCGCTCGATCTCGATCGGCAGCGCCTGCTCCAGGAACCCCGCGCCGCAGATGGCCGAGACACGCCGCGCACGGGCCGCATCATCATGGGCCTCGTGCAGGCTGAGGATGGTCTTGCCGTTGTGGCGCAGGTGGAAAGCCACATCAAACCGAGCCAGGGCCAGGCGCTTGATGACTTCCTGCAGGTGATCGAATTCGGTTTTTTCGGCCTTGAGGAATTTACGCCGGGCCGGGGTATTGAAGAACAGGTCGCGTACTTCCACCGAGGTGCCCACCGGATGTGCCGCCGGCTGGACCCGGGGCGCCATGTCGCGGCCTTCGGTTTCAACCTGCCAGGCCTGGTCGGCGTCGCGGGTGCGGGAAGTCAGGGTCAGGCGAGCCACGGAGCTGATGGAGGCCAGGGCCTCACCACGAAACCCGAGGCTCATCACCCGCTCCAGGTCTTCCAGGTCACGAATCTTGCTGGTGGCGTGACGGGCCAGGGCCAGCGGCAGGTCATCGGAGGAAATCCCGCTGCCGTCGTCGCGCACTCGCAGCAGCTTGACGCCGCCTTGCTCAACATCGACATCAATGCGCCTGGCGCCGGAGTCGATACTGTTTTCCAGCAACTCCTTGATCACCGACGCTGGCCGCTCGACCACCTCACCCGCCGCGATCTGGTTGGCGAGACGCGGGCTTAGCAGCTCGATGCGCGAGGTATTGCTCAAGACTGTTTCGCTCATTATTGCGCCGCCAGTTCAGTGCCCGGGATGGTCAACACCTGGCCGACCTTCAATTCATCGGTCTTGAGGTTGTTGGCACTGCGCAAGGTTGCCGCTGACACCTGGAAGCGCACCGCCAGCATCGCCAGGGTGTCGCCCGGCTGCACGCGATGGTCACGCGGGCCCTGGGCGATTTTCCCGGAGTCACGCAGCCAGGCTATATAAGTGCCCGGCGGCGGGTTCTGCTGGAAGAACTGGCGAACACCGGCGCTGATGGAGCGCGCCAACGCCTGCTGGTGGCTGGCCGAGGCCAGTTTCGAGGCTTCGTTGGAGTTGGAGATAAACCCGGTTTCCACCAGGATCGACGGAATATCCGGCGACTTGAGCACCATGAACCCGGCCTGTTCCACGCGCTGTTTGTGCAGCGAGGTGACGCGACCAATGTTGCTCAGGACTTTCTGCCCCACGTTCAGGCTGGAGGTCAGCGAGGCAGTCATCGACAGATCGAGCAATACGCCAGCGAGCATCTTGTCCTTGTCGTCGAGGGATACGTTGCCAGCCCCGCCGATCAAGTCGGAACGGTTTTCACTGTCCGCCAGCCAGCGGGCGGTCTCGGACGTAGCGCCGCGATCAGACAGGGCAAACACCGAGGCACCAAACGCCGCGGCCGAAGGTGCGGCGTCGGCGTGGATCGAGACGAACAGGTCGGCGCCCTTCTTGCGGGCGATTTCGGTACGGCCACGCAGCGGAATAAAGTAGTCGCCGGTCCGGGTCAGCTCGGCGCGGTAGCCTTTCATGCCATTGATCTGGCGCTGCAGTTCGCGAGCGATGGCCAGTACCACGTCTTTTTCATGCTGGCCGCGCGAACCGGAGGCTCCCGGGTCTTCGCCGCCGTGACCGGCATCGATAACCACAATAATGTCACGCTTGCCCGCAGGAGCCGGTGGCAACGGCGGCAATTTGACCTGGGGTTGCGACTGGTTGACCGGCACCGCAGGTATCGTCGCGACGCTTGGAGTTGGCGCAGGCGGCGGCGCGGCATCGGCGGCGTTGTCGAACAGGTCGACCACCAGCCGGTTGCCATACTGCGCGTTGGGCGCCAGCACGAAGCTTTTCGGGGTCACGGCCTTTTTCAGGTCGATGACCACCCGCAGGTCGGTCGGCGTACGCTGGGCCGAGCGCATCGCGGTAATCGGGGTATTGGCCATGGCGACTTTCAACGGCGCGGCCAGGGTCGCACCGTTGATATCAATCACCAGGCGATCAGGCGCCGTGAGGGTGAAGACGCTGTGCTGAACCGGGCCAGACAGGTCGAATACCAGTCGCGTGTTATCCGGTGCCCGCCACAGGCGAACACTTTTCACCTGTGAGGCCGCCAGTGCATTGAAAGTCATTGCCGCAAGCAACACCCCTACGACAGTAACCAACGCGCGAAAGCGCATACCTAACCCCATCAATTATTTGAATTCCAATGCCAAGGCGGCGCACCACGACTCGCCGCGCGCGCTCTGGGACAACAACTTCAGCTGACGTCCTTGCTTATGCGGGGTAATGGTAATGGTCAGGTCCGGCTTTGGCAAAAAGCCTGTGCCTTTATCTGGCCACTCGATCAGGCACAAGGCGTCCTCATCGAAGTAATCACGAATGCCCATGTATTCCAGTTCTTCCGGGTCCACCAGGCGATACAGGTCGAAGTGGAACGCTCGTACGTCACCGATTTCGTAGGGTTCTACCAAGGTGAACGTAGGGCTTTTCACAGCACCCGCGTGCCCCAACCCGCGAATGATGCCCCGGGACAAGGTGGTTTTTCCGGCGCCGAGATCGCCTTCCAGAAAGATCAGCCCTGAGCCTTGAGTGACCCGGGCAATACGGTTGCCCAAGGCGACCATGGCGTCTTCATCAGGCAGGAAAAGAACTACTTCAGACACGGCGATTGCTCCTCCAGCAACTGACGAATGGCAGGAATCAGGTCACTGGCGGCCAGCCCGCGACCGTAGGTACCCTGGCGATCTCCGGCAGTGGCATGCAGCCAGACCGCCAGGCAGGCGGCATCAAATGCCGGCATGCCTTGCGCCAGCAAAGCACCGACCAGGCCGGCCAACACATCGCCAAGGCCAGCGGTTGCCATTGCAGGATGGCCCTGATCGCAGCGGGCAACCCGACCGTCCGGGCTGGCGATCAAGCTGCCGGCGCCCTTGAGGATCGCCACCGCATTGAATTTCTGACTCAAGGCGCGCGCCACGTTAAGGCGGTCGGCCTGAACCTCGGCTGTCGAAATACCCATCAAGCGGGCCGCTTCGCCAGGATGCGGAGTGATCACGCAATTGGCCGGCAGGCTGACGCTGCCCGCCGCCAGCAGGTTCAAGGCATCGGCGTCCCAGACTTGCGGCTGCCTGGCATTGGCCGCTACCGACAGCAGGCTTTTGCCCCAGGAGACCTCGCCCAGGCCCGGGCCGATGACGATCACGGAAATCTTTTCCAGCAGGCCCATCAATTGATTGGCCGAGTGCACGCCCACCGTCATCACTTCCGGCAACCGCGCCAGCGCCGCACCGACGTGTTCGCTACGGGTCGCCAGGGAAACCATGCCGGCACCACTGCGCAGGGCACTTTCAGCACTGAGCAAGGCGGCGCCGCCAAAACCGCGGTCGCCGCCGATCAGCAATACATGGCCGAGCTGGCCTTTATGGGCGTCCGGGGAACGCGCAGCGAGTTGCGGCAATTGGCCGGGCAACAGGTGCTGAACGTCGGGTATTTCGTGTTTTGTCTGCGGCATGCGTCTTCAAGCTCCGATGTCTGGCAGAATTATACGCATCTAACCTGCGGTTTCTCTTGTTCATGCCTGCTATTACCTACGACCTGCCCGCCCTCGCCCAATCGATCAAAGACTGGGGCCGCGAGCTGGGCTTTCAACAAGTGGGCATCAGCGGCCTCGACCTCGCCGAGCATGAACAGCACCTGCAACGCTGGCTCGACGCCGGCTACCACGGCGAAATGGACTACATGGGCGCCCACGGCAGCAAGCGCTCACACCCGGAGGAGCTGGTACCCGGCACCTTGCGCGTGGTCTCACTGCGCATGGACTACTTGCCGGGCGACACCCAAATGGCCCAACTGCTGGCCAAACCCGAAAAAGCCTACATCTCCCGCTACGCCCTGGGCCGCGACTACCACAAGCTGATCCGCAAGCGCGTGCAGCAACTGGCCGACCGCATCCAGGCGCAAATCGGCCCGTTCGGCTTCCGCGCCTTTGTCGACAGCGCCCCCGTGCTGGAAAAAGCCATCGCCGAGCAGGCCGGGCTGGGCTGGATCGGCAAGAACACCCTGGTACTCAATCGCAAGGCGGGCAGTTACTTCTTCCTGAGCGAGCTGTTTGTCGACCTGCCGTTGCCGGTCGACCCACCCCACGCCACCGAACATTGTGGCCGCTGCACCGCCTGCCTGGATATCTGCCCTACCAATGCCTTCGTCGGGCCCTACGTGCTGGACGCCCGGCGCTGCATTTCCTACCTGACCATTGAGCTGAAAAGCGCGATCCCCGAAGAACTGCGCCCACTGATCGGCAATCGGGTATTCGGCTGCGATGACTGTCAGATCGTTTGCCCGTGGAATCGTTTCGCGCGGCCTACCGACGAAGGCGATTTCAAGCCACGGCACAACCTGGATAACGCAGAGCTCGCCGAGTTGTTTATGTGGGACGAGGACAAATTCCTCAGCAGCACCGAAGGTTCTCCCCTGCGCCGCGCCGGCTATGAGCGCTGGCTGCGCAACCTGGCGGTGGGCCTGGGCAATGCGCCATCAAGCATTCCGGTGCTGGAAGCGCTGAAGGCGCGTCGGGAATACCCCTCGGAACTGGTGCGCGAACATGTGGAATGGGCGCTGAACCAGCACGCCGAACGTCAGTGCACGTCGTCGTTGTAGACGAACTTGGGCATTTCCCAGTGAAAACGGATCGCCAGCAGGCGCAATAGAAAGCCGCTGAACAGCGTCAGCAGGATCGATTGCTCACTTGGCAGCTCAAGGTAGATGCACAGCATGTAGAACCAGGCGGCCAGGAACGACACGCTGGCGTACAGCTCGCGGCGGAAGATCAACGGAATGTCGTTGCAGAAGATATCCCGCAGGATGCCGCCGAATACCCCGGTGATCACACCGCTGACTGAAGCCACCAGCATGCCGTGGCCCATTTCCAGGGCGGTCATGCTGCCGATCAGGGTGAAGGCCACCAGGCCCACGGCGTCCAACGCGAGGAACAGCGACCGCAGGTGGCGCATCAATGGAGCGATGAAGATGGTCACCAGGGCCGCGACGGAGGTCAGCACCAGGTACTCCGGGTGTTTGACCCAGGTCAGCGGGTAGTGGCCGAGCAACACGTCACGCACCGAACCGCCGCCCAGTGCCGTCACGCAGGCGATCAGCACCACACCGAACCAGTCCATCCCGCGCCGCCCGGCGGACAAGGCGCCCGTCATGGCTTCGGCGGTGATGGCGATGAGGTAGAGCATCAGCAGCATGGTGGCGATCCTTGCAAAGAGGCGCGCAGTCTAATCATTTGGTGATGGCACCAAAAGGGGGCGAGCGCTGAAGAGCTTAAAGCTCTTGCTGATGTGGCGAGAGAGCTTGCTCCCGTTGGACTGCGCAGCAGTCCCATTTTTCAGGGCCGCTTCGCAGCCCAGCGGGAGCAAGCTCCCTCGCCACAAAAACGCCTCACCACGACTCAAGTCAGAACTTGATGAAATGCTTGCGGTAATGCTGCAGCTCGGCAATCGACTCGCGAATATCGTCCAGCGCCAGGTGGGTGCTGCCCTTGTGGAAGCTGTCTTTGACTTCCGGCGCCCAGCGCGCGGCCAGCTCCTTCAAGGTCGACACGTCCAGGTTGCGGTAGTGGAAGTAGCTTTCCAGCGCCTTCATGTGGGTATAGAGAAAGCGGCGGTCCTGGCAAATGCTGTTGCCGCAGATTGGCGACTTGCCCTTGGGTACCCACTTTTCCAGGAAGGCGATGGTTTCGGCTTCAGCCTCAGCCATGCTCACGCGGCTGTCGCGCACACGCTGGGTCAGGCCCGAGTTGCCGTGGGTGCGGGTGTTCCACTCGTCCATGGTGGCCAGCACCGCGTCGCTGTGGTGAATGGCGATCACCGGACCTTCGGCCAAGGTGTTGAGGTTGCTGTCGGTGACAATGGTCGCCATCTCGATGATGACGTCGGTGTCAGGGTTCAGACCGGTCATTTCCAGATCGATCCAAATCAGGTTCTGTGGGTTTTGCATGTCGTGGTTCCTTGGCACCTTGGCGTAGCTGCGCAGTTTAGCAGGCAGGGCGTGCTAGACTCGCGACCGTTTCACCTAACCTTTGCATTATCGACACGGAACACCAATGGCCAAACGCCAGCTCAACCGTCGCCAAAACTGGCGCATCGAAAAGATTCAGGGCGAACGCGCTGCCCGCGCCGCCAAACGTGAATCCTCCGCCGTGGAAGCGCTTGAGGGCGGCGACCTGGGCCCAGAGCAAACGGGCCTGGTGATCGCGCACTTCGGTGTGCAGGTCGAAGTCGAGGCCACCGAAGGCGATCACGCCGGCCAGGTGTTCCGTTGCCACCTGCGCGCCAACCTGCCTGCGCTGGTGACCGGCGACCGGGTGGTGTGGCGTGCCGGCAACCAGGGCATCGGCGTCATCGTCGCCCAACTGCCACGTACCACCGAACTGCGTCGCCCCGACAGCCGTGGCCAGCTCAAGCCGGTAGCGGCCAACGTCGACATGATCGTCATTGTCTTCGCGCCACTGCCCGAACCCCATGCCAACCTGATCGACCGCTACCTGGTAGCCGCCGAACACGCCGGCATTCGCCCGCTGTTGCTGCTGAACAAATTCGACCTGATCGACGAACAGAACGCCCCGGCGCTCAACGCGTTGCTGGCGGTGTACCGCACCCTCGGCTACCCGGTGCTGGAAGTCTCGGCGCATCACGGCAATGGCATGGAACAGTTACAGACCGAACTGGATGGACGCATCAGCGTGTTCGTCGGCCAGTCGGGTGTGGGCAAGTCGTCCCTGGTCAACAGCCTGTTGCCGGAAGTCGAAACCCGTGTGGGTCCATTGTCGGAGCTGTCCGGCCAGGGCACCCACACCACCACCACCGCGCGATTGTTCCACTTCCCGGGCGGCGGTGAACTGATCGACTCCCCAGGCATTCGTGAATTCGGCCTGGGCCATGTGAGCCGTGCCGATGTTGAAGCGGGCTTTATCGAGTTCAACGACTTGATCGGCACCTGCCGCTTCCGTGACTGCAAACATGACCGCGAGCCGGGTTGCGCCCTGCTCAAGGCACTGGAAGACGGCCGCGTGCAGCAGCAGCGAATGAACAGCTATCGCTCGATCATCGCCAGCTTGCCCGAGACCAGCTATTAACATGTAGGAGCGAGCTTGCTCGCGAAAAGCTTGAGGGCGCCGCGTGCATTCAGAGAGCACGCGTCATCGTTAACGTCCATCGCGAGCAAGCTCGCTCCTACAGGATGTAGCAGATACAAAAAGGCCGCGATCATCGCGGCCTTTTTGTACCTGCTTACGAGCCAGTGGCTGGCTGAGTCGGATCCTTCACACCGCCATCGTCAAACAGGTTCAGCTTCTGCCGCAGCTCATGGGCCGGCAACGGCTCCTGCTCCGGCGGCAGTGCGTTCGGGTCTGCCGGCACCTCGCCCGGCGCGCCTTCACCCTGGGTCGGTACCGGTGGCGTCGCAGGCGGGTCACCTTCAATTGCACGCTGGGCCTTTTTGGTCAGCACGACGATATCGATGCGTCGGTTGATCGGATTGAACGGATCCTTGGGATCAAACAGCTGCGAGGAAGCAAACCCCACCACCCGTGCCACTTGCGGGTCCGGATAGCTGCCGGCCACCAGTGCACGACGCGCGGCATTGGCCCGGTTGGCCGAGAGCTCCCAGTTGCCGAAGTCGCCCTGGCCTGCATACGGCTTGGCGTCGGTGTGGCCGCTGATGCTGATCTTGTTCGGCACCGCCTTGATGGTGTCGGCCATGGCCAGCAGGATGTCTTCAAAGTACGGCTTCAAGCGTGCACTGCCGGAATCGAACATCGGCCGGTTGGCGGCGTCCGTGATCTGGATGCGCAAGCCATCCGGGGTGATCTCGAAGGAAATCTGGTCCTTGAACTTCAGCAGTTGCGGGTTTTCCTCAACCTTGGTTTGCAGTTCCTGCAGCAGCAATTCCAGGCGTTCCTGCTCGACCTGTTCAGCCATGCTCTCGACGGTGTCGCGCTCGATCGGGATCTTTTCCTGCGGCGAGTCGGTCTTGATTTCCGGGTTGATGGTGCGCTCGGGCGCCAGTTGCGGCGAACCACCGAGGTCGATCACAAAAGGCGTGCCGCTCTCGGAGAAACCGATGGGGTCCTTGAAGTAACCGGCGATGGCGATCTTCTGTTCCGGCGTGGCGGTGGACATCAGCCACAGCACCAGGAAGAACGCCATCATCGCCGTCGCAAAGTCGGCGAAGGCGATTTTCCAGGCGCCGCCATGGTGCCCCGCAGCGAAGCGCTTGACGCGCTTGATGATGATCGGCTGGTTGTTTTCCATGGCTTAGCGACCGCGAACCGCTTGTTCCAGCTCAGCGAAGCTTGGACGGTGCTTCGGATACAGAACCTTGCGCCCGAACTCCACTGCCAACGATGGCGGCATGCCGGAAGCCGAAGCCACCAGGCAGGCCTTGATGGCTTCGTACAGATTCACTTCTTCCTTGGCATCGTGGGCCAGGGACGTGGCCAGCGGGCCGAAGAAACCGTAGGCCGCGAGAATACCGAAGAAGGTGCCTACCAGTGCCGCACCTACGTGCATGCCGATGGCTTTCTGGTCGCCTTCACCGAGGGAGGCCATGGTCACCACGATCCCGAGCACCGCGGCAACAATACCGAAACCGGGCATGCCGTCGGCGATGCCGGTCACGGCGTGGGATGGGTGCTCCAGCTCTTCCTTGAGGCTGAACAGTTCCATGTCGAACAGGCCTTCCAGCTCATGGGGCGCCATGTTGCCGGACGACATGATGCGCAGGTAATCACAGATGTAGGCGGTCATGCGCTCGTCTTTGAGCACGGCCGGGTACTTGGCAAAAATCGGGCTCGCCGCGGCGTCCTCGATGTCGCCTTCGATGGCCATCATGCCTTCGCGGCGGCTCTTGTTGAGGATCTCGTAGATCAGCCCCAGCACTTCCAGGTAGAAGGTGTGGGAGAAGCGCGAGCTGAACATGCCCAGCGACTTCTTGATCACGTGCATCGTCATGTAGCCGGGGTTGGCCTGCAGGAATGCGCCGAACGCCGCACCGCCGATAATCAGCACTTCGAAAGGCTGGATCAGCGCCGCAATCTTGCCGTGGGAAAGGACGTATCCGCCGAGCACGCTCGCGATGACGACGATGATGCCGATAATTTTAGCCATAGGGGATGAGTACTTGCGCCGTCGGGTTCAGGGTCATATTCGCAAGAGTTGAAAACTCTTGTTCTACTTATCGGCAAATCTGCGCCAGACTATAGCCCGTTATGGCGAAAAACCAGTTCGGCCCGTCCCGGGCGTGTTGACCGCAAGTGATGATCGCGCCCCAATCATGGCAAATGAAACGACAGTCCCAACTCAAAAACCCGCCACCCTCGCCGCTTGGATAAAGCGCCTGGACGATGTGCTGTTGCCTGTTCCACAGGCGAGCCACGACCGGGTTTGCAAGGCCATCGGCGACAACCGCAGTTCGTTGCGGGATATTGCAGAGCTGATGCAGAACAGCCCGGCGCTGGTGCTGAGCGTGATGCGCGAGGCCAACAACCAGGCCCACGGCAGCCTCGCGGAGCCGGCAGAAAACCTCGAAGTGGCGATCAATCGCCTCGGCCTCAAGCGCACCGAGGAGCTGCTGCGGCGCCTGCCTTCCGTGCCGCTGAATGAAATCCCCGTGGCCCTGCGCCAGCTGCAGATGATCAGCCAGCACGCTTCGCAACAAGCCAGCGGCCTGTTCGCCAGCCGCCTGGCGCGGTTGTGGCAAGACATTCACTGGGGCAGCCTGCTGTTCCTTTCGCCGCTGTGGCCGATGGCGATTGCCTATCCCAAGCTGCTGGAAGAATGGGAGCTGCGGGTGATTCACAAGGGCGAATCGGCCCGCACAGTCGAACAGGAGCTGTTCGGCGTACGCCTGCTGGACCTGTGCCTGGGGTTGACCAACACCTGGCGCCTGCCGATCTGGGTATCCCAGGGTTATACGTTGCTGCTGACGGAACAACGCTTGCTGGTCAAGGCGCTGAGCATTGCCCGTGAAGACGAGCCGTTGCGCCAACAGCAGTTGCTGGATGCCGACCCGAACCTGCGCCGCTGGCTGAACCAGCCGGCCAACACTGTGCTGTTGGCCAACGGCCTGGCGCTGGCGGCGCAGGAGTCCTGGACCTGCCCGCACACCCAGCGCTGGCAATACCTCACTGCGCTTTACCTGCAGCAACCGTTGGCCGAAGTGCAGCAACAGTCCCACCAACACGCGGCAATCAGCGCCCGCAGCACCCTGATGCGCGACCTGTGGCACCCGGCGCTGTCGTTGATCTGGCCATGGGATGTGCAGCGCGTTCACCACGGCTTGCTGCCGGCACCGCCACCCACCGCCGAGTCCCTGGCGATCTGGCGCAAGCGCTGCACCGAATTGCTCGTAGAGCCGAGCCGCTTTGCCAATGCCATGCACCTGACCACCTGCGCCAAGGAAGCCCTCGTGGCCTGCGGCATGCAACGGGTGATGCTGCTGATGACGGACAAAACCTTGAGCACGCTACGTGTGCATCAAGTCGACGGCCTGCCGAAGGACGCAGACCACATGAGCCTCGACGTGGCGCAAAGCACCCTGCTGCAACGCCTGCTGGCCAAGTCCGCCCAGGTGCGCCTCAACCCCGACAACCACGCCCAGTTCTCGGCACTGCTGCCGCCGGAGCTGCGCCGCCTGTTCAAGGGCGAACACCTGCTGCTGCGCTCCCTGAGCTGCAATGGCCGGGTGGTGATGCTGATGGTGGCCGACCAGGGCGGCGGGCCGTTCTCGGAAACCACCGTGCAGGCCTTCGGCAAAACCGCCCAATGCATCGAAAAGGCCCTGCACAGCTTTACCAACCGCAGTGCCTGACGCTTGCGCTACAATCGCCCTCCCTTAGCGCCCAATTTTTATGCCCAGGAGACCTCACATGCCTGACTTCTCTGGCTTGCCGCTGGTCATCGAGGCCAGTGACCTGCTCGGTCGCCTCGATGCCGAACACCTGATCCTGGTGGACCTCACCAGCGCTGCGCGTTACGCCGAAGGGCATATCCCCGGCGCACGTTTCGTTGATCCAAAACGCACTCAACTGGGCCAGCCACCAGCGCCGGGCCTGCTGCCGGGCAAGGCCGATCTTGAAAAGCTGTTCGGCGAACTGGGCCACACCCCGGATGCCACCTACGTGGTGTATGACGACGAAGGCGGTGGCTGGGCCGGGCGATTCATCTGGATGCTCGACGTCATCGGCCACAAGAAATACCACTACCTCGATGGCGGCCTGCTGGCGTGGCTGGAAGAAAAACACCCAGTGTCCACCGAGGTACCGGCCAGCGCCGGCGGCCCGGTCAGCCTGACGTTGCATGAAGAACCCACCGCCACCCGCGAGTACCTGCAAAGCCGCCTCGGCGCTGCCGACCTGGGCATCTGGGACGCCCGTGGCCCGCTGGAATACTCCGGCGAGAAAGTCCTCGCGGCCAAGGGTGGACACATCCCGGGCGCGGTGAACTTCGAATGGACCGCCGGCATGGACAAGGCACGCCAACTGCGCATCCGCCGCGACATGCCGCAGATCCTCGAAGACCTAGGGCTGACCCGCGACAAAGAAATCATCACCCACTGCCAGACTCACCATCGTTCTGGCTTCACCTACCTGGTGGCCAAGGCGCTCGGTTATCCGCGAGTCAAAGGTTATGCCGGTTCCTGGGGCGAATGGGGCAACCACCCCGACACCCCCGTTGAGATTTAAGGTTTAAGGACAGTTAATGAAAAAGCAGTTGTTCATCCTCAGCCAGTACTTGCTGCCCCACCACCTGCTGTCGCGTCTGGCCGGTTGCATTGCCGAATGCCGCGTGCGCTGGTTCAAGAATGCGTTCACCAGCTGGTTTGCCAAGCGTTATCAAGTGGACATGTCCCAGGCCCTGGTTGAAGACGTGACCGCTTACGAGCACTTCAACGCCTTCTTCACCCGCGCACTGAAAGACGGTGCACGCCCGCTGGATCAGACCCCAGGCGCGGTGTTGAGCCCGGCCGATGGCGCTGTCAGCCAGTTGGGCCCGATTGAACATGGCCGGGTGTTCCAGGCCAAGGGCCACAGCTTCAGCGTGCTGGAATTGCTGGGCGGCGATGCGGCGGTGGCTGCGCCGTTCATGGGCGGCGATTTCGCCACTGTTTACCTGTCGCCGAAGGACTACCACCGGGTGCATATGCCATTGGCCGGCACCCTGCGGGAAATGGTTTATATCCCTGGCCGAATCTTCTCGGTGAACCAGACCACGGCCGAAAATGTGCCGGAACTGTTTGCGCGTAACGAGCGTGTTGCCTGCATTTTCGACACCGAACGCGGCCCGATGGCCGTGGTGCTGGTTGGCGCGATGATCGTGGCATCGATTGAAACGGTTTGGGCAGGCTTGGTAACGCCGCCAAAACGCGAGCTGAAAACCTTCCGTTATGACGAAGCTGCCCGTGGGCCGATCCACCTGGAAAAAGGTGCGGAACTGGGGCGCTTCAAGCTGGGTTCGACGGCAATCGTGCTGTTTGGGCCGGACCAGGTGCAATGGTCGGAAGCACTGCAGGCGGGGACGCCGGTGCAGATGGGCCAGGGCATGGGTTTGCCGAAAGCCTGACCTAGCGATCACTCCCACGCTCCGCGTGGGAATGCATCCCGGGACGCTCCGCGTCCCAACCTCAAAATCGGACGCGGAGCGTCCAGGGCGGCGTTCCCACGCAGAGCGTGGGAACGATCTTCAGAGCTGACCGTCGCGGTCGCGAAAGCCCAACAGGTACAACACGCCATCCAGCCCTAAAGTCGAAATCGCCTGCTTGGCCGATTGCTTGACCATCGGCTTGGCCCGGAACGCCACACCCAACCCGGCAATCGCCAGCATCGGCAAGTCATTTGCCCCGTCGCCGACCGCAATGGTCTGCTCCAGACGCAACCCTTCCTTGTGTGCCAATTCCCGCAACAGGTCAGCCTTACGCTGTGCGTCGACAATCGGCTCCACGGCCACACCCGTCACCTTGCCGTCCACCACTTCCAGCTCGTTGGCGAACACATAGTCGATACCCAGCTTGGCCTGCAATTGCTTGGCGAAGTAGGTGAAACCGCCCGACAGGATCGCGGTCTTGTAGCCCAGGCGCTTGAGTTCGGCGAACAGGGTTTCGGCGCCTTCGGTCAGGCGCAGCGAGGCGCCGATGGAGTCCAGCACGCTGACGTCGAGGCCTTTGAGCAGCGCCAGGCGCTCCTTGAAGCTGGCTCGGAAATCCAGCTCACCAGCCATCGCACGCTCGGTAATTTCCGAAACCTGCTCGCCTACACCGGCAGCCTTGGCCAATTCGTCGATGACTTCGGCTTCGATCAGCGTCGAGTCCATGTCGAACACCGCCAGGCGGCGATTGCGGCGGAACAGCGAGTCTTCCTGGAAGGCGATATCGACATTCAGCTCCTGGGCAACGCTCAGGAATTCGGCACGCAGGGCCTGAGGATCTGCCGGCTCACCGCGTACGGAGAACTCGATGCAGCCCTTGCCCTTGTCTGCTGGCGTGTCCAACGGCATACGACCCGACAGACGGTCAATGTGGTCGATATTCAAACCGTATTGAGCCGTGATCGAACTGACACGCTGCAATTGCTCGGCCGTCACCTTGCGAGTCAACAGCGTCACGATGTGGCGTTTTTTGCCCTGGCCGGCTACCCAGCTCTGGTAATCCTCTTCGGACACCGGGGTGAAACGCACCTGCTGATCGAGCTTATACGCCGTAAACAGTATGTCCTTGAGCACGGACGAGGCCTGCTCGGTGCTGGGAATTTCCACCAGGATGCCGAACGACAGCGTGTCGTGAATCACCGCCTGGCCGATGTCGAGAATGTTCACACCACCCTGGGCCAGAACACCGGTAATGGCTGCAGTGAGACCCGGACGGTCCTCACCTGTGATGTTAATCAGGACAATTTCGCGCAAAGCGCACCCCCGAGCTGGAAAAAAACCGCATTCTACCCACTTTCAGTGACCATCGGGCACAGCCAGCGCTTTGCCGGTCTTGGGCCTGTCGCTATACTGCGCGTCAACTTCACGGACTAAAGAGCCGAGCTTAAGTGAACCGGCCCACGCCAGTAAAAACCGATAACTTCTTCCTGCTGATCTTCCGGGCACTGCGCCACCGCCGTGTACCGATCGCATTACGCATCGCCAGCCATAACGTGATCCTGGTCGCCCTGGCCCTGGTCATCTACGCCTGCGTGATGGGTTTGCAGTTCAAGCAGGCCATGCACGAGCAAGCCGACGCTTTGGGCGAGAGCCTGACCACCCAGACCGCCACCTCGGCGACTGAGTTGTTGGTGTCCAACGACATCCTCAGCCTCAACGTGCTGCTCAACAACCTGACCAAGAACCCGCTAGTGGCCCACGCCGCTATCTATAGCGTGGACAACCGGATCATGGCCGAAGCCGGGCAACGCCCGAAAAACGGCCTGCTGGGTGAAGCCGAAGGCCTGTACCAGAGCAATATCACGTTTCAGGACGTGAAGGCCGGCCAACTGCGCATCAGCCTGGACATGCAACAGTTCCAGCAGCCGATGACCATCAGCCTGCAAAGCATGGGTATCTTGAGTGCGATCCTGCTGGCACTGTCCCTGGCCTTGAGCCTGCGCCTGGGCCGGCATATCTCCACGCCACTGATGCAACTGCGCATCTGGCTGCGGGATATCGATGAACACACCCCGGCCACCGACCGCCAGGACGAAATCGGCGACCTCGCCCGCCAACTGCACACCAGCTTCGCGCCGGAGCCCGTAGTGCCCGAGGTTGAACCCGAGCCCGAGTTCGACGACACCGACTACGAAGACGACGAGCCCGAGTTTGAAGTGCGCAACCTGCGGGACCCGAGCTTCGACGAGTCTGCGCCGGTAGCGGCCCAAAAGCCGGCGACCCGTCATGTGATCAAGGCAGAAGAAGACGAACTGGACGAAGAAGACCCGTTCGCCGATCTTCGCGATACTTCAGTGCCAACCGCTCCTGCTGTGCAGCCTGCTCCGGTGCGCAGCACCCAGCCCCAGCACAGCGCCGTATTGGCCGTGCAACTGGGCGCACAGGATCAACTGCGTCGCTTGCCGCGGGCACGCCTGACCGAGCTGCTGGAACGTTATCGTGACTGCCTCGACCAGGCGGCCTCGCTGTATCAGAGCGAACTGCACACCCTGAACGACGGCAGCACCTTGATGCTGTTCCACAGCGAAGACAGCGGCGAAGACTACCTGACCAACGCCATCTGCTGCGGTGAACTGCTGCGGGCCCTGGGCCATGCGCTGCAAATCGAAGTGGCCGACAGCGGCATCACCCTGCAACTGCAATTGGGCCTGACGGTGGGCGACGATCTGTATGGCATGAGCCAGATCGATCTGCTCCTGACCGAGATTGCCCAGGATGCGCTGGCCTTGTCGCAACACAGCCGCAACCTGCTGCTGGTGGAACGCAAGATCAGTGACGACGTGCTGATTCGCCAGCGTGCGCGGATCCGCCCGATTGCCAGCCCTGAAGGTGCGTGCTGTGTGGAGCGGTTGATGGAGCCTTACCCGTCGATGCTTGAGCGCCAGCTGGCGCGGATGCATGAGACGCGGGCGAAGAACTAAAGAACAACGCAAATCAATGTGTGAGCGGGCTTGCTCGCGAAAGCGGCCTGTCAGTCAGCCTATGTATCGACTGATCCGCCGCCTTCGCGAGCAAGCCCGCTCCCACATTAGATCTGCGTACCGCTCAAATCCCGCACAAACAAAAGGCCCGCTCATCAGCGGGCCTTTTTGTTGGTCTGTATTCAGGTCAGAACCTGAACACTTCCATATCGGTGCGAATCGGCACGGCCATCGGCATCTTCGGCTTCTCCGGTGCCGCAGCCTTGGGCTGCGCCGGGGCTTGTTTGCGTGGCGCTTCTGCCACCGCTGGCTGATTGGCCAATGGTTTGAGGGCCACCGACAGCTGGTCAGCCAAACGTTGCAGCAACACACCCTGGGCCTGGACCTGGGACGCGGTGCTGCCGCTGTGCTCTTCCTGCAAGTGCACGATGCGGTTATCCCGCACCTGGCCACGACGGTCAATCAGGCGCCATTGCGCGTCGAGGATAGCGGGCTGCGAAACGCCCGAGTCCAGTCGCGTAATGGTCAGCAGCACCTGTACGTCCGGGGCAAAACCCAACGGCGCCGGCGCCAATACCACACGCTGGCTGTCCAGGTGGCCAGCCACCTGGCGCAACATCAACTGATTGATGTCGGACGAAAGGCTACCGGCCCAGCGGCCATCGGTGGAACCTTGCAGGCTGCCGTCGTTCTGACGTTGCAGCAGGGTTTCACGTTGCAGATAGTCGGCCACTACAACAGGGCCAAGCAATACAGCCATGCCGGCACTTTGTGCAGGCTGAGCCGGACTTCCACTGTCCAGCTGATACAGCGACACCGGTTGGTGTGTGCTGCAACCCGCCAGGCCCAAAAGGCCAGCGAGCAACAAAAATAAAGGAAGGCGCGGAGCAGTCATCATCCCATCCAGGTGGCTGCCACAAGGCGAACCACAATGTAATACTCAAAAATAACCTGTACGCGCTCAGCCACGCCGGCGCTGGAAAGGCCATATCATCCGTGAATATGCGCCATGACTCCAGCGCGAAAGCGTCGATCTACGGGTTAAATCGTAGATCGGGCGCTCTATATCGCCTTAAACGGGCGTTTCCACCAGTAAAGCGTCCACTCGCTGGAAGCCGCGCGGCAGTTTATTGCCACGACGACCCCGCTCACCCTTGTAGTGCTCGAGGTCGTCAGGGCGCAGTGACAACGTGCGCTTGCCGGCCTGCAACACCAGGGTCGAGCCTTCCGGGATCACGGCGATGTCGGTCACGTACTCTTCGCGACTGGCCACCCGCTCCCCGGGAATACCAATGATCTTGTTGCCCTTGCCTTTGCCCAACTGCGGCAAATCGCTGATCTTGAACACCAGCAGGCGCCCTTCGGTCGTCACCGACGCCAGCCAGTTGCCTTCACGGTCTTCCACCGGACGCGGCAGGATCACCTTGGCGTTGTTCGGCAGGCTCAACAACGCCTTGCCCGCCTTGTTCTTGGCCTGCAGGTCTTCACCTTTGACCACGAACCCATAGCCCGCATCGGAAGCGATGACGTACAACGAGTCATCGTCCGGCAGCAGCACGCACTCAAAATTCGCACCCGGCGGCGGTGTCAGGCGTCCGGTCAATGGCTCGCCCTGCCCCCGCGCCGATGGCAAGGTGTGCGCCGGCACCGAGTAACTGCGACCGGTGGAGTCGATAAACACCGCAAACTGGTTGGAACGCCCCGCCGCCGCGGTTTTGAAACCGTCGCCAGCCTTGTAAGACAGGCCGGTGGCGTCAATATCATGCCCTTTGGCTGAGCGAACCCAACCCTTTTCCGACAGAACGACGGTAATTTTCTCGTTGGGCAGCAGCTCGGTTTCGGTCAGGGCCTTGGCTTCGGCGCGCTCGACAATCGGCGAGCGGCGGTCGTCGCCATAGGTTTCGGCGTCCTTGATCAGCTCGGTGCGCACCAGCTTCTTCAGCTTGGCCTCGCTGCCCAGCAGGGCCTGGAGCTTGGCTTGTTCCTTGAGCAGCGCGTCCTGTTCGTCCCGCAGCTTCATCTCTTCCAGTCGCGCCAACTGACGCAGACGGGTGTCGAGGATGTAGTCGGCCTGGATTTCGCTGAGTTCGAAGCGCGCGATCAGCTCGGCCTTCGGGTGCTCGGCGGTACGGATGATATGGATCACTTCATCCAGGTTGAGATAAGCGATCAGCAAGCCGTCCAACAGGTGCAGGCGGCGTTCGACCTTGTCCAGGCGGAATTGCAGGCGGCGACGCACGGTCTGCACCCGGAATTCCAGCCATTCCACCAGCAAAGCCCGCAGGTTCTTCAACTGCGGCTTGCCATCCAGGCCAATGATGTTGATGTTGACCCGATAGCTGGACTCCAGCTCGGTGCTGGCGAACAGATGCTGCATCAGCACTTCATGGTCGACCCGGCTGTTGGTCGGGATGATCACGATGCGGCACGGGTTTTCGTGGTCGGACTCGTCACGCAGGTCGGCGACTTGCGGCAGCTTCGACGGCTTGGCCTGCATCAGCGCGGCAATCTGCTCCAGCACCTTGGCGCCGGACACTTGGTGCGGCAGCGCCGTGACGATGATGTCGCCGTCTTCGATGTGGTACACGGCGCGCATGCGCACCGAGCCTTTACCGGTCTGGTAGATTTTCAGCAGGTCGGCGCGAGGCGTGATGATTTCTGCTTCGGTCGGGTAATCCGGGCCCTGGATATGCTCGCAGAGCTGTTCGACCGTAGCCTTCGGCTCATCCAGCAGGCGCACGCAGGCGCTGGCCACTTCCCGCAGGTTGTGGGGCGGTACGTCAGTGGCCATGCCCACGGCGATACCCGTGGTGCCATTGAGCAGGATATTCGGCAAACGTGCCGGCAACACCAGCGGCTCGTCGAGGGTGCCGTCAAAGTTCGGGCCCCAGTTGGCCGTGCCCTGGCCCAGTTCGCTGAGCAGCACTTCCGAATACCGCGACAGACGCGCTTCGGTGTAACGCATGGCGGCGAAGGACTTCGGATCATCCGGCGCACCCCAGTTACCTTGGCCGTCCACCAACGTGTAGCGGTAGCTGAACGGCTGGGCCATCAGCACCATGGCTTCGTAGCACGCCGAGTCGCCGTGAGGGTGGAATTTACCGAGCACGTCACCGACGGTACGCGCCGACTTCTTGTGCTTGGAGTCAGCGTCCAGGCCCAACTCACTCATCGCATAGATAATGCGCCGCTGTACGGGCTTCAGGCCGTCGCCGATATGCGGCAAGGCACGGTCCATGATCACGTACATGGAGTAGTTGAGGTAGGCATTTTCGGTGAAGTCAGCCAGCGACCGGCGTTCAACGCCATCTAAGCTGTCTGCAAGGATGTCACTCATGCGGGCCTCATCATTGTTTGGTCTGGCGCAGCAGCAAAGTGCCGCTGCGCTGGGTAAATTCAAGTTGTTTCAATGCACTCATGCCCAGCAATACCTGTTCATCGCCCAAACCCGGTACCACGATGGCGCGCACGTCCCGAAGGACGATATCGCCCAGTTGCAGACGGCCCAACTCGGTCCGAAAGCCCTGGGTTCGCCCGTTGGCCGTACTCACGCCAACCGGCATGCCGCGTTCAAGCCCGAGACGGTCGGCCAATTCAGCCGGAACCGCCACGTCGGTGGCCCCGGTGTCGAGCATGAACTGCACCGGCTTGCCGTTGATCTGGCCAGTGGCGACAAAATGCCCTTGGCCGTTGCCCAGCAGTTTTACTTCGATATAACCCTCGTGCTGCTCCGAGGTCACCACGGCATTGGGGTTTTCCTGTCGCGCTTCCCACTGCCCAAAAAATCGTGTCGCCAAAAACAGGCCGGCGCCCCACGCGACGAACATCAACACACGCCCGGCGCGCTTGCCGGGTGGTTGCGCACTCATGGCTTGGCGCTCCAGCCACCCGCAGGGGCGGCGAAACGATAGACCACCGGCCGCTTTTCGCCATCGGCGCGGGCACCGAAGTTGTTGTCGATGCCGATCCAGGCACCGTCAGCGTCCACCACCAAGGCTTCGGCCAATCCATAGGCCTGGGCATAACGCCGATTCGGCGTCAGCGCTTCATCGGCAAACGACCAGCACAACTCCACCTGGGCCGTGACCGCATCCCGGCGACACACCTGAAACGCATTGCGCTCCAGGGTAAACAGCTTGCCATTGAACAGCGCCAGGTCGGCAAAGTCCTTGGACACCGCCTTGGCGCCCGGAAACTGCGCCGGCTGCATCTCCTGGCCGGCCTCGCTCAGCAATACACAAGGGCCGTCACAATCCCAGAGGGTTTGCGGGCGCTTGATGGAGATCAACCCGCGCCGCTCACGCTCTGCTGCGAGCCAGATTTGATTGCCTTCCGGGTTCACCACGATGCCTTCAAACAGCGCGTTGAAGTGCAGCAACATGCCACTGGCCCGAGCTTCGCGAACCATGCCCGGGGCGATCTTCAGCCACTCCGTTTCACCGTGTTCTGAGGAGAAAGGCACCCTGAGAACCGCCGCGTGGGCTTCGCTGACAATGTAACGGTTACCCGCCGCATCGCAGCTGATGCCTTCAAAATCCAGATCACCACCGCGAATCAACGAAGCCGCCCTGGTGCGTGAGCGCAGGCCAAAGGGCAAACCCGACGCCGGCACCGGCGGCACATCAATCTCGTATGTCTCTGCTTTCCAGACGTCACCGGCGGTATCGAGCCGGTAGATCTGGTCGTCATCGCGATCGGAGACTGTCCACAATTCGCTACCGCATAAGGCCAGGCCCGACAGGTTACCGCCGCGCATGCCTTCCACCGGGTGTTCCGACAACAGCTTCAGCTCAGCCGCAGGCGCTGCGACCACCGAGGTGGCCGCCAACCCGCTCAACAACAGTATCGCCAGGGCGAAACCGCTGCGCATCAGCCCAGAACCTCGGCCAGGTTGCCCTTGGACTCCAGCCAGTTCTTGCGATCCGGCGCGCGTTTCTTCGCCAGCAACATGTCCATCATTTCCGAGGTGGCGGCGAAATCTTCCAGGGTCAACTGCACCAGGCGCCGAGTGTTCGGGTCCATGGTGGTTTCCCGCAGCTGCGGCGGGTTCATCTCACCCAGGCCCTTGAATCGGGTGACCTGCGGCTTGCCGCGTTTCTTCTCGGCCACCAGGCGGTCGAGAATGCCATCGCGCTCGGCTTCGTCCAGGGCGTAGAAAATCTCTTTGCCCAGGTCGATGCGGTACAGCGGCGGCATGGCGACATAGACGTGACCGGCATCCACCAATGGGCGGAAGTGCTGGACGAACAATGCACAGAGCAAGGTCGCAATGTGCAAGCCGTCGGAGTCGGCGTCGGCGAGGATGCAGATCTTGCCGTAGCGCAGCTGACTCATGTCCGCCGCGCCCGGGTCGACACCGATGGCCACGGCAATGTTGTGCACTTCCTGGCTGGCCAGTACTTCGCTGCCATCGACTTCCCAGGTGTTTAGGATCTTGCCCCGCAGGGGCAGGATCGCCTGGAATTCCTTGTCCCGCGCTTGCTTGGCGGAACCGCCGGCAGAATCACCTTCCACCAGGAACAGCTCGGAGCGCATCGGGTCTTGCCCGGCGCAGTCCGCCAGCTTGCCAGGCAGTGCCGGCCCCTGGGTAATGCGCTTGCGTTCGACTTTCTTGCTGGCCTTCAGGCGACGGCCGGCGTTGTTGATCGCCAGTTCCGCCAGGGCCAGGCCCAATTCAGGGTGTTCGTTGAGCCACAGGCTGAAGGCATCCTTGACCACCCCGGAGACAAACGCCGCTGCCTCACGGGACGACAGGCGCTCCTTGGTCTGGCCGGAGAATTGCGGCTCCTGCATTTTCATCGACAGGACGAACGCGATCCGCTCCCAGACGTCTTCCGGCGCCAGCTTCACGCCGCGCGGCAGCAGGCTGCGGTATTCGCAGAATTCGCGCATGGCATCCAGCAAGCCCTGGCGCAAACCGTTGACGTGGGTACCGCCCTGGGCCGTCGGGATCAGGTTGACGTAGCTTTCCTGGACGCTGTCGCCACCTTCCGGCAGCCACAACAAGGCCCAGTCCACGGCTTCTTTATTACCCGCCAGGCTGCCGCAGAACGGCTCGTTCGGCAGGCGCTCGAATTCGCTGACAGAGTCTTCCAGGTAGGACCGCAGGCCGTCTTCGTAATGCCACTCGACCTTTTCGCCGGTGCCTTTGTCTTCAAAGCTGACCAGCAGGCCCGGGCACAGAACAGCCTTGGCCTTGAGCACATGCTTGAGGCGGCTGATGGAGAATTTGGGTGAATCGAAGTATTTCGGGTCCGGCGCGAAGTACACGCTGGTGCCGGTGTTGCGCTTGCCGACGGTGCCGATCACTTCCAGGTCGGTGGCCTTGTAGCCATCGGCGAAAGTCATCTGATACTCGTTGCCGTCGCGCTTGACCTTGACCCGTACGTGGTTCGACAGGGCGTTGACCACGGAAATACCCACACCGTGCAAGCCACCGGAGAACTGGTAGTTCTTGTTGGAGAACTTGCCGCCGGCGTGCAGCTTGGTGAGGATCAGCTCGACGCCCGACACACCCTCTTCCGGGTGAATGTCCACCGGCATGCCACGACCGTCGTCGGACACTTCCAGGGAATGGTCGGCGTGAAGGATGACTTGTACCGACTTGGCGTGCCCGGCCAAGGCTTCGTCGACGCTGTTGTCGATGACTTCCTGGGCAAGGTGGTTCGGCCGACTGGTGTCGGTGTACATGCCGGGGCGTTTGCGCACCGGGTCGAGGCCCGAGAGGACTTCGATGGCGTCGGCGTTATAAGAGCTAGCGCTGGGAGTGGCCATGGGGTCTCGTCGTGAGTCGTTCGATTAAAAAGTAACCTGCGGTTTCACAATGCGGTGAAATCGAAGGATTGGTACTGATCGGAGCCTATGCCGGCAAAACTCAACAGCGCCGGTAACTGTTGGGCAAAGCCCTGGTAACCGTGATCGCCACCGGCCTGGATGCGCAAGGCACAGGCCCGGTAATACTGCTGGGCGAGGCGATAATCCAGTGTTTCATCGCCGGTCTGCAACCACACCTGATAACGCTGGGCGTCCTGGGGCGCCGGCACTTCCAGCTCGGCCAGGGCCGCGACGTGGTCGTGGGTCAGCTCCCAGGTCTCATCGGTGTAGAGGTTCTTCTGGGTGCCCAGGTAACCGTCGAACATCCGATGAGGGCTGACTGCCGGGTTGACCAGCAAGGCGTTGAGGCCATGGCGTTCGGCAAGATGGGTTGCATAGTAGCCGCCGAGTGAGCTGCCTACCAGCAGTGGCCTTCCGAGGTCACGGATAGCCGCCTCCAACTGGGGGATCGCCTGGCGGGGGTGGTGATGCAGGGCCGGCACGCGCAGTTGGTCGGCCAGACCGAGGCTGTCCATCACGGTGATCAACTGGCTGGCCTTGTTGGAGGCTGGTGCGCTGTTGAAACCGTGGATATACAAGATCGATGCGGACATTCCGGGTCCTCTGTGGGTCTGCCAAAGAGGCGCAGTTTACAGGGAAATCTCAGTAGCCGTTGCTACCGTAATCCACCTGAAACGCGAAGCCCTGCACCCGCTCCACACCGGTTTCCAACCGCCCGTCGGCATGCAGGCGCAGCCAGCGATACCCGGGCGCCTGCTCACTCACGCTGAAATCCTCACTCCCGGGAGCGAACTGAATACAGGTAGAAGGCGAAGCCAACAAACGCACCCCATTGCGCTCCCGGTCAATTTCCTGATGCACATGCCCCCAAAGCACCGCCCGCACCTGCGGAAACCGATCCAGCACCGCAAACAACGCCTCAGGATTGCGCAAACCGATGGGCTCCATCCAAGCGCACCCAATCGACACCGGATGATGGTGAAAACACACCAGATGATGCCGAGTCGGCGCCTCACTCAACGATTGCGCCAACAGTTGCAGTTGCTGGTCCTGCAAATACCCCGGCACCGAGCCGGGCACCGCCGAGTCCAGCAGGGTAATCCGCCAGTTACCCACATCCACCACCGGTTCCAGCAACGCACTGTTGATCGCCGCTTGCAGCATCACCTGCGGCTCATCGTGATTCCCCGGGATCCAGCGCGCCGGCGCCTGAATCTGCCGCGTCATGTCACGAAACGCCTGATACGACTCCAGCGTACCGTCCTGGGACAAATCCCCGGTGGCCAGCACCAGATCAATCTGCGGCTGTTGCATCAGCACCGTGTCGATCACCCGTTGCAGGCTCTCGCGGGTATTCATGCCCAGCAGGCCGCCGTCCGCCTCGGCAAACAGGTGACTGTCGGACAACTGCACCAGCAACGCCGAAGCGTCAGGGTTCAAGGCGGATACGCTCGGCAAGGCGTTCTCCCAGGGCGTGATCACAGGAATGGACATTTGAGGCGATTATGCTGGGGCAGGACACAAAGAGGAAACCCGTGAAGCGGACGCAGTTCACATCTATCGAACGACTTCGAACTCGTGGCCCAGGGCCAGGCAGTGACTCAACCATTCACCGAGGAACACATTGAGCTGTGCTTTCTCATCGGGTTGGTGCATGAACACGTTGGGGTAAGGATAGATGCTGCGAAAGCGTCGTGCATGTTCGGCGCTGATCACTTCGGCCATGCGTGCGTCGTGGTACACCTGCACTTCCAGCTGCGGCACCGGCAGCCACGGCAGGCTGTGCTCCTGACGCACCCGCAAAGTGGTGGTGTACGGGCAGTTCACGATCACTTCCAGGGTCAGCACGCCGAGCATCTGGTCGCCGTGGGTCACGGCAATGCGCCGCGCCTCGGGGGTGTGGCGCATGTCCGGCAGCAGCCGCATCAGCCGTGCATAGTTGGCCTCGCAGGCTGCTTGCAGCCCGATCAGGTCAACCCGATATCGCTCCCGTGCCTTTACTGCCATAACCCCCTCACTTCCGCGCGATTAAGCGCAAGCCATTGCAGGGCAATAATGCTCGCTGCGTTGGAAATTTTACCGTCACGTACCGCCTGCAGGGCGTCTTCAAAGGCCCAGACAGTGACGCGGATATCTTCGGCTTCCTCTTCCAGTCCATGGACGCCACCGGCCCCGGCGCTTTCGCAACGGCCCAGGAACAAGTGGACAAATTCGGTGCTGCCACCCGGCGACGGAAAGTACTTGGTGATCGGCCAGAGTGCGGAGAATGTAAGGCCAGCTTCCTCCTCGGCTTCGCGGTGTGCAACCTCCTCCGGTTGCTCATCCTTGTCGATAAGGCCGGCGACCATTTCGATCAGCCACGGGTTGTCGGTACGCCCCATGGCGCCGACGCGAAACTGCTCGATCAGCACCACTTCATCGCGCTGCGGGTCGTAGGGCAGTACACACACGGCGTCATGACGCACAAAGACTTCGCGATTGAGTTCACGGCTCATGCCGCCATCAAACTTCTCGTGCCGCAGTTTCAGCCGATCCAGTTTGTAGAAGCCCTTGTAGGCATTGTCGCGCTGAACAATCTCGACCTTGCTCGGCGTCGATTTCGCTGTGTCCGTCATATCAACCCTCGTTTATTGCCTTGCGGTGTCGAGGCGGCCTCGACATCGCGCCATCCTAACGCGCTCGTGCCCCTTGATGCAGCCCCTTTCCGGTTGCCGGGATAGACGGCGGGCGTCAAACTCACTCTAATCAGCTTAGTGGCGAACTGACTGCCTTGTCGGGAGTCGAAGCTCCACATTTTCACCTTTTCTCGATTTATGAAGGACACACATGTCGCTTTTAAAAATCGCCTCCGTGGCCTGTATCGCCTTGACCCTGGGTGCTTGCCAGAGCCTGTTCCAACCGGCCTATCTGAAGCCGCTGGACACCACCGCCGACGCCTCCGAGCAGATCAAACCCGGCTGCAGCAGTCCGGATTGCCCGCTGGTAAATATCGATACCGTGCACTTCCCGTCCGAGCCGCAGTTGGACCAGATCATCGAACAGCGCCTGCTGCAGATGGCCCGCACTTCACCTGGCCAGGCCATGCCCGCCACCCTGAACGCCTACCGCGACAAGTTCTTGCGTGAGTCCCCGGACCGCAACAGCATGTACTTGCAGGCCAAGGTACGTGAGCAGCATGACGGACTGGTGATCATCGAAGTGTCCAGCTACCTGGACACCGGCACCGCCCACGGCGAGCCGGGCCGCGGCTTCATCAACTATTCACGCCTGCTGCACAAAGAGCTGAGCCTGACCGACATGCTGTTGCCGGGCCAGGAAGATGCATTCTGGAAGACCGCGAAAGTCGCCCACAACAACTGGCTGATCAACTCGCAGATGGACCGTGACCCGGAGTTCGTGAAGAACTGGCCGTTCCAGAAAACCCCGAATGTGGCGCTGACCAGCAATGGCGTGGTGCTCAAGTACAACGTGACCACCATCGCGCCGTACGCATTGGGGCTGATCGAAATGACCATCCCCTATGCGCGCCTCACCGGCGTGATCAAGCCTGAGCTGGTGCCCGCACGCCACTGAAGGCCCGGCCCAGGATGAAGTGCAACAGCCCTGCCAGCACCAGCGCCGGCAGGGTCGCGCCGACATCCGGGTACAGATTCGCCAACAGGTGATAGGTGCTGATCCCTCCAAGCCACGCCAGCAGTGCCGGCCAGCGCAGGTTGGCGGCAACACCATGGCCACGACGGCGCAGGATGAAGTGATCCACCAGCACCACGCCGAACAGCGGCGCGAACACCGAGCCGATCAGCAGCAGGAAGTTCTGGTACTGCGCCAACGGTGCAAAGCAGGCGATCAGCGTGCAGATAACGCCAATGGCCAATGCCAGGTGCTCGACTTTCAAGCGCAACAGAATCCCGCTGGACACCGCCGCCGAGTGAATATCGGCGAACGCGTTTTCTGATTCATCCAACAGGATCAGCAGCAGCGGAATCCCCAGGCCGGCTCCGGCCAATGCCAGCAGCAACGCATTCACTTCACCGCTCGGCGCAAACGCCAGGGTGTAGGCCACGCCAAGGCTCATCAGCCAGAAGTTACCGATGAAGAAACCCAGTGCCGTGCCGCCGAACACGTTTTTCGCGCGTTTGCCGAAACGTGAGTAGTCGGCAATCAGTGGCAGCCAGGACAGCGGCATGGCAATCGCGATATCGAAGCCAACGGCAAACGGCATCGAACCGTCACCAGCCTGGGCCCAGAGAGTGGCCAGGTCGGCCTTGGCAAACAGGTTCCAGGTCAGCCACAGGCAGGCGGCCAGCAGCAGCCAGATGCCCCACTTGCGCAGGATCTGCCGCACGAAGGTCAGCGGACCGCTGACGGCAAGCAAGGTCGCGAGGGCGCCGAATACCAGGGTCCAGAACAATGGGCTGGTCAGCAGGCTGCCTTCACTGAACGCGCGGGCGCCCAACAGGCTGGCGGCGTCGCGCATCACGATGATTTCGAATGAGCCCCAGCCGATCAGCTGCAGCAGGTTCAGCAGTGCCGGCAGGCTTGCACCCTTGGTGCCGAGGCTGAGTTTCAGGGCGGCCATGGATGACAGGCCGGTATCGCTGCCGATCACGCCGACGGCGGCCAGCAACAGCACGCCGACCAAAGTGCCGAGGAAAATTGCCAGTAAGGAACCGGAGAGGCCCAGGCCCGGCGCCAACAGTGCACCGGTTTGCAGGACCATCAGGCCGATGCCCAGGGAGAACCACAGGGAAAAGAGATCGCGGGCGCCGAAGACGCGTTTGTCCAAGGGGACTGCGATGTCTGGGGAATAGGTGCTGGGTTGAATGCTCAAGGGTGTTATCTCAGAGGGACACTATTATTTGAATCAGCAAAGTCCCCTGTGGCGAGGGAGCTTGCTCCCGCTGGGCGGCGAAGCCGCCCCAAAACCTGCAACCGATGAGTGTCAGTCAAGACACCGATCCAGATTCCGGGAGCGCTGCGCACTCCAGCGGGAGCAAGCTCCCTCGCCACAGGTTCTGATTCAGACCTTTTTGTACAGCTGGCTACCTTCCTGCTTGAACCGCTCCGCCTGCTCCGCCAGTCCCTTGGCCACGTCCACATCCACCGCTTCAATGCGCTGGTTGGCCGCGTACTCACGCACTTCCTGGGTGATCTTCATCGAGCAGAATTTCGGCCCGCACATCGAGCAGAAATGCGCGACCTTGGCCGAGTCCTTCGGCAAGGTTTCATCGTGGTAAGAACGCGCCGTGTCCGGGTCCAGGCCCAGGTTGAACTGGTCCTCCCAACGGAATTCAAAGCGCGCCTTGCTCAACGCGTTGTCACGAATCTGCGCCCCCGGATGCCCCTTGGCCAAGTCCGCCGCATGGGCCGCGATCTTGTAGGTGATGATCCCGGTCTTCACATCGTCCTTGTTCGGCAGGCCCAAATGCTCCTTCGGCGTGACGTAGCAGAGCATCGCGCAACCGAACCAGCCGATCATCGCCGCCCCGATGCCCGAGGTGATGTGGTCATAACCCGGGGCGATGTCGGTGGTCAGCGGACCGAGGGTGTAGAACGGCGCTTCGTCGCAGCACTCCAGCTGCTTGTCCATGTTCTCCTTGATCAACTGCATCGGCACGTGGCCCGGGCCTTCGATCATGGTTTGCACGTCGTGCTTCCAGGCAATCTTGGTCAACTCGCCGAGGGTTTCCAGCTCGCCGAATTGCGCGGCGTCGTTGGCGTCGGCAATCGAGCCCGGGCGCAGGCCGTCTCCCAGGGAGAAGCTGACGTCGTAGGCCTTCATGATTTCGCAGATTTCGTCGAAATGGGTGTAGGTGAAGTTCTCTTTGTGGTGCGCCAGGCACCACTTGGCCATGATCGAACCACCACGGGACACGATGCCGGTGACGCGCTTGGCGGTCAGCGGTACATAGCGCAGCAATACGCCGGCGTGGATGGTGAAGTAGTCGACGCCCTGCTCGGCCTGTTCGATCAGGGTGTCGCGAAACAGCTCCCAGGTCAGGTCTTCAGCGGCGCCGCCGACTTTTTCCAGGGCCTGGTAGATCGGCACGGTACCGATCGGCACCGGCGAGTTGCGGATGATCCACTCGCGGGTTTCATGGATGTGCTTGCCGGTGGACAGGTCCATCACCGTGTCCGAACCCCAGCGAATGCCCCAGGTCAGTTTCGCCACTTCTTCTTCGATGGACGAACCCAGGGCGCTGTTGCCGATGTTGCCGTTGATCTTCACCAGGAAGTTACGGCCGATGATCATCGGTTCCAGTTCGGTGTGGTTGATGTTGGCCGGGATGATCGCGCGGCCACGGGCGATTTCTTCGCGGACAAATTCCGGGGTGATGATTTTCGGCACGCTGGCGCCGAAGCTGTGGCCGGCGTGTTGCTGGTCCAGCAGGCCGGCGGCGCGGGCCTCTTCCAGCTTCATGTTTTCGCGGATGGCGACGTATTCCATCTCGGCGGTGATGATGCCTTTGCGGGCGTAGTGCATCTGGGTGACGTTGGCCCCGGCCTTGGCACGGCGCGGGTTTTTCACGTGGGCAAAACGCAGCGCGGTCAGCTCGGCATCGCTCAGGCGCTGTTGGCCGAAGTGCGAGCTCAAGCCCGACAGGCGCTCAGTGTCGCCGCGGGATTCGATCCACGGCGAGCGCACATCGCCCAGGCCTTTGCGCACGTCGATGATCACGTTCGGGTCGGTGTAGGGGCCTGAGGTGTCGTAGACCACTACGGGCGCATTGATTTCGCCGCCGAAGTCGGTGGGGGTCACGTCGAGACTGACTTCGCGCATCGGCACGCGGATATCCGGACGGGTGCCCTGAACGTAGATTTTTTTCGAGCGGGTAAACGGCTGCACGGAACCGGAGTCGACCTTGGCCGATTCACTCAAGTGCACGGTGTTTTTTGATTTTTGGCTTTTTAATTCGATGCTCATCACGGGCTCTCCAACTATCCAGGCGGTGGATTTTTGTCGGAGTGAACCTGTGACGGATGGACGCACTGTGACAGTGCTGTGCTTGGCGCACGGGCTGTTCGATTGTCGAACAACATCCCGGACGAAGCACAAGAGGACTCGCCGGGTGACGAGAAATCTTGTTCCCTACGCAGGCGCTAACCTGATCAGGTTCAACGGGATCCGGTATTTACCGATCTCAGCCTTCCAACAAGGCACCCCGACAAGAACGCGGCCAGTCTAGACCATGGAGCAGGCAAATTGCCAACGGCGGTGCATTCATCGTGATGAATGGCGTAATTACAGGATTGTTGTGCCGTGATAGCGCCACTACACTCGGTGACTGCCTGAGGTCTTGACGCCAGGAATGGGCCGCCTTAGCCTTGGGCACCAAATTATCGCCGTAATATTTAATCTAGGGATCGCCTCATGCTGCGCAAACTTTCACTGGCTCTCGCCGTGTCTTGTGCGACCAACGGACTGGTCTGGGCAGCTGAAGCGCCCCTGACGACCAAAACCGACCTGGTCAGCGTCTACCAGGAAGCGGTGGACAACAACGCCGACCTGGCCGCCGCCCGCGCCCAATACGGCGCGCAGAAAGAAGTGGTGCCCCAGGCCCGCGCCGGGTTGCTGCCGAACCTGTCGGCCGGTGCCGACATCAACAATGTGCGCACCCAGCTGGACCAGCCCGCCGCCACGGTCAACCGCGACGCCCATTCCTGGCGCGCGACCTTGAGCCAGCCGCTGTTCCGCGCTGATCGCTGGTTCCAGCTGCAAGCCGCTGAAGCCGTCAACGAGCAGGCCGCGCTGCAACTCTCGGCCACCGAACAGAATCTGATCCTGCAAAGCGCCGAAAACTACTTCGCCGTGCTGCGAGCCCAGGACAACCTGGCGTCCACCAAGGCCGAAGAAGCCGCGTTCAAGCGCCAGCTGGACCAGTCCAACGAACGCTTTGACGTCGGCCTGTCGGACAAGACCGACGTGCTGCAATCCCAGGCCAGCTACGACACCGCACGGGCCAATCGCATCCTGGCCCAGCGCCAGGTGGACGACGCCTTCGAAGCGCTGATCACCCTGACCAACCGCCAGTACAACTCGATCCAGGGCATCGTCCACACGCTGCCGGTGCTGCCACCGGCGCCGAACGACGCCAAGGCCTGGGTCGAAACCGCCGGCCGCCAGAACCTGAACCTGCTGGCCAGCAACTACGCGGTCACCGCCGCCGAAGAAACCCTCAAGCAACGCAAGGCCGGCCACGCACCGACCCTGGATGCCGTGGCGCAATATGAAAAAGGTGACAACGACGCCCTGGGCTTCAGCAACCCGAGCGCCTTTGGCCAGCCGTATCACGGTGACGTGTCGCAACGCACCGTAGGCTTGCAGTTGAGCATCCCGCTATACAGCGGCGGCCTGACCAGCTCGCAAGTGCGCGAATCCTATTCCCGCCTGGGCCAGAGCGAGCAGCAACGCGAGGGCCTGCGTCGCCAGGTGGTGGAAAACACCCGCAACCTGCACCGCGCGGTGAACACCGATGTGGAGCAGGTACAGGCGCGCCGCCAGTCGATCATCTCCAACCAAAGCGCGGTGGAAGCCACGGAAATCGGTTACCAGGTGGGCACGCGCAATATCGTCGATGTGCTGGACGCCCAGCGCCAGCTGTACACCTCGGTGCGCAACTACAACAACAGCCGCTACGACTACATCCTCGACAACCTGCGCTTGAAGCAGGCGGCGGGCACGTTGAACCCGGGGGACTTGCAGGATCTGGCGCGTTACCTGAAGGCCGACTACAACCCGGACAAGGACTTCCTGCCGCCGGACCTGGCCAAGGCCGCCGCGGCGCAGCTGAAGGCTAACCCGGGTTACTAAGACTGCCCGTTAACCCAATGTGGGAGCGGGCTTGCTCGCGAAAGCGGTGTATCAGTCGACTTATTCGCTGACTGACACTGCGCATTCGCGAGCAAGCCCGCTCCCACATTTGATTTGTGTTGTTAGACGTTAAGCAGTCTGCCCAATCCGTCCAGCAAACGCTTCAATGCCCCCTGATTGGCGCGCATCACCGCCAGCCCCGCCTGCCCCATCTTCTGCGCGTCCTGCGGCAGCTCGAACAAACGCTGCACCGCCACCGCCAAACCCTCGGCATCGTCCACTTCCTGCAACGCGCCGGCGTCGCGCATCATTGCGCTGATTTCCAGGAAGTTGAACACGTGGGGCCCGCAGATCACCGGCTTGGCCAAGGCCGCCGGCTCCAACGGGTTATGCCCGCCCGTGGCAACCAGGCTACCGCCGACAAAAGCGCTGTCGGCCAGGGCATACAGAAACAGCAACTCGCCCATGGTGTCGCCCAGCAACACCGAGGTTTGCGCCGTCACCGCCTCGCCGCTGGAGCGACGCACCGTGGCGAAACCCTGCTGCTGGCACAGCTCGAACATCGGGTTGAAGCGCTCCTGATGGCGCGGCACCAGGATCAGCAACGCATTGGGATAACTGGCAAGCAACTGGCGATGGGCAGCGAGCACCACTTCGTCTTCGCCTTCGTGGGTGCTGGCGGCGATCCACACCGGGCGTTCACTGGCGTGCCACTGTTCACGCAACGCGGCGGCGAGCGCCAGCAGTTGCGGGTCGATGGCCAGGTCGAACTTGATCGAGCCGGTGACTTCGACAGTCTCGGGCCGTGCACCCAGGCTGCGAAAACGCTCGGCCTCGGTTTCGGTCTGGACGGCGAACAGGCTCATTTCCGCCAGCATCGGCGCGGTCAGCCTGGCGAAACGCCCGTAGCCCTTGGCCGAGCGAGCCGACAGCCGCGCGTTGGCCAATGCCACGGGAATCCCGCGTTTGGCGCACTGGTGAATATGGTTGGGCCACAGTTCGGTCTCCATGATCACCGCCAGTTTCGGCTGCACGCGATCGAGAAAACGCTTGGCCGCACAGGGCAAATCGTACGGCAGGTAGCAGTGCTGGATGCGCGGCTCGTTGGCGAACAACGCCTGGATGCGCTCGGAACCGGTGGGCGTCATGCAGGTGACGGTGATCGGCAGCTGTGGATAACGTTCCAGCAGCCCGCGAATCATCGGCGCAGCGGCGATGCTTTCGCCCACCGACACCGCATGCACCCAGATCCCGCCGGGTTGCATCACCGGCAAGCCCCAGGAGAAGCGTTCTCCCACGCGCTTCGCGTAAGCAGGCGCTTTGCGGGCTCGCAGCCACAGACGTAAAGCCACCAACGGCAGCGCCAGGTAAAACAGACAGCTGTAGAGAGTTCTATTCATGGCGGCGGAGTTTATCGGCTTTTTCAGTCGATCGCCTGCAAGCACTCGGCAAAACGTTCGGCGAGGAAACGCGCGGCCGGGCCGAGGGGCTCGTCGCGGCGCCAGACCAGCTCCACCACCAGCGCCGGCGGGGTCCATTCGCTGTTCAGTTCGACCATCTGGTTCTGATAGGCCGGATACTGCACCACATGCCGCGGCAACCAGGCCCAACCCAGGCCGCGCGCAAGCCATTCGGCCAGCACGTAGAAACTGTCAGCCCGCCACACTTGCGGGCTGGCGGCCTCGCTGCCGGGATACACGCTGGTCTGGGTCGCCATCAGCAATTGGCGAAACTGCGCCAGGCGCTGGCAATCCACGAACTGTTCCTTAGCCATGGGATGCCCGATACCGCACACGGTCACCATCTCCACACTGCCCAGCACACGGCGCTCCAACGCTTCGGGGATCTGATCGTGATAGAACAGCAGGCCCAGATCCGCCTTGCGCTCCACCAGCTTGCGCGCGACATCGCCTTGGGCGGCGCTGGACAACTGCACTTCCAGGCTGGGAAATTTTCCCGCCAGCGCTTCGAGGCTATCGAGCACCGGCTGATAGAGCATGGCTTCATCCTGGGCCAGGCGCAGGCGCGCCTCTTCACCGCGCATCAATGACAAGGCACGGCCATTCAGGCGCTCGCACTGGCGCAAGACTTCCCGCGCCTCCTCGAGCAACGCGGTGCCGGCCTCGGTCAAGCGGGGCTGGCGGCCGCTGCTGCGATCAAACAGGGATACGCCCAGGTCCGCCTCCAACAGGGCAATCCCATTGCTGACTGCCGATTGTGCCCGACGCTGGTCCCGCGCCACCGCCGAAAATGAACGCTGCTCGGCGACGCTGACAAACAGGCGCATTTGCTCAAGACTCCACTGCACGCTCATGGCTCAACCCATCTTCAATTCGGATAGGTAATGACTTTACCGCATCTGACAAGTCTCTAAAATGCCAACCTTATCAAGCGACCCTGTACCGAGGATTTACCCCATGAACGCCGCCTACTATTACCTGGCCATTGCCATCTGCTCGGAAGTGATCGCCACCGTTTCCATGAAAGCGATCAAGGGTTTCAGCACGCCAATCCCGTTGTTGCTGGTGATCGTCGGCTACGGCGTGGCCTTCTGGATGCTCACGCTGGTGGTGCGCACCGTGCCGGTGGGTGTCGCGTATGCAGTGTGGGCCGGGATGGGCATCGTGATGGTCAGCATCGCCGCGCTGTTTATCTACGGGCAGAAACTGGATATCCCGGCGATGCTGGGCATGGGCCTGATTGTGCTGGGCGTGGTGGTGATTCAGTTGTTCTCGAAAACGGCCGGGCACTGAGCGTTCACGTGAGATTCAATTGAGGCCGAAACTCGCAGCCTCGTTCCACTCGACAGCTCCTGCGGTGCGTCTGTCATCAGGGAGCGTTGGGGCGAAGATTCACTTCATGAGCCTGTATACTGCGCAGCCTGTCTTGAACACTGAGGTCGCTGCATGCCATCCGTTATTTCCACCGACGTTCTGATTGTCGGCGCCGGGGTTGCCGGCCTCTGGCTCAATGCGCGCCTGCGCCGCCAGGGCTTTTCCACGGTATTGGTGGAAAGCGCCACCCTCGGTGGCGGGCAAAGCGTGAAGTCCCAGGGGATCATCCACGGCGGCGCCAAATACGCACTGCACGGCGCCCTGACCGGTGCCTCCGAAGCCATCGCCGACATGCCCCGCCGCTGGCGCGAAGCCCTGGCGGGCAACGGTGAACTGGATCTCTCCGGTGTGCGCCTGCTGTCCGAAGCCCACTATTTGTGGTCGCCGGGCACCATCGCCGGCAACCTCACCAGTTTCTTCGCGAGCAAGGCCGTGCGTGGCCGCGTGGATCAAGTGAAGGGCGATGACCTGCCACCGGCCCTGCAAGATCGCCGCTTCAAGGGCAAGGTCTATCGCCTGGCCGAACTGGTGATCGACGTCCCAAGCCTTATCGAACGCCTGGCCCAACTGGCCGGCGACGGTTTGCTCGCGGGCAAACAGATCGAACCCTTGCTGGAACAAGGCACACTGGTCGGCCTGAAGGTCGATGGCCGTGAGATCCGCGCCCAGCGTATCGTCATCAGCGCCGGCGGCGGCACCGCTGACCTTCTCGGCGCCCTGGGCCTGAGCCAGCCCGCCATGCAACGCCGACCTCTGCACATGATCATCGCCAAGGGCCCCGGCCTGAAGCCGCTGTACGCCCACTGCCTGGGGGGCGGCACCAAGCCGCGCATCACCGTGACCACGCATCCCGCCGCCGACGGCAATTGGGTGTGGTACCTGGGCGGCGATATCGCCGAAGCCGAAGGTGTGGCCCGTACCCCGGAGCAACAGATCGCCACCGCCCAAAAAGAGCTGGGGCAGTTGCTGCCCTGGATCGACATGAGCCAGACCCAATGGGCCACCTTGCGCGTCGACCGCGCCGAACCATTGCAGTCAGGCCTGACCCGCCCGGACAACGCGTTCCTCGCCGAACAGGATCGCCTGTTGGTGGGCTGGCCGACCAAGCTGGCATTGGCACCGGATTTCGCCGATCGAGTGATCAACGCACTGGAACGTGACGGCATCAAGCCCGGAACTACCGAAAAACTGCCCGAGCTGCCGAAACCCGCCATCGCCCAACCTGCCTGGGAGCAACTGCTGCCATGACCCTGCCGACTCTGCACGACCTCCACCGCCCACTGGGCAGCACCGGCCTGCTGGTCTCGCCGCTGGGCCTGGGCACCGTCAAGCTGGGCCGCGACCAAGGCGTGAAATACCCCAGTGGCTTCCAGATTCCCGATGACGATGCGGCGCGGATGCTGTTACGCCAGGCCCGGCAATTGGGCATCAACCTGATCGACACTGCGCCCGCCTATGGCCGCAGCGAAGAACGCCTGGGCCCGCTGTTGCGCGGCCAGCGCCAGGAATGGGTAATTGTCAGCAAGGTGGGCGAAGAATTTGCCGAAGGCGTATCCCATCACGACTTCAGCGCAGCCCACACCCGGCTTTCGGTGGAGCGCAGCCTGAAACGACTGGAAACGGATTTTATCGATCTGGTGCTGGTGCACTCCGACGGCAACGACCTGCATATCCTCAATGATTGCGAGGTTTACCAGACCCTGGAAGACCTCAAGCGCGAGGGCAAGATCCGTGGTTTCGGCTTCTCCGGCAAAACCGTCGAAGGCGGTGTAAAGGCTCTGGAACAAGGTGATTGCGCCATGGTCACCTACAATTTGAACGAACAGGCCGAGAAAGCCGTCATTGATTATGCCGCCGCACACGGCAAGGGCATCCTGGTGAAAAAGGCACTAGCCAGTGGCCATGTCTGCCTGGAATCCGGAGTGGATCCAATTCACGCCAGTTTCATGTTGTTGTTTGCGCAAACTGGCGTTGCCAGTGCTATTGTCGGGACCATTAATCCGCTGCACCTCGCCCACAACGTGGCGACCGCTGCCAAGGTCATTCGCCAACTCTGATGCCGCCGACGCGGCCGACCCCGACGCAAGAAGGAGCCGACATGCCGCGAACGCTCATAAGAAAGAACCCCAGCAACTTCAAGACACTGCCGCTGCACGTCGAAGCAACCCCCGAAGGCTTGAGCTACCAGAGCGTCGGCATGCCGCTCAACTTCGCCCAGACCCTGCAACGGCGCAAGCCGGTGGAGGTGAAAGACACCGAGCGTTTCGTGCTGGAGCTGGCCAACCTTGGGGTCTCGGTGCGCCTGACGCTGCACTGGCAGAACCGCGATTACTGGGTGCTGGTGCGCCAGCGCCGACAAGACCGTGGCGACGTCGTGCTCAAGCTGATCTCCGGCTATGTCCCCGCCCACGAACTGAACCTGCCACTGCACACCGCCATCCAGGAAATCGCCGAGGAATGCCTGCTGGAAACCCCGGAAGGCTGGCTGGGCGGTCGCTTCAATGACACCTGGCTGCCGGCGCCCTACTCGTCGGCCCTGCACTACCGCGAAGCGTTGCCGTTCCGCCTCTCACCGCTGTCCGGGGCCGCGCGCCCGGTGCGCTGCGCCACCATGCAATTGATTGAACGACCACGCGCCTACGTGCACCTGCCCACGGCTTCGTTGCAGTTGATTTATGACTTGCGCCTGGAAGTGCCCAAGGAGGCGAAGTCCCTGAGCCTGTTTCATGTGGACGAGCGCCTGGAGGGCGACCAATTGGTGGCCCGCCTGGACCGCCAGCGCCCGGACCTGTACCTGATGCCGCTGAAGGACGGGCAGCCGTGTGCGGAGCTGTATACCTTGAAGAAGGATCAGCTGTATCCGGCGAGTACGCGAGGGTTGTATCTGGCTGAAAGCTTTGCCCAGCAGGAAGGCTGGATCGTGCGGGATGAGCGGATCCGCTGGAAGGACTGGCTGCGCCAGCAAGGGCTGAGTGCACCCGAGAAAGAGTCGAAGCTGAAGCGCTTGACGGGTAAGGCGCGGCAGATCTTGCGCAAGATCGTGCCAAAGAAAAAAGCCAACCGGTAACCGGACGTCAGGTCGCGGCAGTCAAATGTGGGAGCGGGCTTGCTCGCGAAGGCGGTGTATCAGTCACTGCATCTGCCAGCTGACCCACCGCTTTCGCGAGCAAGCCCGCTCCCACACGAACCCGCTCCCACCATCAGTTATTGCGGATCTTCTCGACAATCGCCGTGGTCGAGCTGTTTTCCACCAACCCCAGCACTTTGACCTTGCCACCGTAGGCACTGACGATATCGGCACCCACCACCTGGTCGACGGAATAATCACCGCCCTTGACCAGCACGTCCGGCTTGACCTGGGCCAGCAGGTTTTCCGGGGTCGCCTCGGCAAAGCTGATCACCCAGTCCACCGCACCCAAACCTGCCAGCACCGCCATGCGACGGTCGACACTGTTGATCGGCCGGCCTGGCCCCTTGAGGCGGCTGACCGACGCATCATCGTTGACTGCCACGATCAAGCGATCGCCCTGGGCCCGCGCCTGCTCCAGGTAGGTCACGTGACCGGCGTGGAGGATGTCGAAGCAACCGTTGGTGAAGACAATGCTCTCGTTATGGGCACGGGCATCGTCAATCGCCAGCAACAGTTGCTCAAGGCTCAACACGCCGCGCTCCGAGCCTTCGGATCGCTGGATGGCGCGGCGCAGCTCAGGTGCACTGATGGCCGCCGTACCGAGCTTGCCGACCACGATACCTGCTGCCAGGTTGGCCAGGGCCACCGCATGGGGAAGTTCCTCGCCCGCCGCAATTGCCGCGGCCAGGGTGGAAATCACGGTGTCACCGGCACCGGTCACGTCGAACACTTCACGGGCCCGCGCCGGCAGGTGCATGGCCGGGTGATCAGGACGCAGCAAGGTCATGCCGTGTTCGCCACGGGTCACCAGCAAGGCACCCAGGTCGAGGTCGGCCATGAGTTGGGCGCCCTTGGTCACCAGCTCGTGCTCATCGACACAACCGCCGACGATGGTTTCAAATTCGCTGAGGTTCGGCGTGATCAGGCTGGCGCCCCGATAAATCGAGAAGTCCTTGCCCTTGGGATCTGCCAGCACCGGAATGCCCCGGGCCTTGGCGGCCTGGATCAGTACCTGATGGTTTTTCAAGGCGCCTTTCCCGTAGTCGGACAGCACCAGCACCTTGATGCCTTCGAGCATCTCGTCGACCTGGGCGCTGAGCACCAGGGCGTCGGTGGCGAAGGGTTCTTCAAAATCGATACGCAGCAATTGCTGGTGCCGACTCATGACCCGCAGCTTGACGATGGTCGGCTGGTGGGGAATGCGCTGGAACAGCGCACGCACACCCGCACCCTTCAGGCTGTTGGCCAGGCTGTCGGCAGCCTCGTCGTCGCCGGTCACACCCACGAGGGATGCCGGGGCGCCGAGGGCGGCAATATTGAGGGCAACGTTGGCAGCGCCACCTGGACGGTCTTCGATTTGCTCGACCTTGACTACCGGTACCGGTGCCTCAGGGGAAATCCGTGAGGTACCGCCATGCCAGTAACGGTCGAGCATGACATCGCCGACCACCAAGACAGGGGCTTGATCGAATCGCGGCATGGACAACTTCATGGAGCAACCCACATACAAAATGAACAGGGGCGCGATATTACCACAGGGTTGTCAAAGGCTTGTGCAATGTAGGAGCCGGCTTGCCGGCGATGCGGCCACCGCGGTTTTTCAGTGCAACCGCGGTGGCCATCGCCGACAAGCCGGCTCCTGCAGATCAGGTGATGTCGGCCGGGATCGGCGCGTCCAGGCCCATGGCATGCAGTCGGGCGTAGTAACCGTTTTGCGCCAGCAATTCGCCGTGGGTACCGCGCTCGACTATCCGGCCATCGTCCATCACCAGGATCAGGTCGGCTTTCTCGATGGTCGACAGGCGGTGAGCGATCACCAGGGTCGTGCGGCCTTGCATGACCTTGTCCAGGGCGGCCTGGATATGGCGCTCCGACTCGGTGTCCAGCGCCGAGGTGGCCTCGTCGAGGATCAGCAATGGCGCGTTCTTGAGCAAGGCCCGGGCGATTGCCAGGCGCTGGCGCTGGCCGCCGGACAGCAGCACGCCGTTTTCGCCGACCTGGGTGTCGAAGCCCTTGGGCAACTGGTCGATGAAGTCCTTGGCATAGGCATCGGCCGCTGCCGCCTCGACATCGGCCCGCGGTGCGCCGGCCAGGTCACCGTAGGCGATGTTGTTGGTCACCGTGTCGCTGAACAGGGTCACATGCTGGGTCACCTGGGCGATGTGCCGACGCAGGTTGAGCAGGCGATAGTCTTCGATTTCCACGCCGTCGAGCAGGATCTCACCGCTCTCATGGTGGTAGAAACGCGGGATCAGGCTGGCCAGTGTCGACTTGCCGCTACCCGAACGCCCCACCAGGGCAACCATCTGCCCGGGCTCTGCGGTAAAGGTGATGTCCTTGAGCACATGGCGCTCGGTGCCCGGGTAGGTGAAGTTCAGGTTGCGCACTTCCAGGCGGCCGCTGACCTTGTCGCGCTCGATGGTGCCGCGATCGATTTCCACGTCTTCGTCCAACTGCTCGAAAATACTTTCGGCACCGGCCACGCCTTTCTGGATGGTCGAGCTGACTTCGGACAGCTGGCGGATTGGCTTGGGCAACAGGCCGGCCAACGTGATGTAGGCCACCATGTCACCCGCCGACGCATCACCGCGAAGGTACAGGACCAGGAACATCAACACTGCCATGGCGCTGTAGATCACCAGTTGCAGCGCCGGCGTATAGATCGCGCCGGTGCGGGTCATGCGCAGTTGCTTGTTGGTGTTGCTCAGACTGGCCTTGAGGAAGCGCTTCTGCTCATACACCTCACCGCCGAAGCTGCGCACCACGCGGTAGCCCTGGATGGTTTCCGAGGCAACGTGGGTGACGTCACCCATCGCAACCTGGATCTTCTTGCTCTGCTTGCGGAATTTCTTGCTTGCGGTGCTGACCATCACGGCAATCAACGGCAGGATGGCGATCATCACCAGGGTCAGCCGCCAGTTCATGAACAGCAGCGAGGCGAACAGGAAGATCACCGTCATGCCTTCGCGAATCACCACCTTGATGGCATCGGTCGCAGCACCGGTGACCATGGTCACGTTGAAGGTGATGCGGGAGATCAGGTGCCCGGAGTTGTGATTGTCGAAATAGCGGTTCGGCAGGGTCAGCAGGTTGTTGAACAACTGCACCCGCAGGTCGTGGACGAGGCCCAGGGAAACCTTGGCCAGCAGGTAGTTGCCCAGGAACGAACCGAGGCCCTGCCACGCGGCGATCAGGATGATCAGCAACGGCACGGCCTGCAGCAGTTGCAGGTCACGCAGGAAAGGCACCGTGGGGAACAACACCGCTTCAGGGTTGGACAGGCCATCGACAAAGTACTTGAGGATGTAGCCCAGCATCGGCTGGGTCGAAGCGAAAATCAGAAAGCCGACGATACTCAACGCGAACAAGCCGGCATAGGGCTTAACGTAGCTGAGCAGGCGGAAGTATATTTTCAAGCTCGAAGGGCTTGCGCTCGGACTGGAGTCGGTCATATCACGCGGCGGTTTTGAAAAAGGAGGCTGACTTTAGCACAGCTTCTCTGTTGTACTTGCACGCGGCACAACCGCAGCCCCGTTGGATCCAACGGACGACATTATATAGCCACTACTTTAGTATGGTCGGCTTTCTTTATTCTGGAACGGCTTTTCTGTATGCACTCCAAGCGCCTTACCTATGGCTCAAATCGCGTTTTCGACTTCCTCTGTTTGTGGATTCTGCCCATCGGCTTGTTGTTGCTCCTGAGTTCGCTGTTCTTCGTCACCAATCGAAACGTGCTGCACAGGTTCTACTACCTGCTGTTCGCAGCGCCGACACTGTTGCTGCTGTGCCTGCGCCCGACGGAATTCAAGCAGGTATTGCGCGAGCCCCTGGCGATTGCCTTCCTGGTTTTCTCGGGCTGGGCGCTCACCAGCCTGCTCTGGAGCCCTGAGGCCACGACAGACTCCGACCTGTTCAAGCGGCCACCGAATACCTTCACGTTGTTTGTCGGCTTAGGACTGTTGCTGCATTACCGCAGCGAACTGTTCAAGCCGATCTTCTTCTGTGCCGCGCTGATTGCGCTGATATCGAGCGCCTGCAGCCTGGTGGCTTTTGCTCCCCACCTATCGGATGGCTCGCGAATGATCGGCGGGCGTGGCGCTCTTGATAATCCGCTGCTGAGCTCTCACGTATTCGGATTCTTCTGCATTTACTGGCTGTACGTATGCATGACCACCAAGCGTGCGCACGTACTCTGGTTCAGCGTTCCGGCACTGGCAATCATGGGCGCTGCAGTGATGGCCACCGGCTCGAGAACGCCGCTGGTTGCCCTGCTCCTTGCCGTGCTCTGGATGAGTTTCATCACTCGCAATCGGCGCTCGGCCCTGCTGATCGCCTGTATGGCGCTGGCGGCCGCGGCGCTGCTGCTGCTCTATCCCGAACTGATCACCAATCGTGGCAGCTCGTCCCGCTTCGAACTCTGGAGCATGTCGCTTGAGCGTATTGCCGAACACCCCTGGATCGGCCACAGCTACGACTCAGAGTTGTACCTGACACTCGCCGACGGCAATCAACTGCGCGAACCCCACAGCTTTGCCCTCGGCGTGCTCTATTACGTCGGCATCATCGGCTTCATCCCTTGGATATTCATGCTCGGCTGGGGCCTGTACAAAAGCCTCAAGGAACGTGCGCAGCCATTGTTCATCCTGGCCTCCTCCCTGCTGGCCTATGGCATCGGTGCCGGCCTGACCGAAGGCGGCGGCATTCTCTCGCGACCAAAAGAGCACTGGTTCCTGCTGTGGATCCCGCTGGCACTGATCGCCGGCCTGAGCATCGCCCAGCGTCGCCGCAGCCTGCTGCGCATGCCGGTTCAACGCCTGAAATCGCAAGACTTCGAACAGCTGTGCGCCAACGCCCACGTGATCGAAGCCGATGGCCTGGGGCCCAAGGTCCTGCGCCTGGAGGATGGCAGCTTCCTCAAGCTGTTCCGCCCTCGTCGCTGGTACACCTCAGGCAGCTTCAATCCCTATTCAGAGCGCTTTGCCAGCAACAGCGAGCAACTGCGTGCATTGGGGATTCCATCACCGGTCATCCTCAATCTCTATCAGTTAAAGGATGCGAGCAGCGCCGTACGTTATCAGCCGCTGCCCGGCCTGACCCTGCGCCAGGCCCTGCAAAGCCTGGACAGCAGCCTGCGGGAATCGCTGATCGAACGTTTCGGCCGGTTCATGGCCCAGCTCCACGAGCGCGGCGTGTACTTCCGCTCCCTGCACCTGGGCAACGTACTTTTGATGGATGATGGCGAGTTCGGCCTGATTGACGTGGCAGACATGCGCATCTACCCATCGCCGCTGCGTAACGCCCTGCGCCAGCGCAACCTGCGGCACATGCAGCGTTATCCCCAGGACCGCAACTGGTTGTTCGAAACCCACTTTGAACAACTCGCCGCTGGCTACGCTTCGGCTGCATCGCCAAGCGCCACGGCGAAGATCCGTGACCAGGTGTCCAGGCTCAATCGTCCGGTTGCGCAGGTAGCGAACCCGGCCAAGTGATGGCTTGAAGCGCCGGGGTTGCAGGCCTCGGGCCATTGCGATGAACGCAATGGCCCGGCCGAAGCCCTATGAGCTGCGCTGCGGCGCCAGGTACAGCCGCACCAACCCACGCAAGGTCTTGCGACCCCAGAACTTCAACGGAATCTGCTTGAGGATCTCCCGCGCCAGTGGGCGGTCACGGTCGGCGGTCTTGAGGAACATCGAGTTCAGGAAGTTGTAGCGAACCTGATCGTAGGCGGGATGATCGCTGAACAACCCGTAGGTCTTGAGGATGTTCTGGATCATGTAGCGGTGATTCTTGTAGGTATTGGTCGCGTGCTGGCGATAGCGCGCCATCACCACGCTCAACACGTCGATGGTGTACCCGGCGTGGGTGATCTTCAATTCGATCAGCAAGTCTTCCAGCGGAATCAGCGGATCGAACCCTCCGACCTCTTCCAGCGCCTGCCGACGGATCATCAGCGTCGGTGCCGGCGGAAAGGGCTTGCGATCGAGGAACAGGTCATCGAAATCCAGGCTGCGAAACGGCAAGTCGCGGCGCTGCTTCTTCTCCGGGTATGGCTTGCCGTCCCCATCAATCAACTCGATATTGCCGGCGCAAATACCCACCTTCGGCTTGCCTTCCATGTAGGCAACCTGGGTGGCGATGCGCTCGGGCAGCATGATGTCATCGGAGCCGAATGGCGCGATCAGGCTGCCTTTGGCGCGAGCGATGGCACCGTTCAGGGTATTGGTCAGGCCCTGGTTCTGCTGCACCTGGAAATCAAACCCGTGTTCGGCCTGCAAGCGCTGGATGCGCTCCACGCTGTCATCCCTGGAGCCATCGTCTACCACCAGCAACTCGATGTTGGGGTAGGTCTGGCCGAGCACACTGAGAATGCTCTGCTCGATGTACGGCCCGTGGTTGTAGGAGGCGATGATCACAGTGACCAGGGGTTGCTGCAGACTCATGCTTTACCTACTTCACGCAGACCGGTTTCGATCAGGTTCAAATACTTGTGCCGGAACTCGTCCAGGGTGTGGTTTTCTTCCAGGTAGCGGAACACTTGCTCACCCTTGGCGCGCAGTTCTTCGTCGCTCAGCGCCAGGTAAGTGTCCAGTGCTGCCGCCAACTGCTCGACATTGCCCGGATCATGGGAGAGGCCGCCGGCACCTTGCACCAACGGCAGCATCGCCGGGCCATTGGAGGCGATGACCGGCAGATGGCCGCTCATGCCTTCCAGCAGCGCCAGGCCCAGGCCTTCGAACAACGACGGCATGGTCCAGATGTCGAAACCGCGCACATACTTCATGCCATCTTCGCGAAAGCCCAGCAGGTGCGCACGGCCGGTCAGGCCCAGGCGCTCGATATCGGCGCGCAGGTCTGCTTCGGCGCGGCCGGAGCCGATGATCCCCACCTGGGCCTCAGGGTATTTGTCCTTGAGGGTGGCGAACGCTTGCAACAAATGGGTGTGGCCCTTGATCGGCACCAGGCGGCCCAGGGCGCCAATCATCCGTGCATCCAGCGGCAGGCCCAGGGCCTCGCGCGCTTCATCCCGTGGCAACTGCAAGGCTTCGGCCTGGGGGATGTCGATGGCATTGGTGACAAAGGTGGTGTTTTCGCGGGTGAACCCGCAGTTGAGGTCCACCAGGTAATCCCTGACCGCTGCCGACACCCCGACGAATCGCCACGCCGGGCTGACCCACTTCTGCGTCTGGCGCCGGCGGTAGCCCCGGGCGTACTCGCCAAAACCGTGGGAAATGCCGATGCACAGGGGGATCTTCAACCAGCGGTTGAGCGACAGCATCATGTTCACCGACTTGAAGCGGTTACAGATGACCACGTCGAATTTCTGCTCGCGGCAATATTTGTAGATCTGCCACATCGCGCCGAAACGAATGCCCTTGAGGGACTTTTCCGGCAACTCGAAATAATGGGAGTGCTCAGCCACGCTCAGGGGCTGGCCGGGCAGCGGGCGGCCGCTGAGGAACCCGGATGTGACCTCGAAACGTTCAGCCGGCAAGGCCTTGACGATCTGCTCGCCGAGGTCGGCGAAGTCGTGGGTCTTGACGTTGTAGTCCGGCTGTAACTGCAAAACCTTGAAACGAGGTTTCATAACTCTCCATGCTGCAATCTGGCTGCGGGCGCGCAGCCCGGCGAAAAGGGGCGGCAGGCGCTGCAAGCCTGCCTTCAATAAGGTCTCAATCCTGCTTCAACACCCAGAGCAACTCATGACGGCGCACCGCCTTGCGGAAGAACTCATTCTCTCCGTAAGGCGATGGACTACGGCCCGCCAATAATTGCTGCAACCACCTGCGCACGCGGCGCTTGAACGGCGCCCGCGGCTGCAAGTCGTGCATCATGCCCAGGGCCATGGCCTTGTCCTGCTGCTGGCTGAGCGTCAGCGGCAAACTGCAAGGCACCAGTTCACGAGAGGCATCAAAACGCGGCGGCAAGGCCACGCCAGCGCCCGAATCACCCATGGGCCAACGATCGTTATCATGCAGGTGGTTGGCGTAGCCGAGCAACGTGCCCGGTTGCCACTCCAGGCCTTGCAAGGCTTCGAGAATCGCGGCGTGGGCGCAGATGTGATCCGGGTGCGGATCCAGCAACGGCGTCGGCAACACGATCACCTGCGGGCGCGCCTTGAGCAGCAATGCCCGCAGGTCGGCAATCAGGTTATTCCAGGTCGGGGCGCCGTCCACATCCCCGGGCAAGGCCAGGGCATTGAACTGGCGAAACAGCCGCGTATCGTCCAACTGAGCTTCCCGGGAAGCCTGGGGCTGATCCGGTGCGGCCTGCATCGCTGCAAGCTGCATGCAGAAGTACCCCAACTGCACGCACTGCGCTTCGGGAACGCCCGCCCAACGCGGCACGGTGACGCTGTCCCAGGCACGCAGGCGGCCTTTGAGTCGTGCGGCATCGGCCTTGGGCATGCCCATCTGCTGATAGTGATCGGCTTCGATTTCGCCCGCCGTCAGGGTGACGATCCAGCTCTCGTCGGCTTGGCTGTAGAGGCTGAAAGCGGCCAATTCGGCATCGTCGGCATGGGGCGCGATGACCATCACCCGTTGGCGACGGTAGTCCGGCTGGCGGAACAACCAGAGCTTCGGCTGCCCCTTGATCCGGCAGAAGCGCCCGCGCAAGCGCAGCTTACCGCCGGCGAGTGCTTCGCCCATGCCCGTCAGGTTGAGGTAACGCCGGCCTGAAAGACCACGCTCGAAGACTTGCCGGTCGGGTGCATCCAGGCCCGACACGTCCACCGCCGGGTCGAGAAAACGCCCGAGCCAAGAGCTTTTGAGTTCAACCCCGACGATCAGGGTTTCATCGCCCACCAGAGGCGTGTCCAACAGCAGGCGCCCGGCTTCAAGACGCAGGCCCGCGCACTCGCTCCCTTCAGGAAACGCGTACTCATAATCGTCTTTCGGCGAGTAGAACAGATGATCGGCAAACCAGGCCTCATGTGCGGCCCACAGCACCACGGCCAGCACCAGTGGCAACCACCAGACCACCAGCACACCGACAGCCACCAATAGCAACAGGCCCACCAACAGCGCAATACGCTTGTTGCGCCGGTGCTGCTTGAGCAATTGCTGTTTGCGACTCATACGCTGAACACCGGCACCGGGTTGCACCAGCGCTCCTTGTATTCACGGTCGGAACGCCCGAAGGAGAAACGCAGCGGCTTGTCGCTCGCCCGCGCTTGCTCCCAGGCACTTTGGGTATTGAGGAAACTCAGCACGCTGCCGGGGCTGAACGCCTTGGTTTCAGGGTCGACACCGCCGTTGACGTATTCGGCGCTGACCCACTGCGGCGCCTGCACCTGATACACCAGTTGCACGGCAATCGCAGCGTCATTGAGAAACAGCACCGAGCCGAACAGGAATTCCTTGAGCAACTCCAGCACCTCGGCCAAGCGCTCGGCACCCGCCGCCGGGAAACCCCAGCGCCGCTGGAACAGGTCGCAGTAAATCGCCGCCAGTTCGCTGCTGGAAAACTCGCCGACCGCCCTTACCACGCCGCCCGCCTCTTCCAGCAAACGCAGTTCGCGGCGCTGGTTGTAGCGAAACTTCTTCGACAGCTCTTCCGGTGTGCGCGCCATGGCCAACTGCTCGGCCTGGGGCCTGAGGGTGCTCACGCGCCCTTCATTCAATGCAGAGAGATAACGCGCGCGATGGCGCAACGGCACCTGCGCATCGGCGGCAATCGGCAGGATGATCTCGGCGTTACCCAGATCAAACAGGCCTTTTTTGCCTTTGCGCTTGAGCACGTCCTTGGACAGGGCCAGGTCGCGCCCCCAGGTAGCAATTGCGCCCTTCAGCTCACCGTCCTGCTCCCAGCCCAGGTAGCGCACCGGAATCTGCGCCAGGTGCGCCAGCCGCTCGACGATCTGCGGATGAGTCGCCACGCTGCCGCCAAAACGCTGCCAGGCCTGGGCGTAAACCTCGGCCTCGACAGGCGTCCAGCCACGTTCACGCCAGCCCTGGAAGCGGTTCAGCATTTAGACCACGGCGTCATAAGGGTCCACGCCGTCCTTGACCACGAGGATGTCTTCCATGATCAGGTACTGCAGGTCGGAACCGAAGAACATGTTCAGCGCGTCGGTCGGCGAGCAGATCATCGCTTCGCCACGACGGTTGAGCGAGGTGTTCAGCGACACACCATTGCCGGTCAGTACTTCCAGTTCTTTCATCATGTCGTAGTAGCGCGGGTTGTATTCGCGCTTGAGCACCTGGGCACGGGAGGTACCATCTTCATGGACCACTTCCGGCACGCGGGTTTTCCACTCTTCCGACACTTCAAAAGTGAAGGTCATGAACGGCGCCGGGTGATCGACCTTGATCATCTGTGGCGCAACGGTGTCGAGCATCGACGGGCAGAAAGGCCTCCAGCGCTCGCGGAACTTGATCTGGTGGTTGATCCGGTCAGCCACGCCGGTGGCGCTTGGGCAACCGATGATCGAACGACCGCCCAGGGCACGCGGGCCAAACTCCATGCGGCCCTGGAACCAGGCCACCGGGTTGCCGTCGACCATGATCCTGGCGATGCGCTTGGGCATGTTTTCAATCTTGCGCCAAACCGGCTTGCTCTCGTGCTTGGCGCACGCCGCGATCACGTCTTCGTTGCTGTAGGACGGGCCGAGATAGACGTGCTCCATCTTCTCAACCGGTACGCCACGGGCGTGAGACACGTAGGCGGCTGCACCCACCGCAGTACCGGCATCGCCGGACGCCGGCTGCACGAACAGCTCCTTGACGTCGTCGCGGGCAATGATCTTCTGGTTCAGCTTGACGTTCAGCGCACAGCCGCCGGCAAACGCCAGCTTGCCGGTGTCTTTGAGGATGTCGCCCAGGTAATGGTCGATCATCTGCAACGCCAGTTTCTCGAACAGCGCCTGCATGCTGGCCGCGTAGTGGATGTACGGCTCGTCGGCGATATCGCCTTCGCGCTTCGGACCCAGCCACTCGATCAGTTTTGGCGAGAAGTAGAAACCCTTGCCCTTCTCTTTGTAGCGGCGCAGGCCGATGACGTTGGCGTAGTCGGTGTTGATCACCAGCTCGCCGTTTTCAAAGGAGGCCAGGCGCGAGAAATCGTACTTGCTGGCATCGCCATACGGCGCCATGCCCATGACCTTGAACTCACCGTCGAGCATCTCGAAACCGAGGAACTCGGTGATCGCGCCATACAGGCCGCCGAGGGAGTCCGGATCGTAGAATTCCTTGATCTTGTGGATCTTGCCGTTTTCGCCGTAGCCGAAGAAGGTGGTGGCGTACTCGCCCTTGCCGTCGATCCCGAGGATCGCGGTCTTCTCCTGGAAGCCCGAGCAGTGGTAGGCACTGGAGGCGTGAGCCAGATGGTGTTCAACCGGTTCGATCTTGATTTTCTTCGGATCGAAGCCCAGTTGCTCCAGGCACCAGACGATCTTGTTGCGATAGCGCTTGTAGCGACGGTTGCCCATCAGGATCGCGTCGAGGGCGCGGTCCGGGGCGTACCAGTAACGCTTGGCATAGTGCCAGCGGGCCTCGCCGAACAGGCTGATGGGGGCGAACGGAATCGCCACCACATCAACGTCGGAAGGCTTGATACCGGCTTGTTCCAGGCAGAACTTCGCCGATTCGTAGGGCATGCGGTTCTTTGCATGTTTGTCGCGCACGAAGCGCTCTTCTTCGGCGGCCGCGATCAGCTTGCCGTCGATGTACAAGGCTGCGGAAGGATCATGGCTAAGGGCGCCGGACAGGCCAAGAATCGTCAATGCCACAGGGGTCTAGCCTCTTTTAGTCTGCATGCAGGCGCGTCACGCCTGAAAAAAGTGTGCTCCCCGCCTGGGCGAGAAACAGCTAAAGGGCGGGATTATAGCGTAAACACGGCGCGGGATGATCTAGGGATTGTGGCGACCGGTTGTCACTGCAGGCCTAGCGGAAAATCTCGATGCTGCCGTCCCTGTTCTGGCGGTAGACCGTGTAGGGCAGCACAAGGGTGTCGAGCAAGCCGGAGGCCACGAGCTCGGCGGCGAAGATCGGCAGGGAGCCGGAGGCATCGCGCGTGTGCTCTTTGGTGGTGTCGGGGGCGCCGTTCAAGGTGCAGAAACCGTAGATCACCCCACTGTAGATACGCGGCACGTTTTCACAATAACTGCGCGATTCCTTGAGGTTCTGGCTGGCAACGGCGTCCGGGCGAAACACCGTGTTGATGGTGCCGCAACCGGTGGTGGATACCAGTACAGCGGCGAGAAGGACTCTGGTTGCAAGACTCACGGACAACTCCATTTGGCATAAGTGTGGGCATTCATCCCTGCCCCATACAACCTTGCCGGATCCGTTTATGAACCCGGGCGCCAATAGATACTGATGTTGCCATCGGCACCTTGCTTGTAGACCGTATAGGGCAGGACCACTGTATCAACAATGCCCGAGACCGTTATATCCAATAGAACGAATGGCATCAGCACGCCAGTGAGGTCCGGCGCGGCGTGCAGCAGGCAGAAATCAAAGGCAACCCCGCTGTAGACACGGGGAATCGACTGGCAGTAGGTTTTTTGCTTCCTGAGTTCACGTGCCGCCGCCGCGTCTTCGCGCAACAGCGTATTGGCCGTTCCGCAGCCGCTCAACACAAGGATTCCAATGCTTAGCGCAGCAGTCATTTTTAGCGTCATGGCAAGCCCTCTGAATGGCCAGCAACGCTAACATCGGCCCTGTTGGCGACCCAGACCCCACGCACCGCCGCGCCATGTAAGAAGATTCCGAAATGGCAAAAGCTGGCTGAATCGTTAAACTCGCGCACTTTTGTGCGCCATGGATGCTGGTTTACTCATGAAAGTTGTTGTACCCACTCGATTTGCGATGCTGCTTCCCGGACTGCTTGGCCTGTACAGCAGCGCCCAGGCCGATGAAGCGCCACTGGTCCTGGACCCCAGCGTGGTCACCGGTTCGCGCAGTGCCAGCCCGTCGTTTGACCTGCCGTATTCGGTGGACAGCATCAGCCGTGAGCAAATCAGCGATGGCCAACTGGGCATCAATGCTTCAGAGGCACTGTCCCGCGTGCCCGGCCTGGTGGTTCAAAATCGCCAGAACTACGCCCAGGACTTGCAGATTTCCTCCCGTGGCTTCGGTGCCCGCTCGGCATTTGGTGTGCGCGGTATCAAGCTGATCGCCGACGGCATACCCGCCAGCACCCCGGACGGTCAGGGCCAGGCGGCGACGTTCAACCTCGACACCGCCGAGCGCATCGAAGTCCTGCGCGGCCCGGCCGCCACACTGTATGGCAGCAATGCCGGCGGCGTGATCCAGATGTTCTCCCGCAACGGCGAAGGCCCGCCGCGCATCGGTGCCGAGACGCTGGTGGGCAGTGACGGCCTGAGCAAGAACCACCTCACCGCCGAAGGCGCGGCAGACGGCGCAGGCTTCGTGCTGGACGCCTCGCGCATGGACACCGACGGTTATCGCGACCACAGCAGCGCCCGCCGCGACCAGACCTTTGCCAAGCTCAATTTCGAGCCCGATGAAGACAGCAAACTGGCGCTGATCTACAGCAGCCTGGAACAGAACGGCACGCAGGATCCGCTGGGGCAGGCGTGGGATGCGTACAAGGCCGACCCGCGCTCGGTCAGCAGCGCCGCCGAGCTGTACAACACCCGCAAAAGCATCGACCACCAGCAACTGGGGATGAATTACGAGCGGTATTTCGGTGACGCCACACTGCAGGTGAATGCCTATACCGGGCGACGGAGCGTGATTCAGTACCTGTCGATTCCCAAGGGAACGCCCGCCAACGAACGCGGCGGCGGCGTGGTGCAGTTCGACCGCAAGTTCTACGGCGGCTCCGTGCGCTGGATGCAACCGGTCGACAGCGTGCCGGGCGAGCTGATGATCATCACCGGCCTGGATTTCGACCAGAGCGAAGACAGCCGCCACGGCTACCAGAACTACAGCGGCAACACCCTTGGCGTAAAAGGCCAGTTGCGCCGGGATGAAATCGACACCGCCCGCAGCCTCGACCCCTACATCCAGGCCAACTGGGCCATCAATCGCTGGACCCTGCAAGCCGGGGTACGCCACAGCACCATGGAACTGGATGTCGACGACCAGTTCCTGAGCAACGGCGACTCCAGCGGCAACAAGACCTATCAGAAGAACACACCGTCCGTGAGCGTGATGTATGCCTTCACGCCCGACCTGCACGGCTACGTCAGTGCCGGCAAGGGGTTCGAGACGCCAACCCAGGCGGAACTGGCGTACGCGCCGGGCAACATCGAAGGGTTCAACTTCGGCCTGAAGCCGTCGGAAAGCACGCAGTATGAAGTGGGCTTGAAGGCACAGTTGAACGACACCCGGGTCAACGCCGCTGTTTTCCAGATCACCACCGAGGACGAGCTGGTGGTGGACCAATCGATCGGTGGCCGCACCAGCTACCAGAACGCCGGCCGCACCCTGCGCCGCGGCTTCGAGCTGGGCATCGAAAGCCAGCTCAGCGAGCAGTGGAGTACCAACATCGCCTACACCCGCCTGCAAGCCACCTACGACAGCGACTTCATTGGCGGCGGCAAACCGGTGGACAAAGGCAACTACCTCCCCGGTGTGCCACAAACCACACTGTTCGCAGAGCTCAACTGGAAACCCCGGGACTGGGTCAGCACCGCCGTGGAAGGCATGTACCGCAGCAAGGTCTACGTCGAAGACACCAACCAGCAACACGCGGCACCGGGCTACAGCGTGTTCAACTGGCGTGCACGCTTTGAGCAGAAGGTGGAGCACTGGACGTTCCACCAGACCCTGCGCCTGGATAACTTGCTGGATCGCCAATATGTGGGGTCGGTGATTGTCGGAGACGGCAACGGCCGCTATTACGAAGCAGCGCCGGGACGCTCGTGGTATGCAGGCGCCGGCGCCGAGTACACATTTTAGAAACTGACCATCGAACTTGTGGCGAGGGAGCTTGCTCCCGTTGGGCCGCGCAGCGGCCCTAAACCCCTAGCCCACTGCCTTTGGCAACCGCTGATCAATCACCCGATACAACGCACTGCTCTCAGGCCAGTTACGCATAAACCTTGCCCGATCCCTGGCATATGCCGGAGCGAAGCTGCTCAAGGACGTGTGCTGACACATCGAATCCAGGTCGATCAGCGCCCAGCGATCCGTGTGCCAGAACAGGTTATGCCCCTTGAAATCCCCATGGCTGATGCGCTCGCGGATCAACTCTGCGAACAAATAATCCAGGGCCTGCAATTCGGCCTCGGGTGCCTCGCCACTCTCAACATACGGCGCGAACCGCTCGATGATGTCCGGCCCCGGCAGGTACTCGGTCACCAGATACGCGCGGCTGCGCAGCCACAGAAAGCGCTTTTCCAGCAACGCCAGCGGCTTGGGCGTGGCGATGCCGAGGAACGCCAGGCGATTGCCTTCGCGCCACGAATGCCAGGCCCGGCTCGGGCGCCAGAAGCGCTTGAGCCAATGGGCAACCCCCTTGATGTTGTAGCGCTTGATCACCAGCGGCCGACCACCCACCTCGACCTTGGCGACACTGGCCGCCCCGCCGGTTTTATACAGGTGGCCCTGGTCGAGCAGCGCATCGGCCTGCGCCAGCACCGGCAGCATCGCCGCTTCTTCCTCACGACGAGTCGCGCGCAGCGCGAACGGTCCGCGCACGACGCTGAACAGCGTGCACTCCCGGCCAACCTTGCTCAGGAAATCCTTCAAGCGCCAGACGCTGACCTTGCGTACCTGCCTCTGCAACGCTTCGAGCGGCAACGCGTGTTCGCCATTGCTCAGCAGGTAATACACCAGCAACTCTTCGGTAAACGGCTCGAGGTTTTTCGGCAACTGCGCGAAAAACACCCCAAGGTTTTCCAGGACCCGGTTGCGCGACAGCGGTTTGCCCGCCTCTTCGACACAGATCCCGGCGCCATCGATCAAATACAGTTTGCCGTCCTGACGCAGCAGGTTGTCCAGGTGCAGGTCTTCCTGCCACAGGCCCTTGGCGTGCATCTGCGCAATCGCACCCAGCGCTTCGGCGAGCACCGCTTGCTGCTGGTCAGCCAGCGGCGGCAGGTGTTCAACAGCCTGCCACGCATCAGCCAGGCTGTCGGCGCCTTCAAGAAACTCGAACAGCAGCCAACCGCCCTCACCCTCTTGCAGACCATCGGCCAGCAACAGCGGTGTGGTCAGGCCTTGTTCGGCCAACAACCGCACGCCCTTGAGTTCACGCTGAAAATGCCGCGCCGCCTTGCTGCCCACCAACAATTTGGCCAGCACCGGGCGCCCGCGCCACACAGCTGCGCCGACATAACGCTGGCCCGGCAATACCCGCAGCAGGCTCAGCAGTTGCAACTGCCCAGGCCCGGCAGCGTCTGCCAGTTCGATGCTCAGGGGCAGGCTTGGCGTGCGGCCGGCATTTTTCAGTTCGGACAAACGCATCAGCGGTTTTCCTTGTGACTGCGCCGGGCCGCCAGGCGCTGGTGCCAGGTGGCAACCAATGCGCTGTCCTGCGGCTGGTCCAGGTAGGCCGCCAACAGCTGGCGAACCTGATCGTCCGACCACTGCGGCGCACGGCGCAACAGCGGTTCCAGGTCCTTGACCCGGTCACGCCAGCCGAACAGCAGCGGGCGGGTTTTCTCCAGGTCGATCAACTGCGCCGCGTACCCGTCGCCGGTGGCCTGCAGGAAAATATGCTTGGGATAAAAACAGCCATGCACCTGGCCCACGCTGTGCAACTGACGAGCAAGCTGACCGCAGGCCAGCAGGATTGCCCGCTGCTGCACGTCGCTCAACTCAGACCATTGCTCCAGCAATGAATCCAGGTCATTCCAACCATCCAGCGCCCGGGTCAGCAACATCGCCCGATGCTCTCCGGCCACTTTGCGCTCACCGAAAAACGCCGCCTGCAATGCCGGAATACCCAACTGCCGATAGCGGCTGATGTTACGAAACTCGCGGGCAAAACTCGGCTCGCCAAACGGGCGGTGCAAGGTGCGCGTCAGGTAGTTGCTCTGGCGCTTGAGGTAGTAGCCCTGGCCTTCGAGTTCGAGGCGAAACACGCTGCTCCAGCCGCCGCGGCTGGTATTGGGCTCGTCCACCGCATCCAGTTGCTTGGCCCACAGCGCGTCGAAAGTGCCGAGGCCGTTGCGCTCAAGCAATGCTCGATCTTCGGCCGCCAGGAAATCACTCATTCTCGCCCCTCGAAAAACTTCACCACGTGGCGAATTCGCTGTTTGTCCGCCGCACTCAAGTGTTTGCGCTGACGGTATTGCATGTAGAAGCGCAGGCGCTGGGTAGCCGACAAGTGATACTTGGCGACTTTGTCCAGGCAGGCCAGGTCCTTGGTAATGCGGTACTTGAGCCAGAACCCGCGCCAGAAATCGCCATTGGGGCAATCGATCAGGTACAGGGTTTGCTGGTCGTCTACCAACAAGTTGCGCCACTTCAAATCGTTGTGGGTAAACCGGTGGTCGTGCATGGTCCGCGTGTATTCAGCGAGCTGGCGACTGATCTTGTTGACCCACACCGGGTCTGACAGTTGCGGGTCATTGCGCTCGGCCAATGCCGACAAGTCTTCAGTCTTCGGCAGCTCGCGCGTGATCATCGCCCCGCGGTGATACGCCAGGCCTTTACGCTCCAGGCCCCAGGCGATCACATCGGCGGTGGGTATGCCCCACTTGGCAAAGCGCTTGAGGTTCTGCCATTCGGACTTGACTCGTGGCTTGCCCAGATAGCGGCGCAACCCCTTGCCTGCACCGACGTAGCGCTTGACGTAATAGTTGACCCCGCCGCGCTCCACGCGAATCACTTCGGACAACGGATCGCGGGTCAGCCGCTCGCCTTGCAGGGCGAACACGGCTTCCAGGCTACCAAAGTCATCCGCCAGGGCGGCGTAAGCGGGTTCCAGGTTCCAACCCGCCATCAGAGCGCATCCCCGTATCGTTGCTTGCGTGCGTAAAGCTTGGCGGCCATGCGTTCCAGCGCCGACAGCAGCGCGCTTTGCTCGCCCAGGATCTGGCGCAAAGGTTGCTGGAAGTACGCCTTGAGAAACCGCAGTTTGTCGCGCCGGGTCAAACCGATCTCCAGGGCGGAGTAGTAAAGCCCCGCCAGGTCCTTGTCACGCCAGCGCCGGGGAATCTTCGAACGCACCTGGGCACGGTGCAGGTCGATCACCGAGAGCTTGATGTTGTGCACGGTAACCGGTTGGTCGGTGTGCAACAGGAAGTGGCACAGGTAGCAATCACGATGGTTCACGCCCCCCCGGTGCATCGTGCCCAGGGTGCGCGCAAGCTCAACGGTCAAGGCATGCCGAATCGCCGGCACGGGCGGCTGTTTGACCCAGTCCATGGTCAGGTCTTCAAGGCTGACGATAGGCGCCAGCTCTTCAGTGACGATGAACGAGTGCTGGTCGGCCGGGTTGCTGCCCTTTTCACCAAAGGCCACGCCGGTCATGGTGGGCACGCCGAGTTCCTGCAGACGCTGGATCGCGTCCCACTCCTGGCCCGCGCCCAAGACAGGCAACTTGGCCGTGATCAGGTTCTTGAGGATTTCACCCCAGCCAATTCCCCGGTGGATCTTTACAAAATAATGGCGGCCTTCCACTTCCGTACGCAGGGTACGGCGCGCGGCCAGCTCACGAAACACCTGGCCGTCCAGCTTCTCGACTTCGGCGAACGCATCGCGTCCGGCCCACAGGGTCTTGAACGGTTCGGCAAGAATCAACTTCATCGGTTTGGCTCCGCCAGAATCAGGTCCGCAGCGTACTGCGGCATGCTATAGAGGTCGGCCGTCTCAGCGAAGGCCAGACCATTGCGGCTCCAGGCCGCGCGCGCTTGTGGATCGTCGAGCATATCCACCAGGTACTGGTTGAGCTGGGCCTGCTCGAACGGTTCGTCCAACACCCGCCCACTCTGGGCCTTGTCGATGTAAAACGCGTAGCCGCAGACCTTGCTCACCAGCACCGGGAGGCCGGCGACCACCGCTTCGATCAGCACCATGCCGGCCGCCTCGTTGTACGCGGGGTGGATCAACAGGTCGGCGCCCAGCAGAAAGCGCGGGATGTCGCTGCGGCCCTTGAAGAACTGCACCTGGTCGCCCAGTCCCAGCGCAGCACTCTGCAATTGGAATACTTTGGGGTCGTCCTGGCCGATTACAAATAGCCGGGTGCGTTTCTTCAGGCTCGACGGCAGCGCGGCCACGGCCTTGAGGCTGCGATCAACGCCCTTGGTCTTGAAGCCCGAGCCAATCTGCACCAGCAGCAAATCATCGTCGGCCAGGCCGAATTCGCGACGAAACTCGGCGCGGATCTCGGCAGCATTGGGCGGCGCGCGGCGGTCGCGGGCGATGCCCGGCGGCAACAAATGAAAACGCTCGGCCTGGGTCCCGTAATACTGGGTGAACAGCTGCTGCTGGTGTTCGGACAGCACCATGATCTGCGTCTTGGCGTCTTTGTCGAACACTGCACGCTCGTATTCGGCAAAGTGCTTGTACCGGCCGAACCAGCGATACATCGGGTTGCGCAGGTTCTGCGCCTTGTCTTCGAACACGCCGTCGGCGGCGAAGTACAGGTCCAGCCCCGGCATCTTGTTGAAGCCCACCACGCGGTCGACCGGACGCTTGGCCAGGTCGGCCTGGATCCAGGCGTAGAGCTTTTCATTGCGCCGATGGTTGACCAGCGCCTTGACCGGCGCCACCAGTACTTCAAAGCCCGGCGGCACGTCACCCTCCCAGATCAGCGTATAGACGCGAATCTGATGCCCACGCTGCTGGCACTCCAGGGCAATACGCATGAAGTCGCGCTGCAGGCCACCAAAGGGGAAATACTTGTAGAGGACAAAAGCCAGTTGCATCAGTGTTCCTCAGCCAGTAACAACGTGCTTAAACGAGTTGCGACACGCTCAGGGTTCAGGCGAGTGAAGCACAGGGGCCACTCGCGCTTGAGATCGAACCGACGCTGGTCTTCGGCAGTCGGTTGATAAGTGCATTTCTTTTGCAGGCATGGCGCACACGGGAAGTCGCTGGCCAGGTGAATCTGCGCCTTGCCATAAGCCCCGGTCAGGCCAGGATTGGTAGGGCCGAACAGGGAAATCGTTGGCACATCCAGTGCTGCGGCCAAGTGGCCAAGGCCGGTGTCGACCGCAACACACGCCTTCGCCCCCGCCAGCACTCGGGCCACCCCCGCGAGGTTCAGCCTGGGCAGCACTTCGGCGTTTTTCAGGCCCTGGGCCAGGCGTTCAGCCCGGGCTTTTTCGGCGGCATTGCCCCACGGCAACTTCACGTCCACGCCAAAGCGGTCCATGCGTTCGGCCAGGTCGCGCCAGTAGGCTTCCGGCCAGTGCTTGGTGTCCCAGGTGGTGCCGTGCAGCAGCAGTACAAACGGTTTTTTCGGCGGCAGGCCCAGCAGCTTGTCGACACTGAGGCCGTAGTCGCCCAGGCCTTTTGGCAGGTCATAACCGAGGGCGACGGCAAACAGCTGGCGCAAGCGCTCCACCGCGTGCTGCCCACGGGCCACGGCGAGGCGCCGGGAATAGAAGTGCGCCGCCAATGGCTCGCGAGCCGACTGTTTGTCGAAACCGGCCACCGGGGCACGTACGTAGCGGGTAAGCCAGGCACTTTTCAGCAGCCCCTGGGCGTCGATCACCAGGTCATATTTGGTCGACTGCACGCTCTTCTTGAAGCGCCGCCATTCGCCACTCTTGAAGGTCTGCCAGAGGTTCTTGCGCCAGCGGCGGATCGCCACCGGGATCACCTTGTCCACCGCCGGGTGCCAGGTGGGAATCTCGGCGAAGCCTTCTTCCACCACCCAGTCAAACCGGATGCCCGGGATCGCCCGCGCCGCGTCGGTCAACGCCGGCAAGGCATGAATCACATCGCCCAGGGATGAGGTCTTGATTACCAGAACCCGCAACTTAACGAACCTCGACCACAGTGCCCTGCAACCGCTGCAACGCGTCGCTGACAGGTTGCGGCAGCAACTGGCGCAGGCAGTTGTAGTGGCCGAAGCGGCAGGTGCGATCAAAACACGGGCTGCAATCCAGGCCCAGGCGCACCACTTCGACCTTGTCGGCCAGCGGTGGGGTAAACCCGGGAGACGTCGAGCCATACAATGCCACCAGCGGGCGGTTCAGCGCCGCGGCCACGTGCATCAGGCCGGAGTCGTTGGACACCACCGAGTCGGCACAGGACAGCAGGTCGATGGCCTCGGCCAGGGACGTGTCGCCGCTCAGGTTGACCGCCTCTTCGCGCAGCCCCGGGATCAAGCGCTGGCGAATATCCTCGCCCACCGAATGATCGTTTTTCGAGCCGAACAACCAGACCTGCCAGCCCTCGCGAATCTTCATCTCCGCAACCTTGGCGTAATGCTCCGAAGGCCAGCGCTTGGACTCGCCAAACTCGGCGCCAGGGCACAGCGCCAGCACCGGACGGTCCAGCTCCAGGCCGAACTTGGCCAGGGCGGCGTCGCGGGTGACCGGGTCGATTTGCAGGCTCGGGCGCGGATAAGGCGTCGGCAACTCGGCTCCCGGCGCGTAGGCCAGGGCCATGAAGCGCTCGATCATCAGCGGGTAACGGGCCTTGTCGAGCTTGCGCACATCGTTGAGCAGGCCATAGCGAAACTCGCCACGCCAGCCGGTGCGCTTGGGAATACCGGCGAAGAACGGCACCAGTGCCGACTTCATCGAGTTGGGCAACAGGATCGCCTGATCGTACTGGCCGGCCAGGGACTTGCCGATGCGTCGACGGGTCGCCAGCTCCAGCGCGCCGTGGCCGAGCGGGAAGCTCAAGGCCTGACGCACCTCGGGCATGCGCTCAAGGATCGGCCGGCTCCACTCGGGGGCGAGCACGTCGATTTGGCAGTCGGGATGACGTTGCTTGAGGCACTGGAACAGTGTCTGCGCCATCACCATGTCACCGACCCAACTGGGCCCAACGATCAGAATATTCATGTAGTTTCCACAAACGATACGGGGAGGCTCATGCCTCCCCGCCTTATATAGTGTTTCAGCTTAACCCCAGTTCATGCCAGATTCGCTGCACCTGGCGCCGTTCGTCAGCGAACTGGTCCCCGGCCACCGTACCGGCCTCGTTCTGCAGGGCCTGGCGGTGAGCGGCGGAACGGTAGGCTTTATACACCTCGCGCAGCAAATGGGCATCGGCGGCGGGCATCAGCCCGACCTGCTCCAGGCCTTCCAGAATGCGGATATTGTCGGTGTAGCGCAGCAACGATGGATGTTGCGCAGACCACGCCAGAGCCGCGTATTGCACCATAAATTCAATATCGACGATACCTCCGGCGTCCTGCTTGAGGTCGAACGACGCCGTGGGTTCGAAGGCATTCGCCGCCGTTCCCGCCGCCGTGGACTTGGTGCCGAGGTTGTCGCGCATCTTGGCGCGCATCTCGCTGACCTCCTGGCGCAGCTTGTCCAGGTCCTGCGCGCGGCCCAGCACTTGCGCCCGTACCTGCTCGAAAGCACGGCCCACATCCTGACTGCCTACCAGCACTCGCGCACGCACCAGCGCCTGGTGCTCCCAGGTCCAGGCTTCGTTTTCCTGATAACGCGCAAATGCGCCCAGGGAACTCACCAGCAAACCGGATGCGCCCGAAGGCCGCAGGCGCATGTCCACTTCATACAACTGGCCCGAGTTGGTCTGGGTGGTCAGCAGATGAATGATTCGCTGCCCCAGCCGGGTAAAGAACTGCGCGCCGTCGATCGGCTTGGCACCGTCGGTTTCGGCCTGGGGGTCACCGTCATGGATAAACACCAGGTCCAGGTCCGAACCATGCCCCAATTCGATGCCGCCGACTTTCCCATAACCGACAATGATGAAGCCAGGATCGCACAAGGTGCCGTCCACCCGTTGCGGCGAGCCGTAGCGGGCAACCGTCTGGCGCCAGGCCAGGGCCAGCACTTGTTCGAGGATGGCTTCGGCGAGCCAGGTCAGGTAGTCGCTGACTTTCATCAACGGCAGGCTGCCGGCGATTTCCGAAGCGGCCACCCGCAGGCGGTGGGCCAGCTTGAAGTGCCGTAGGGCCTCCATCTGCTGCTCAAGGTCATCTTCGGGGATGCGCGTCAGGCGCTCGCGCAATTCGGCGGCCAGTTCCGGCGCCAGCGGCGGCTTGAACAGGCGGCCTTCGTTGAGCAGTTCGTCCAGCAGCAGCGGGAAGCGAGTGATCTGCTCGGCAATCCACGGGCTGGCGGCGCACAGGGTCAGAAGGCGACGCAGGGCGTCGGGGTTTTCCGTCAGCAACACCAGATAAGCGGAACGCCGGGCGACGGCTTCGACCAAGGGCAGGACGCGCTCCAGCACCAGGTCCGGGTTGGCATGTTCGACGGCCTGGGCCAGCAAGCGCGGGATAAATGCATCCAGACGCTCGCGACCCAGGCGCTGCATGGCACGCAATTGCGGACTGCTGCGCAGGCCGGCCAGGGTTTTCAAGGCTTTGGGCGCGTCGGTAAAACCGCCTTCCTGCAACTGACGGCAGGCGGCTTCCTCGTCCTGGGACTCTTCCCACAACGGCAACCACTCACCGCCCACCACCAACTCGCTCTCTTCGCCCTCTTCTTCATCCGGATCGGCAATCACCTGGCGGAAATGCCAGTCCACCCGGCCACGCCAGTACATCAGGCGCTCATGAAACGCGGTCCAGTCCGGAAAGCCCAGCATGAAGGCAATCCGCGCCTGGTCTTCGGTGCCATCCGGGAGCATCTGCGTCTGGCGATCGGCGATCGCCTGAATCGCGTGCTCGGTGTAGCGCAGGAATTCATAGCCATCGCGCAGCTCGGCGACCACCGCCGGCGGCAGGTAACCCTGGCCTTCCAGGGTACCCAGCACTTTTAACAGTGGGCGCTGCTGCAGGCTCAGGTCACGGCCACCGTGGATCAGCTGGAACGCCTGGGCGATAAATTCGACTTCACGGATGCCGCCCGAGCCGAGCTTGATGTTCTCGGCCATGCCCTTGCGCCGCACTTCCTGCTGGATCAACTGCTTCATGGTGCGCAGCGCTTCGATGGCGGAAAAGTCCAGGTAACGCCGGTAGACAAACGGTCGCAACATGTCGAGCAGTTGCGCACCGGCCACCTGGTCACCGGCCACTACCCGCGCCTTGATCATGGCGTAGCGTTCCCAGTCGCGGCCCTGGTCCTGGTAGTACTGCTCCAGCGCGTTGAAGCTGAGCACCAGCGCCCCGGCCGAGCCGTAAGGTCGCAGGCGCATGTCGACCCGGAACACAAAGCCGTCGACGGTCATCGGGTCCAGGGCCTTGATCAGTTTTTGACCAAGGCGGATGAAGAACTCCTGGTTGTCCAGCGAGCGCTTCACGCCGACCGTATCGCCGCCTTCGGGGTAGGCGAAGATCAGGTCGATGTCGGACGACAGGTTCAGCTCCACTGCGCCGAGCTTGCCCATGCCGAGGATGACCATGTGCTGCGGTTCGCCGCTGCGACGGCCCGTGGGTGTGCCGAACAATACGCAGTGGCGCTGGTACAACCACTGATAGGCCTGGTCGATGCTGGCGTCGGCCATGTCCGACAGGTCGCGGCAGGTTTGCACCAGGTCCGCCTGTCGGGTCAGGTCGCGCCAGATGATCCGCACCTGCTGGCGGGTGCGCTGGCGGCGCAGAACCCGGCCCAGTTCGTCTTCTGTCTCGGCTTGTTGCACGGCCGTCGCAATCTGTCCGCACAGCTCGCCGGGGGCAAAACTGCGGTCCAGTTCGCCCCAGGCCACCAGCTCGAGCAACATCAAAGGGTCACGAACACTCTGTTCAATGACGAAATCACTGGCGGCGCACACACGGGCGAAGTCAGCCCAACGTTGCGGCGTCCACTCAGAAAGGCCATTATCGCCGTCCAATCCGGCCACGGCGTCACGAAATGACTGCTCGGCCCGCTTGGCAAATGGAAGCAGGATGGCCGGGAGTTCGGCCTGCATTGGAAGGCTCATGGTCTATCCTTGATCGGCGCGTAAAGGGCTTGTAGCTGTGAACGCAAGAACCACGCTCGGTGAAGGACTGTCGAACAAAGGTTAGAAATAGCTGAAAATTTTTCTTTTTTGGCAGTCAACATCAAATCTCTACCCTTTCTTGTTCGCAAAAGATCAACAATAACGATTATGCTCGCCAGCTAGACCGAGCAATCCGCTCAGTCTTGTGTAGTTTTACTACTCGTATATACATTCGAAAGGCTGAAATGGCCGACGATTTGTAGTAAAACTACAGGACGCCGAAGCAACCTTCGGCCATCCAAGAATTTATGTCGTCTGCCCACAAGGCCAGTCGCAAACTTCAGGCAACCGATTCTGGTAGCCTTTCCGCCCTGGAGCAAGCCATGCAAGACCTCGATCCCGTCGAAACCCAGGAATGGCTGGACGCCCTGGAATCGGTTCTCGACAAAGAAGGCGAAGACCGTGCTCACTACCTGATGACCCGTATGGGTGAACTCGCGACCCGCAGCGGCTCGCAACTGCCCTACGCCATCACCACGCCGTATCGCAACACCATCCCGGTAACCCACGAAGCACGCATGCCTGGCGACCTGTTCATGGAACGCCGCATTCGCTCGCTGGTACGCTGGAACGCCATGGCGATGGTAATGCGCACGAACTTGAAAGATTCTGACCTGGGCGGTCACATCTCCAGCTTCGCTTCCAGCGCAACCCTGTATGACATCGGCTTCAACTACTTCTTCCAGGCCCCGACCGAAGAACATGGCGGCGACCTGATCTACTTCCAGGGCCACACCTCGCCAGGCGTCTACGCCCGTGCGTTCATGGAAGGCCGCATCACGGAAGAACAAATGAACAACTTCCGCCAGGAAGTCGACGGCCAGGGCCTCTCGTCCTATCCGCACCCTTGGCTGATGCCTGATTTCTGGCAGTTCCCGACGGTATCCATGGGCCTGGGCCCGATCCAGGCGATCTACCAGGCACGCTTCATGAAGTACCTGGAAGCCCGTGGCTTCATCCCTGAAGGCAAGCAGAAAGTCTGGTGCTTCCTGGGCGACGGCGAGTGTGACGAGCCGGAATCCCTGGGCGCCATTTCCCTGGCCGGCCGCGAGAAGCTGGACAACCTGATCTTCGTCATCAACTGCAACCTGCAGCGCCTCGACGGCCCGGTTCGCGGCAACGGCAAGATCATCCAGGAACTCGAAGGCGTGTTCCGTGGTGCTCAGTGGAACGTGACCAAAGTCATCTGGGGCCGTTTCTGGGACCCACTGCTGGCCAAGGACGTCGACGGCATCCTGCAACGCCGCATGGACGAAGTCATCGACGGCGAGTACCAGAACTACAAAGCCAAAGACGGCGCGTTCGTACGTGAACACTTCTTCAACACGCCTGAACTCAAGGCAATGGTTGCAGACCTATCCGACGACGAGATCTGGAAACTCAACCGTGGCGGCCACGACCCGTACAAGGTCTACGCGGCGTACCACGAAGCGGTCAACCACAAAGAACAACCGACCGTCATCCTGGCCAAGACCATCAAGGGTTATGGCACCGGTGCCGGCGAAGCGAAGAACACTGCGCACAACACCAAGAAAGTCGATGTCGACAGCCTGAAGTTGTTCCGCGACCGCTTCGACATCCCGGTCAAGGACGAAGAGCTGGAGAACCTGCCGTTCTTCAAGCCGGAGCCAAACAGCGCCGAAGCCCGCTACCTCAGCGAGCGTCGCACTGCACTGGGCGGTTTCGTGCCACAGCGCCGCGCCAAGAGCTTCAACATCCCGACTCCGCCACTGGATACCCTCAAGGCGATCCTGGACGGCTCGGGCGACCGTGAAATCTCCACCACCATGGCCTTCGTGCGGATCCTCGCGCAGTTGGTCAAGGACAAGGAAATCGGCTCGCGTATCGTGCCGATCATCCCGGACGAAGCCCGTACCTTCGGTATGGAAGGCATGTTCCGTCAGTTGGGCATCTACTCCTCCGTCGGCCAGCTCTACGAGCCAGTCGATAAAGACCAGGTGATGTTCTACAAGGAAGACAAGAAGGGCCAGATCCTCGAAGAAGGCATCAACGAAGCGGGCGCCATGAGCTCCTTCATCGCTGCCGGTACTTCGTACTCCAGCCACAACCAGCCGATGCTGCCGTTCTACATCTTCTACTCGATGTTCGGTTTCCAGCGTATTGGCGACCTGGCTTGGGCAGCAGGCGACAGCCGTACCCGTGGCTTCCTGATCGGCGGTACTGCCGGGCGGACCACGCTGAACGGCGAAGGCCTGCAACACGAAGACGGTCACAGCCACATCCTGGCGGGCACCATCCCGAACTGCCGCACCTTTGATCCAACCTACGGCTATGAGCTGGCGGTGATCATCCAGGACGGCATGAAGAAGATGACCGAAGAGCAGCAGGACGTTTTCTACTACATCACCGTGATGAACGAGTCCTACCAGCAGCCAGCCATGCCGGCCGGTGTCGAGGAAGGCATCATCAAGGGCATGTACCTGCTCGAAGAAGACACCAAGGAAGCCGCTCACCACGTGCAACTGATGGGCTCCGGCACCATCCTGCGCGAAGTGCGTGAAGCTGCAAAAATCCTGCGTGAAGAGTTCAACGTCGGTGCTGACGTATGGAGCGTTACCAGCTTCAACGAACTGCGTCGCGACGGCCTGGCCGTAGAGCGCAGCAACCGCCTGCACCCGGGCCAGAAGCCTGCGCGCACCTACGTCGAAGAGTGCCTGGCTGGCCGTAAGGGTCCGGTTATCGCCTCTACCGACTACATGAAGCTGTTTGCTGAACAAATTCGTCAGTGGGTACCGTCCAAGGAATTCAAAGTCCTGGGCACCGACGGTTTCGGCCGTAGTGACAGCCGCAAGAAGCTGCGTCACTTCTTCGAAGTCGACCGTCACTTCGTGGTGTTGGCAGCCCTGGAAGCCTTGGCTGACCGTGGTGAAATCGAACCCAAGGTGGTAGCAGACGCTATCGTCAAGTTCGGGATCAACCCGGAAAAACGCAACCCACTGGACTGCTGAGGAGACTTTCTGTGAGCGAACTCATTCGCGTACCTGACATCGGCAGCGGTGAAGGTGAAGTAATTGAACTGTTTGTGAAGGTCGGCGACACCGTCGAAGCCGACCAGAGCATCCTGACCCTGGAATCGGACAAGGCGAGCATGGAAATCCCTGCTCCCAAGGCCGGCGTGGTCAAAAGCCTGAAAGTGAAGCTGGGCGACCGCCTGAAAGAAGGCGACGAACTGCTTGAGCTGGAAATCGAAGGTGCCGCTGATGCGGCCCCTGCGGCGGCCGCTCCTGCTGCTTCCCCGGCTCCTGCCGCCGAGAAGCCTGCCGCTGCTGCCGAGGCCCCTGCGGCTCCGGCGGCTGCACCTGCCGCCGAAACAGTCCAGGACATTCATGTTCCGGACATCGGTTCGTCGGGCAAGGCCAAGATCATCGAGCTGCTGGTTAAAGTCGGCGACACCGTCGAAGCTGATCAATCGCTGATCACCCTGGAGTCCGACAAGGCCTCCATGGAAATCCCTTCGCCGGCTGCCGGTGTGGTGGAAAGCATTGCCGTGAAGCTGGAAGACGAAGTCGGCACTGGTGACTTCATCCTCAAGCTGAAAGTAGCGGGCGCTTCGGCTCCTGCTGCTGCCGCTCCGGCCGCCGATGCTCCGGCCGCCAAGGCTGAAGCCGCACCGGCTGCCGCCGCGCCTGCACCTGCGCCTGCTGCAAAAGCCGAGGCCGCACCGGCTCCGGCGGCTGCACCTGCGCCAAGCGGTGCCAAGGTTCATGCCGGCCCTGCCGTGCGCCAACTGGCCCGTGAATTCGGCGTCGAGTTGAGCGCGGTAACCGCCAGCGGTCCTCACGGTCGCGTGCTCAAGGAAGACGTGCAGGTTTACGTCAAATCCATGATGCAGAAGGCCAAGGAAGCTCCGGCTGCCGGCGCTGCTACCGGTGGCTCGGGCATTCCGCCGATCCGCACCGTCGACTTCAGCCGCTTCGGCGAAATCGAAGAAGTGCCGATGACCCGCCTGATGCAAATCGGCGCGGCCGGCCTGCACGCCAGCTGGCTGAACATCCCGCACGTGACCCAGTTCGACCAGGCCGACATCACCGACCTGGAAGCATTCCGCGTTGCGCAGAAAGCCGTGGCCGAGAAGGCCGGCGTGAAGCTGACCGTGCTGCCCCTGCTGCTCAAGGCTTGCGCACATTTGCTCAAGGAGCTGCCGGACTTCAACAGTTCGCTGGCGCCAAGCGGCAAGGCGATCATTCGCAAGAAGTACGTGCACATCGGCTTTGCCGTCGACACTCCGGATGGCCTGCTGGTACCGGTCATCAAGAACGTCGACCAGAAGAGCCTGCTGCAGCTTGCCGCTGAGGCTGCTGCACTGGCTGCCAAGGCCCGCGACAAGAAGCTCACCCCGGACGACATGCAGGGCGCGTGCTTCACCATCTCCAGCCTCGGGCACATTGGCGGCACTGGCTTCACGCCAATCGTCAACGCGCCGGAAGTGGCGATCCTGGGTGTTTCCAAGGCCACTATCCAGCCTGTGTGGGACGGTAAAGCGTTCCAGCCGAAGCTGATGCTGCCACTGTCGCTGTCCTACGATCACCGTGTGATCAACGGCGCGGCTGCCGCACGCTTCACCCAGCGCCTGAGCCAGTTGCTGAACGACATCCGCACCATCCTGCTTTAAGCCACAACAGGTCTTCTGCCCATGCAGAAGACCTGGCTTCAACGATTTCCGAGCGCCACGCTCGTACCTCAACCCCGCCAATTGGCGGGGCTTTTTTTGCCTGCTTTCCAGGGAAAACCTGGACACGGAAATCGAGGTTGTACACCGCCCATCACCCCGGTTGCAGAAAACCGCTCGCTGGCCGATAACCCACTTATAGCACTTAGCCTTCATCCTCTCTTGTCAGCCTGTGCTGCATGATGCAACCTTGCCGCAGGCAACAGTAAAGAGGGCGTGAGCCCGGCGCGATGCGCATTTTTCCAAGCGAGTTTCCCCATGAAAAGCCAACCCGATGTCGCCCGTACGGCGGCCGAGGTAGTGACGCAATTACCGGTGCCTTCGCGCCTCGGTATGCTGCGTTTCGAGCGGCTTAATGAGGCTAGCTGGGCCCTGCTGTACCTCGACCCCAATTGCGAACGCCAGTTCGGCCTGCCCGCGATGGAACTGTGCGCCCTGATCGGCTCGCCCTACGCCAGCCTGATGGAGCCCCAGGCGCGCTATCAGCTGCATGATGCGATCCAGGAACAGCTGACCATCAGCCCGCATTACCTGGTGCGCTACACCCTGCACACCAACGACGGCCCGTTGAGCCTGCTGGAACTGGGTGAAGCCTACAAACAACACAATCGTCACCTGCTGCGCGGCTACCTGATGGTGGTCGACGGCCTGTTCAGTGATCTCCCACCGGCCCCTGCGGCAGACCTGGAGAGCCAGAACAGCCGCTTGCAGATTGCCCTGGAACTCAACCAGCGCGCCCAGCAGGAACAACTGCAACACCTTGAGCGGGTACGCGCCCAGCAGGAATTGATCCTGCTGCTGGCCCGCCAGCGCTACAGCACCAACAACTCGCTGCAGGAAGCCGCCGAGCTGATCACCCGCAGTGCCTGCGATATCTACCAGATCGACTGCGCGAGCATCTGGAACCTCGAAAACCAGCATCTGGTGCCGATTTCCGCTTATCACCGCGCCGATCAGCAGCACCACCTGCCAGAGTCTATCGATGCCAGTGGCTTCCCGGATTACCTGGAAGCCCTGCAAACCAGCCGTGCGATCGACGCCACCAACGCCATGCGCGACCCACGCACGCGTGAAATGGCCGAGAGCCTGCGCCCGCGGGACATCCACGCCATGCTCGACGCCAGCATCCGCGTCGATGGCAACGTGGTCGGCGTGTTGTGCCTGGAGCAAAGTGGCAGCACCCGCGTCTGGCAGTCCGACGAGATCGCCTTTGCCGGCGAGCTGGCCGACCAGTTCGCCCAGGTGATCAACAACCACAACCGCCGCACCGCCACCAGTGCCCTGCACTTGTTCCAGCGAGCCGTGGAGCAAAGCGCCAATGCGTTCCTGCTGGTCAATTGCGACGGCGTGGTGGAATACGTCAACCCCAGCTTTACCGCGATCACCCAGTACAGCACCGAAGAAGTCCACGGCCACCAGCTGTCGGAACTGCCGGCGCTGGAGAACCTCAGCGAGCTGCTGTTCGACGCGCCTTCAAGCCTGGCCAAGAGCAACAGTTGGCAAGGCGAGTTCAAGAGCCGGCGCAAGAACCTCGAACCCTACTGGGGCCAGTTGTCGATCTCCAAGGTTTATGGCGATAACCGTGAGTTGACCCATTACATCGGCATCTACGAAGACATCACCCAGACCAAGCTGGCCCAGCAGCGCATCGAGCGGCTGGCCTACACCGACAACCTGACCAACCTGGGCAACCGCCCGGCGTTCATCCGCAACCTGGACGAACGCTTTGCCCGGGACAGCGACAGCCCCATCAGCCTGCTGCTGGTGGACATCGACAACTTCAAGCGGATCAACGACAGCCTCGGCCACCAGACCGGCGACAAGCTGCTGATCAGCCTGGCCCGGCGCCTGCGCAACAGCCTGACCGCCAGTGGCAGCCTGGCGCGATTTGCCAGTAACGAATTTGCCGTGCTGCTGGACGATACCGACCTTGAAACCGGCCAGCAGGTCGCCAGCCAGTTGCTGGCCACCCTCGACAAGCCGATGTTCGTCGACAACCAGCTGATCAGCGTCACCGGCTCCGTGGGCCTCGCCTGCGCGCCGCTGCATGGCCGCGATCCGCAGACCCTGATGCGCAACGCCGGCCTGGCGCTGCACAAGGCCAAGGCCAACGGCAAACACCAGGTGCAGGTATTTACCGAAGCGCTGAATGCCGAAGCCAGCTACAAACTGTTCGTGGAAAACAACCTGCGCCGCGCCCTGACCCAAAACGAACTGGACGTGTTCTACCAGCCCAAGCTGTGCCTGCGCAGCGGTCGTCTGCTAGGGATGGAAGCGTTGTTACGCTGGAACCATCCGGAAAAGGGCATGATCCGCCCCGATCAGTTCATCAGCGTGGCTGAAGAGACCGGGCTGATCATCCCCATCGGCAAATGGATCGCCCGCCAGGCCTGCCGCATGAGCCGACAGCTGACCGCCGCCGGCATGGGCAACCTGCAAGTGGCGATCAACCTGTCGCCCAAGCAGTTTTCCGACCCGGACCTGGTGGCCTCGATTGCCACGATCCTCAAGGAAGAACAGTTGCCGGCCAACCTGCTGGAACTGGAGTTGACCGAAGGCCTGCTGCTGGAAGCCACCGAAGACACGCGCCTGCAACTGGACCAACTGAAGAGCTTCGGCTTGACCCTGGCGATGGATGACTTCGGTACCGGTTACTCGTCGCTGAGCTACCTGAAAAAATTCCCGATCGACATCATCAAGATTGATCGCAGCTTCATCCATGAAATCCCGGACAACCAGGACGACATGGAAATCACCTCGGCGGTGATCGCCATGGCCCACAACCTCAAGCTCAAGGTGGTGGCCGAAGGCATCGAGACCGCCGAGCAGCTGGCGTTCCTGCGCCGCCACCGTTGCGACGTCGGCCAGGGCTACCTGTTCGACCGGCCAATCCCGGGGGCCGAGCTGCTGACGATGCTTAAACGCTATCCTCGCGGGCCAATCGCCTGACAGCGCGGTAACACTCGGGCACACTGGCAGTCTGAATTCTTACTTGTAACTCAATCTGACTGAGAGGACTGATCATGGTCTTGCGCTCGGAAATCCTGGTGAATAAAAACGTGCTTCCCACTCAAGAACAAGCTTTGCCTGGCCGTGAAACCCCGATGTCGCTGCCCGAGACGCACTTCGTCAACGGCAACCCCCTACTGGGCCCCTTTGTCGACAACGTAGAGTTTGCGATCTTCGGCCTGGGTTGCTTCTGGGGTGCAGAGCGTCGTTTCTGGCAGCGCGACGGTGTGGTCAGTACGGTGGTGGGCTATGCCGGCGGCTACACGCCGAACCCGACGTATGAAGAAGTCTGCTCGGGCCTGACCGGCCACAGCGAAGTGGTGTTGGTGGTGTTTGACCAGGACAAGATCAGCTACGAAGAGCTGCTGAAAATGTTCTGGGAACTGCACAACCCGACCCAGGGCATGCGCCAGGGCAATGACATCGGCAGCCAGTATCGTTCGGTGATCTACGCGGTCAAGCCGGAGCACCTGGAGGCGGCGAAGGCCAGCGCAGAGGCTTATCAGGCGGAATTGACCAAGGCGGGCCTGGGCACCATCACCACCGAAATCGAAGAAGCGCCGACGGTGTATTTCGCCGAGGCGTACCACCAGCAGTACCTGGCGAAGAATCCGCAGGGTTACTGCGGAATCGGCGGCACCGGCGTGACCTGCCCGATCTAAGAGCGACACCGATAAAAATGTGGGAGCGGGCTTGCTCGCGAAAGCGGAGTGTCAGTCACTGAATGTGTTTCTGATACACCGCATTCGCGAGCAAGCCCGCTCCCACATTGGGTCTTCAATACCTTGCGATTGTCTTACTCGGCGATAAGCCAATCCATCTGCCAGCCACCCTGGGTTTGCCCAAGCTGCTTGGACAACCACGGCAGCAGCTCACGCAACTCCTCCTCCAGCCCCCACGGCGGATTGGCAATCGCCAGACCCGAACCGGTCAGGGTGTTGGGCGTGTCCAGCGGATGCACCAGCAATTCCACCCGCAGCAACTTCGGCGCACCTGTACCGGCCAGGTCCTGGTAGAAGCGGCGCAGCATGCGCTGGTCCTTCACCGGGTACCAGATCGCAGCCACTGTCTGGCGCATCCGGCTCACGGCTTCCTTGAGGGACGCGGCGCAGCGCTGCATCTCGTCGAGCTTCTCGAACGGCGGGTCTATCAACATCAACGCACGCTTTTCCGGCACCGGCAGCAATGCCCGTGGCACGTGCCAACCTTCGCCAAGGTGGACTTTCACCCGACGATCACCCTTCATGTTGTCCTTGAGCAGCAGGCCATCTTCCGGGTGCTTTTCGTTGAGCAGCACGCGGTCCTGAGGACGAGTCAGGCGTCGCGCCAGCTCCGGCGAACCCGGGTAGTAGCGCAATTCGCCATCCGGGTTCATCTCGTGCAGCACACGCATGTAATCGGCGGTCAGCGGCGGCAGGTCGGCCTGGCCCCACAGGCGGGCGATGCCTTCCAGGTGTTCACCGGTACGGTTCGCCTGGTCGCCCTGCAGGTCGTACAGACCAATGCCGGCGTGGGTGTCGAGATAGGCAAACGGCTGCTCCTTGCGCGACATCAGGGCGATGAGGCGGGTCAAGGTCAGGTGTTTGAAGACATCGGCGTGGTTGCCGGCGTGATAGGCGTGACGATAATTCATGGTTGCTCCTGCGCAGGGGGCGAAGTTTACCTTTTACGCAGGCAAAGGTGCAGGGCTGCGCGTCAGGTGGCGCTTATGCCGCAAACACAGGGGCGCTGCCGAAAATAGTCTAATTGGCGGTGCGAAAGCGGATTTATTGTGGCGAGCAATTATCCATGGAGGTCATAACAACTCATGAAAGACGCCACCATCGCTTTGCACCATGGCTTCAAGTCGGACCCGACTACCAAGGCCGTCGCCGTGCCGATCTACCAGAACGTCGCTTTCGAATTCGATAACGCCCAGCACGGCGCCGACCTGTTCAACCTCGACGTGCCCGGCAATATCTACACGCGCATCATGAACCCCACCAACGACGTGCTGGAGCAACGCATCGCAGCACTCGAAGGCGGCATCGCGGCCCTGGCGGTGTCGGCCGGCAGCGCGGCGATCCACTACGCGATCCAGACCCTGACCCGTGCCGGTGACAACATCGTCACCACCCCGCAGCTGTACGGTGGCACCTACACCCTGTTCGCCCACTTGCTGCCGAGCTTCGGCGTTGACGTGCGCTTCGCCCGTGACGACTGCGCCGAAGCCATCGCCGAGCTGATCGATGACAACACCAAACTGGTGTACTGCGAGAGCATCGGCAACCCGGCAGGCAATATCATCGATATCGAAGCCCTGGCCAACGTCGCCCACGCCCGTGGCGTGCCGCTGATGGTGGACAACACCGTGGCCACGCCAATCCTGTGCAAGCCGATCCAGTTCGGCGCGGACATCGTCGTGCATTCGGTGACCAAATACGTGGGCGGCCACGGCAACTCGCTGGGTGGCGTGATCGTCGACAGCGGCACCTTTCCCTGGACCCAGTACCCGGAGAAATTCCCCGGCCTCAACCAGCCGGAGCCGGCCTATCACGGTGTGGTCTACACCGAAAAATTCGGCCCGGCGGCGTTCATTGCCCGCGCCCGTACCGTGCCGCTGCGCAACACCGGCGCGGCCCTGGCGCCGATGAATGCATTCCTGCTGCTGCAAGGCCTGGAAACCCTGGCCCTGCGCATGGAGCGCCACACCGAAAACGCCTTGAAGATTGCCCACTTCCTGCAAGACCACGCACTGGTGGAGTGGGTCAGCTACGCCGGCCTGCCGGATCACCCCCACCATCACCTGGCGCAGAAATACATGCAGGGCAAACCGTCGGCGATTCTGTCCTTCGGCCTGAAGGGTGGTTATGAGGCAGGCGTGCGTTTCTACGATTCGCTGCAGATCTTCAAGCGCCTGGTGAACATTGGCGATGCCAAGTCCCTGGCCTGCCACCCGGCGTCCACCACCCATCGCCAGATGAATGAACAGGAGCAGGCGAAGGCCGGGGTGAAGCCGGAGATGATTCGCCTGTCGGTGGGCATCGAGGCCATTGAAGACCTGATCGAGGACCTGCAGCAGTCGCTGGCCTCAACCCAGCTCTGAGGCCAGCCAGGCGGCCAGCGCCTGATGGCTGACATCCGGCCGGCGCACGAAGTAGGCGACCTTGTGCTTCAAGGTCGCCGGCACAAAGGCGCTGTACAGGTCCGGGCGCTGTTCTTCCAGCCACTGCAACAGGTTGTCCACCTGCGTAACGCTCGATTGCTCACCCAGGTGCTGGAGAACATGCGGCGGCACTTGCCACCATGGGCCGGGCTTTGCCGCTCCCGCTGCCGTAACCGCTACCTCATGCTGGCGACCATTGATCCAGTAGCGACTGAACACCGGGAGCAACTCCTTTGCCTGTGGCCCCAGCGCCTGCAACACAGGCAGGACATAAGCACCGTCCCAGAAGCGAAAGAAAACCGCCGGCCCTTCCGGCAACAGTACCTTGGTCAGGCTGCGCAGATGCTCGACGACGGTGTGCAAGGAACAGGACGACACCGCCAGCCAACCCCAGTCGATACCTTCGCATTCGGCGGCCCATTTCAGAAAAGCGCTGTCCACGGCGACCACCGCGACGTAGGGCATGACCTCCTCCCACGCTGCATACTCGCTGCCCGCCCAGATGGGGCTAAATGCACGTCCGTCGGTACGCCGCCACGCATCGAGCGGCTTGCAGTCGCTGGCATTGCCCATCACCGCAAACAACTGCTCGCCCGCCTGCAACGGCGCAGCCTCAAGCCACTGCCCGGGAGAAATCATGGCGCACCACCGGGCAGTGATGTATTGCGATGCAGGGGCGTATTGCACACGCCATTCCTGCAGCGCTCGCACTCTTCGCAAAAGGGTGCGCTGCGCTTCAGGCTTAACACCTGGACGGCACTCAACGGTGCAGGTATTACCGCCAGCAACTTTTCCTGCAGCCCCGGCGTCAGCGGCGCTCCCGCCGGTGCCGGGGCGCCGCCAAGCTGGATTTGCGTGCTGCTGAAAATCCCGCCCGCCGAAACGTTGATCCACTGCCCACCGGCCTGGAGGGTCACGCTGGCACCCGCATCAATAACGACGTTTTGCCCGGCACCGATGTGAATGGTCAACCCGGCACGTACCTGCTGGGAGCCCGCGACCATCAGGTGATCGTCCTGCTTGAGTTCGGTCAGGCGGTTGCCGTGGGTGGTGCGCTGTTCTTCGCCCTGAAGCTCGTGACGATCAAGGCCTTTGACGATCACGTCGCGCTGGTTGTCGACCTGCACGTGCTGGTCGTGCAGTACATGCTGGGTCCAGTTGCGCTGGGCGCGCAGGTAGATTTCCTCGGCACCCTTGCGGTCCTCGATGCGCAGCTCGTTGTAGCCACCGCCGCCGGGGCTGGTCTGGCTACGGAAGATGCTGCGGGTCTTGTCGGCTGGCAGGTCCAGCGGCACCGGCGTGGCGGCATTGGCCAGGCAACCGACCACCAGCGGCGTGTCGGCGTCGCCGTCGACGAAACCCACCAGCACCTCCATGCCTACCCGCGGGATCAACACCGAGCCGTAGTGCTCATGGGCCCAGCCACTGGCCACCCGCAGCCAGCAACTGGAATGTTCGTCGTGCTCCCCGGCGCGATCCCAGGCCATCTGCACCTTGACCCGGCCATACTCGTCACAATGGATCTCGCTGCCTGCCGGCCCTGTAACCACGGCGTTTTGATAGCCAGACACCGGCGGTCGCGATACCAGCAGCGGTGTTCGAAACGGCACCTCCCATGGCGTTACGACAAAGTGATTGCTGTAGCCCTGAGCCGATTCATCACCTGAGGCGTCGATGGTCGACTCCTCCAGCACCTGAGGCTGGCGCCCGGCATGCGTCACCTGGGTGACCAGCCACAAATCATTCCATTCCTGGCGAGGATGCCCTTCCATCCTCAGGAACTGCCCGCTGACCAGGGACGGCTGGTCGCTATGGCCACTGGCCTGGCGAAAGTCACCGCGATGGCGCTCCAACCTACGTTGCGCCAGGTATTTACCATGAGCGCGATCCGTAAAACTCCCGGGATAACACTGTTCCTCCAGCATGGGACGCTGGCCGCCGGACACCGTGCTTTCCAAGCTCAGGCGTGGCTTTCTGAAGTCGTAGTCCCGCAGATTCACATCGGTGGTACGGGTCTTCAACCGCAGGGTAAAACGCTTGATCACCGGCGTGTCGGCAACCATCCCCGAACCCGCCGCGTATTGAGTGGCTTGCTCAGGCTGGGCGAACACGCTCTGGTCATCGCCGAACACCAAAAGGTGGCGCTCGGGGTGGTGCTGGAAGTGGTAGTGAATACCCGACTCGGCGCACAAGCGCTGGATGAACGCCAGATCGGTTTCGCCAAACTGAACGCAGTACTCACGCTCGGGGTACACCCCGCTCAGTTGAAACGAGAAGGCATCCGCCTGGATACCCTGCCCTTCCAGCACCAGTGCAATGATCTGCGGCACCGTCCGGTTCTGGAAAATCCGCTGGTGAGCGCTGTGCTCAAGATAAGCCAACTGCGGAACCAGCGTGATCTGATAACGCGTCAGGCGCTTGCCCGAGTCGCCTTGTGCCACCCGATAAACCTGGCCATGAATACCATGGCCATGCGCATCAAACCCCAGGAACGCCTGGCGATGCATCAAGCTTTCCAAGTCAAGGTCGGGTTGCTCGCTGACCAGTTCAAGGTCAAAACGATAGGGCAGGCTGATGAACTCATCGCCCGTGAACTCACGTACCTTGAGAACACTTGGCACACCGTCGAGGGTCAGGCTAAAGGCACTTTGATTGGCAGGAGCGAACATCCGGTGTTTCTCTGCGAGTAGTGGGTGGCCGATTCTGCACCAGCTGTATGCCGAGCTGAGTGCGCTGCAGGCAAATCAGTAAAACCCTACATCGCAGGCGCTTTAATCTTCATGTATCAGGCATCGAAGCCCTACCACCAGCGTGGTAGCTTATTCGTCCCCCGTCGCCCCATGACAATGGAAAAAACATGGCCACCCGCTACGCAAAAATCGTCCTGACCCTTGCCCTGGCAGCCTTCGCCACACTCGTGGCCTTCAGCAACATCACCGACTACGGCTCCAACTTTGCCTTCGTCAAACATGTGCTGAGCATGGACACCACCTTCCCCGGCAACGCCGCGATGTATCGCGCCATCACCACCCCATGGCTGTGGCACGGTGCATATTGGCTGATCATCGCCGGTGAAGCCCTGACGGCCGTGCTGCTGGCGCGTGGAGCACTGGCCTTGTGGCGGGCTCGTCGTGCCACAGGTATCGACTTCAATCGCGCCAAGAAAAGCGCAATCGTCGGGCTGACCCTGGGTTTCGTGGTGTGGTTCTTCGGCTTTATGGTGATCGGCGGCGAGTGGTTCCTGATGTGGCAATCCCATCAGTGGAACGGCCAGGAAGCGGCGTTCAAGTTCTATATGGCGATCCTGGGTGTGCTGATTTTTCTCAACCAGCCGGACACTGACCACGACTGAAAAACCACGAATTCAAAATCGGTGGATGCCCTTTCGCAAACTACTGTCAGATAGCTGACGGTAGTTTGTAGCCCTTTTCCCAAAGTATAAAAACCGCCTCACATTCAACGCTCACAGCCACCAGGCGAGCCCTTAAATTGGCCGTTTACTTCAGTGATCATCTGAATCTGTGAAAACAACACTGCGAGATCTGGAAGGCAAAAAAACGGCCCGTCATCCAAAAGATGCGGGCCGTTTTCACTTCAGCGGGCATTCAAGCCCCCGCCGATTACTTGTTGAGGTTGTAATCCGCCTCGGCTGCGTCAAACCGCTGAAGCATGCCAGCCGTCGGAGCGCCCAGCTTGCTCACGAAGTAGATCGCCAGGCTGGCGAAGATGAAGCCCGGGATGATTTCGTACAGGCCAAACAGGCTGAAGTGCTTCCACACGATCACGGTGATCGCACCCACCAGGATGCCGGCCAATGCGCCATTACGCGTCATGCCTTTCCACAGTACGGAGATCAGTACCACAGGACCGAACGCAGCACCGAAACCGGCCCAGGCGTAACTCACCAGGCCCAGTACGCGGTTTTCCGGGTTGGCGGCCATGGCGATGGCAATCAGCGCCACCAACAGCACCATGGCGCGACCGACCCATACCAGCTCGACCTGGGAGGCGTTTTTACGCAGGAAGGTTTTGTAGAAGTCTTCGGTGAGGGCACTGGAGCACACCAGCAACTGGCAGCTCAGGGTGCTCATTACCGCCGCCAGGATGGCCGACAGCAGCACACCGGCAATCCATGGGTTGAAGAGCAGCTTGGCCAGCTCGATGAACACACGCTCGTGGTTCTCGGTCACGGGACCGGCGACTTCCGGGTGCGCCGAGAAGTAGGCGATACCGAAGAAGCCCACCGCCACGGTGCCGCCCAGGCACAGGATCATCCAGGTCATGGAGATGCGACGTGCGTTGGCAATAGATTTCACCGAATCCGCCGCCATGAAACGCGCGAGGATGTGCGGCTGGCCGAAGTAACCCAGGCCCCAGCCCATCAGCGAAATGATGCCGATGAAGGTGGTGTTTTTCAGCATGTTGAAGTTGTCAGGGTTCTGCGCTTCGATCGCCAGGAAGGTGGTGTCGACGCCACCGGTGGCCAGCAGCACGATGATCGGGGTCAACAACAAGGCGAAGATCATCAGCGTGGCTTGCACTGTGTCGGTCCAGCTCACGGCCAGGAAACCACCGACGAAGGTGTAGGCAATGGTCGCGGCAGCACCGGCCCACAGCGCGGTCTCGTAGGACATGCCGAAGGTGCTTTCAAACAGACGGGCGCCAGCCACGATGCCGGAAGCGCAGTAGATGGTGAAGAACACCAGGATCACCACCGCAGAGATGATTCGCAGCAGGCCGCTTTTATCTTCGAAACGGCTGGAGAAGTAATCCGGCAGGGTCAGGGCGTCGCCGTTGTGCTCGGTCTGCACCCGCAGGCGGCCGGCTACAAACAGCCAGTTCAGGTAGGCACCGACGATCAGGCCGATGGCGATCCAGCTTTCCGACAGGCCAGACATGTAGATCGCGCCGGGCAAGCCCATCAGCAACCAGCCGCTCATGTCCGAGGCACCGGCCGAAAGCGCGGTAACCACGCTGCCGAGGCTGCGACCGCCGAGGATGTAGTCGGAAAGGTTGTTGGTGGAGCGATAGGCCATAAAGCCGATCAGCACCATGGCAGCGATATAGATCACAAATGTGATCAGGGTAGGATTACTTACGCTCATTGAGTTACGCCCTGGCTTTGTTTTTATGTAGCGGCGGTCTGTCCGGACGGCCATCCACTTTGCTAGTGGATAGACGAAGCCTGGCGCCGCGCATTTATGACTGACGTTTCCCCAGGAAAGCCATCAGCCGATGAACCGTCAGTAAGAGGTTGCACCTTGGGCGCGAATGCTATTCAACAAAGCAAATAAGGTGCAACCAGTTTCTTGAGAATAAGTTGCACCTCGATGTTTTTTGTGGAAAACACCGTGTTTTTGCTCCTTTTCGGAGCAAGAGCAGCCAAAGTCAGAAGCAAATGCACCAAGGCGCAGCCGATTCGGCTGCAACGATAATTTTTCCCGATCAGCATCAAAAATTTCATGGATAAAAAGGGTTGCACCCGGTTGCACCTCTCTCGGCGCAAAGCTAATCTTGCCGCCAGCTGATGCCACGCAGTAGTGGCACCCATGAGGATAAAAAGATGGCTACGACCACCCTTGGGGTCAAACTTGACGACCCGACCCGCGAGCGCCTGAAGGCGGCCGCGACCTCCATTGATCGCACGCCGCACTGGCTGATCAAGCAGGCGATTTTCAATTACCTGGAGAAACTCGAGGGTGGTGCAACCCTGGCCGAGCTCAACGGCCTGGGCAGCAAGGACGCGGAAGAAGCCGGCGAGGTCCAGACCGACCACGCCCACCAGTGCTTCCTGGAATTTGCCGAAAGCATCCTGCCGCAATCCGTACTGCGCGCCTCGATCACCGCCGCCTACCGTCGCCCGGAGCCGGAAGTGGTGCCGATGCTGATCGAGCAGGCTCGCTTGCCCGCGGCAATGGCCGAGGCCACAAACAAGCTCGCCTCTTCGATCGCCGAGAAACTGCGCAATCAGAAAAGCGCCGGCGGCCGTGCAGGCATCGTCCAGGGCCTGCTGCAAGAATTTTCCCTGTCGTCCCAGGAAGGCGTAGCGCTGATGTGCCTCGCCGAAGCGCTGCTGCGCATCCCGGACAAGGGCACCCGCGACGCACTGATCCGCGACAAGATCAGCACCGGCAACTGGCACCCGCACCTGGGCAACAGCCCGTCGCTGTTCGTCAACGCCGCCACCTGGGGCCTGTTGCTGACCGGCAAACTGGTCGCGACCCACAACGAAGCCGGCCTGACCTCATCCCTGAGCCGCATCATCGGCAAGAGCGGCGAGCCGATGATCCGCAAGGGCGTCGACATGGCCATGCGCCTGATGGGCGAGCAGTTCGTCACCGGTGAAACCATCGCCGAAGCCCTGGCCAATGCGAGCAAGTTCGAAGCCAAGGGCTTCCGCTATTCCTACGACATGCTCGGTGAAGCCGCACTCACCGAACACGACGCCCAGAAGTACCTGGCCTCGTACGAACAAGCCATCCACTCGATCGGCAAGGCGTCCCACGGTCGCGGGATTTATGAAGGCCCGGGCATTTCCATCAAGCTCTCGGCCCTGCACCCGCGTTACAGCCGTGCGCAGTACGAGCGCGTGATGGACGAGTTGTACCCGCGCCTGCTGTCGCTGACCCTGCTGGCCAAGCAATACGACATCGGTTTGAACATCGACGCCGAAGAAGCCGATCGCCTGGAGCTGTCCCTCGACCTGCTGGAACGCCTGTGCTTCGAGCCGCAACTGACGGGCTGGAACGGTATCGGTTTTGTGATCCAGGCTTACCAGAAGCGTTGCCCGTACGTGATCGACTACGTGATCGACCTGGCACGCCGCAGCCGCCACCGTCTGATGATCCGCCTGGTAAAAGGCGCGTACTGGGACAGCGAAATCAAGCGCGCCCAGGTCGAAGGCCTGGAAGGCTATCCGGTGTACACCCGCAAGGTGTACACCGACGTCTCCTACATTGCCTGTGCACGCAAACTGCTTTCGGTACCGGAAGTTATCTACCCGCAGTTCGCCACCCACAACGCTCACACCTTGTCGGCGATTTACCATATTGCCGGTCAGAACTATTACCCCGGCCAGTACGAGTTCCAATGCCTGCACGGCATGGGCGAGCCTCTGTACGAGCAGGTTGTAGGCAAGGTCTCCGAAGGCAAGCTGAACCGTCCGTGCCGCGTGTACGCACCCGTCGGCACCCACGAAACACTGCTGGCTTACCTGGTGCGTCGCTTGCTGGAAAACGGCGCCAACACCTCGTTCGTCAACCGTATTGCCGACCAATCCATCTCGATCCAGGAGCTGGTGGCCGATCCAGTGGCCAGCATCGAGCAGATGGCGACGCTGGAAGGCGGCTTCGGCCTGCCGCACCCGCGTATCCCGCTGCCCCGCGACCTGTATGGTGCCGAGCGCGCCAACTCCGCCGGTATCGACCTGGCCAACGAACACCGCCTGGCGTCGCTGTCCTGCGCCTTGCTGGCTACCGCGCATAACAACTGGAAAGCCGCGCCGATGCTCGGTTGCGCTTCCAGCAATGAAGCGGCTGCACCAGTGTTGAACCCGTCGGATCTGCGTGACGTGGTTGGCCACGTACAGGAAGCAACTGTCGAAGACGTCGACAACGCCATCCAGTGCGCCCTGAACGCTGCGCCAATCTGGCAGGCCACCCCGCCCGCCGAACGCGCCGCGATCCTGGAACGTGCCGCCGACCTGATGGAAGGCGAGATCCAGCCGCTGATGGGCCTGCTGGCCCGCGAAGCAGGCAAGACCTTCGCCAACGCCATCGCCGAAGTGCGTGAAGCCGTGGACTTCCTGCGTTACTACGCGGTGCAGGCTCGCAACGATTTCACCAACGACGCTCACCGCCCGCTGGGTCCGGTGGTGTGCATCAGCCCGTGGAACTTCCCGCTGGCGATCTTCAGTGGGCAGGTCGCCGCTGCACTGGCCGCCGGCAACCCGGTACTGGCCAAGCCTGCCGAGCAAACACCGCTGGTGGCCGCACAAGCCGTGCGCCTGCTGCTGGAAGCCGGGATTCCGGAAGGCGTGCTGCAACTGCTGCCGGGCCAGGGCGAAACCGTCGGTGCGCGCCTGGTGGGTGATGATCGCGTCAAGGGCGTGATGTTCACCGGTTCCACCGAGGTTGCGCGCTTGCTGCAACGCAGTGTCGCCGGCCGTCTGGATGCACAGGGTCGTCCGATTCCGCTGATCGCCGAAACCGGTGGCCAGAACGCAATGATCGTCGACTCCTCGGCACTCACCGAACAAGTGGTGATCGACGTAGTGTCGTCGGCCTTCGACAGTGCCGGCCAACGTTGCTCGGCCCTGCGCGTACTGTGCTTGCAGGAAGATTCCGCTGACCGCGTCATCGAAATGCTGAAAGGTGCCATGGCTGAATGCCGCCTCGGCAACCCGGAGCGCCTGTCGGTGGATATCGGCCCGGTGATCGACGCCGAAGCCAAGGCTGGCATCGAGAAACATATCCAGGCCATGCGCGACAAAGGCCGCAACGTTTACCAGGTCGCCATTGCCGATAGCGAAGAGATCAAGCGCGGCACCTTCGTGATGCCAACCCTGATCGAACTGGAAAGCTTCGACGAACTGCAACGGGAGATCTTCGGCCCGGTGCTGCACGTGGTGCGCTACAAGCGCAAAGAGATCGACCAGCTTATCGGCCAGATCAATGCCTCCGGCTATGGCCTGACCCTGGGCGTGCACACCCGCATCGACGAGACCATCGCCAAGGTGATCGACAACGTCCATGCCGGTAACGTCTACGTTAACCGCAATATCGTGGGCGCCGTGGTCGGCGTGCAGCCGTTCGGTGGCGAAGGCTTGTCGGGCACTGGCCCGAAAGCTGGCGGCCCGCTGTATCTGTACCGTCTGCTGTCGACCCGTCCTACGGACGCCATCGAGCAATCCTTCGTTCGTGGTGATGCACTGGCCGCACCGGATGTTCGCCTGCGGGATGTCATGAGCAAGCCGCTGACCGCCCTGAAAGCCTGGGCCGACAGCAACAAGCTGAGCGACTTGAGCGCCCTGTGCGTGCAGTTCGCCGCGCAATCCCAAAGCGGTATCACCCGCCAACTGGCCGGCCCGACCGGCGAGCGCAACAGCTATGCCATCCTGCCCCGCGAGCACGTGTTGTGCCTGGCGGAAGTGGAAGGCGACCTGCTGACGCAACTGGCGGCCGTGCTGGCAGTCGGCGGCTCGGCGGTATGGCCGGAAACTGAATTGACCAAGGCCGTGTTCGCACGCTTGCCGAAGGATATTCAGGCGAAGATCACGCGGGTGGCTGACTGGACCAAGGATGAAACCGTGTTTGATGCCGTGCTGCATCACGGTGATTCCGACCAACTGCGCGGGGTTTGCCAGCAAGTGGCCAAGCGTGGCGGGGCGATTGTCGGGGTTCACGGTTTGTCTTCGGGCGAAACCGGGATTGCCCTGGAGCGCCTGGTGATCGAACGGGCGTTGAGCGTCAACACTGCTGCTGCGGGTGGTAACGCCAGCCTGATGACTATCGGCTAACTGACGAAACGCGGTCAAAATGTGGGAGCGGGCTTGCTCGCGAATGCGCAGTGTCAGTCGCCAGATGTACTGACTGATCCACCGCATTCGCGAGCAAGCCCGCTCCCACACTGACCGTGTTTGCAACTCACCGCTGTTGTTTGGCCCCTCCATCACCCAGATCAATCTTGCTATCCAGCCTCTATTTGCGCACTTAGACTCAGGCCCATTCCCACACAGGTAAGCCGCCATGTCCGAGACGCTGCTCAGTTCCCGCAATCTGGCTTTCGAGCTGTACGAAGTCCTCGATGCCGAGGGCCTGACCCAGCGCGAGCGGTTTGCCGAACACAACCGTGAAACCTTCGACGCCGCCATCGGCACCGCCCGCAGCATTGCCGAGAAGTTCTTCGCCCCGCATAACCGCAAGGGCGACGAGAACGAGCCACGCTACGAAAACGGTCAGGCGATTCTGATTCCCGAGGTGAAACCGGCGGTAGATGCCTTCCTCGAAGCCGGTTTTCTCAACGCCGCCCGCAGCTTCGAAGCCGGTGGCATGCAACTGCCCACCCTGCTCTCCCAGGCGTGTTTCGCCCACTTCCAGTCGGCCAACGCCGCATCCACGTCCTACCCGTTCCTGACCATGGGCGCCGCCAACCTGATCGAGAGCTTCGGCACCGAGGAGCAGAAGCAACGCTTCCTGCAACCGATGATCGAAGGCCGCTTCTTTGGCACCATGGCGCTGACCGAGCCCCATGCGGGCTCATCGCTGTCGGATATTCGTACCCGCGCAGAGCCGGCGGCTGATGGCAGCTATCGCCTCAAGGGCAACAAGATCTTCATCTCCGGCGGCGATCACCCGCTGTCGGAAAACATCGTGCACATGGTGCTGGCCAAGCTGCCGGACGCACCTGCCGGGGTGAAGGGCATTTCGCTGTTTATCGTGCCCAAGTTCCTGGTCAACGACGACGGCAGCCTGGGCAAGCGCAACGATGTGCTGCTGGCCGGGCTGTTTCACAAGATGGGCTGGCGTGGCACCACCTCGACCGCGTTGAATTTCGGCGATAACGGCGAGTGCGTCGGCTACCTGGTGGGCCAGCCGCACCAGGGCCTGAGTTGCATGTTCCAGATGATGAACGAAGCGCGGATCGGCGTGGGCATGGGCGCGGTGATGCTGGGTTACGCCGGCTACCTGTACTCCCTGGAATATGCCCGTGAACGTCCCCAAGGCCGCTTGCCCGACAGCAAGGATCCCAACACCGCGCCGGTGTCGATCATCCAGCACGCCGATATCAAACGCATGCTGTTGACCCAAAAAGCCTACGTGGAAGGCGCCTTCGACCTTGGCTTGTACGCCGCACGGTTGTTCGATGACACCACTACTCTGCCCAACGAAGCCGAGCGCAAACAGGCCCACGAACTGCTGGACCTGCTGACGCCGATCGTCAAATCCTGGCCGTCGGAGTTTTGCCTTAAAGCCAACGAACTGGCGATCCAGATCCTCGGCGGCCACGGCTACACCCGCGAATACCCGGTGGAGCAGTACTACCGCGACAACCGTCTGAACCCGATCCATGAAGGCACCCACGGCATTCAGTCGCTGGACTTGCTCGGGCGCAAGCTGGCGCAGAACGGCGGTGCGGGCTTGAAGCAACTGATCCGCCTGATCGCCGAGACCGGCGCACGGGCACAGGAGTATCCGTCGCTGAATGCCTTGCGGGAACCGCTGGAACAACTGGTGGCGCGCCTGCAAGAGGTCACCCTCGGCCTGTTGACGGATCTCGCCCAGGGCAAGGTCAACAGCAGCCTGGCGAATTCGGCGCTGTACCTGAAGGTGTTCGGGCATACGGTGATCGGCTGGCGCTGGCTGGAACAGGCAATTCGCGCCGAGGAAGGGCTGGCCAGGGGCAATGCTGCCGATGTCGCCTTCTATAAGGGCAAGCTCCAGGCCGCCCGGTACTTCCTGACGTGGGAAATACCGGGCTGCCATCATGAACTGGCGATTCTCGAGGCACGCGATGACACGTGCCTGGGGATGCAGGATGAGTGGTTCTAAGGCGTTCCGATTGCCTTGGAAATCACCTCGACCGTGGCGCTGACTTGCTCTTGGTAACGGTCGAGTTCCTGCTGGTGGTGCTTTTGCATTTCGATCTGCTCGGCGCACAGGTTCAGCGCCGCCAGCACCAATAGCTTGTCACCGATCAGCGTCGGGTACTTTTTCTTGGTGGTGGCCAGGGATGCCTTGAGCATCGTCACGGCGCTCATCAGGGTGTTGTCTTCCCCTTCCGGTGCCTTGATCGAGTAATCCTCACCGAGAATCGAAACGACCTTTATCCCTTCATTCATGCGCCGACAGGACCTGCGCTCACACGCTCAACCAACGCCTGGATACGGGCAGCTGTGGCGCCCTGCTTTTCTTCCTGTTCCATCAGGTTCAGCTGCAAGCTGTCGTTTTCATCCTTGGCGCGAGCCAGTTCGGCCTTGAGGGATTCGTTGGTGCCCAGTAGATCCTGGTTCTGCTGTACCAGGTCGCTGACCAGTTGTTCCAATTGGCTGAGGGATGCTTCTAACATTTTGATTTCTCGGGCTTTTTCAAAGGGCGGTGACGATAAAGAAAATTCACCTCGGATGCCAGGGTTATCCCTGGCGCGGGGCCTTGATTTTACAGGGCAGGCCACGCTTTCGAGCCTTAGTGACTGCATTTATGGCATCTGGTTCCTGAATCCCGTCGGCCCGCCCCGATCTGCGACAAAAGCGCGCACCCCCTCAAGACTTTAGTCGTATGACCGATAGGTCATGGACACCCCGCTCAAACCCCGCATGGATCGCGCTTCTCCCCAGGATCACAACATGTCTCTTCGTAATATGAATATCGCGCCGCGGGCCTTTCTCGGCTTCGCGTTGATTGGCGCGCTGATGTTGTTTCTCGGTGTGTTCGCCCTGAACCAGATGAGCAAGATCCGTGCGGCGACGGAAGACATCACCCTTAGCAGCGTGCCGAGCATTCGCGCCCTGGACGAGTTCACTCAACTGACCCTGCGCCTGCGGGTGCTGTCGTATCGCCTGCTGACCAACCGCGAGCCTGACGTCCAGCAAAAGACCCTTGAGTCTTTTGACGTGCGCAATCAGCAGATTCGTACGGCCCAGGCGGTCTACGAGAAGTTGATCGACAGCAGCGAAGAACGTGCTGCCTACGATGAATACGTGCGTCTGCTGGCCCAGTACCATCAGATTGAAGAGCGCATGAAGAGCCTGTCACGGGCCAATCAGGTGGAAGAGCTGCGCACGCTGCTGAATACCGAGCTGCTGAACAACTCGGATCAGGTCAACGCCGTACTGAACCGGCTGCTGGACATCAACAACAAGATGGCGCTGGCCACCAACCAGCAAGCTGCCGACCAGTACGACATGGCGTTTGAGCTGGTGGTGATCCTGCTGATCCTCGCCACGGCGCTGACCATGCTGTTCGCCTGGTTGCTGACCCGCAGCATCACCCTGCCGATCGCCCAGGCCCTGGATGCCGCCGAGGAAATCGCCGAAGGCAACCTGACGCGCCCGATCAAGGTGGAAGGCCACGACGAAGCCGGCCGACTACTGCTGGCAATGGCCAAGATGCAGGACAAATTGAAGGACACCTTGCAGCGCATTTCCGGCTCGGCCACCCAATTGGCCTCCGCCGCGGAAGAGCTGAATGCCGTGACCGACGAAAGCGCCCGTGGCCTGACCCAGCAAAACAACGAAATCGAACAGGCCGCCACGGCGGTGAACGAGATGACCAGCGCGGTTGAAGAAGTGGCCCGCAACGCGGTCAGCACTTCCGAAGCCTCGAAGAACGCCACGTCGTCTGCGGGCGATGGACGTGATTTGGTGCAGGAAACCGTCAGCGCCATTGAACGCATGAGCAGCGACGTGCAAGCCACTGCCACCTTGATCGGCAACCTGGCGGAAGAGTCCCGGGACATCGGCAAGGTGCTGGACGTGATTCGTGGTTTGGCTGACCAGACCAACCTGCTGGCCCTGAACGCCGCGATTGAAGCGGCGCGTGCCGGTGAAGCCGGGCGTGGTTTTGCGGTGGTGGCGGATGAGGTGCGGGCCCTGGCCCACCGCACCCAACAGTCCACCAGCGAAATCGAGCGGATGATCGGCAGCATTCAGGCCGGTACCGAGCATGCAGTGGATTCGATGCGCAACAGCACCGAGCGGGCGGAATCGACGTTGAACATCGCCAAGGGTGCGGGGATGTCGCTGGACACCATCAACACTGCCATCGTTGAAATCAACGAGCGCAACCTGGTGATCGCCAGTGCCGCCGAAGAGCAGGCGCAGGTGGCGCGGGAAGTGGATCGCAACCTGGTGAATATTCGTGACTTGTCGGTGCAGTCGGCAACCGGCGCCAGCCAGACCAGTGCGGCGAGCAGTGAGCTGTCGCGGTTGGCGGTGGATTTGAACGGGATGGTGGGGCGGTTCAGGCTTTAACGGATACCGCAGGGCTAAAAATGTGGGAGCGGGCTTGCTCGCGAATGCGGTGGATCAGCTACGCATAAGGCGACTGACACACCGCTTTCGCGAGCAAGCCCGCTCCCACATTGAATATGCGCCAGCCATTCAAAACCTTTTTGACAGCACAGCAATTCAACAGGTTAGAATCGCTGGCACGCAGACTGCATGGTCAGTTTGCGCCTCGTCTTTCCTGCTCATGGAGTACTGCCTTTGAATGCGACGACCATCAACAGCCTGTTCTTGATCGGCGCGTTGCTGGTAGGTGCGAGCATTCTGGTGAGTTCTCTTTCGTCCCGCCTGGGGATTCCGATCCTGGTAATCATCCTGGCCGTGGGCATGATCGCCGGCGTCGACGGCGGCGGCATCATCTTCGATAACTACCCGACTGCCTACCTCGTGGGCAACCTCGCCCTGGCCGTGATCCTGCTCGACGGCGGACTGCGAACGCGGGTAGCCAGTTTCCGTGTAGCCCTCTGGCCTGCGTTGTCCCTGGCGACGGTCGGGGTGCTGATCACCACCGGCCTCACCGGCATGGCAGCCGCCTGGCTGTTCAACCTCAACATCATTCAAGGCCTGCTGATCGGCGCCATCGTCGGCTCCACGGACGCCGCAGCGGTGTTCTCGCTGCTGGGCGGCAAAGGCCTGAACGAACGGGTCACCGCCAGCCTGGAAATCGAATCCGGCAGCAACGACCCGATGGCGGTGTTCCTCACCGTCACCCTGATCGACATGCTCGCCAGCGGCCAGACCGGCCTGCACTGGAGCCTCCTGGGCCACCTGATCCGCGAGTTCGGCATCGGCGGCATCATCGGCCTGGGCGGCGGCTGGTTGATGCTGCAGATGGTCAACCGGATCAACCTGGCCAACGGCCTGTACCCGATCCTGGTGATTTCCGGCGGCCTTTTCGTGTTCGCCCTGACCAACGCCCTGCACGGCAGCGGCTTCCTCGCCGTTTACCTGTGCGGCCTGGTGATCGGCAACCGCCCGGTGCGCAGCCGGCACGGCATTTTGCATATGCTCGACGGCATGGCCTGGCTGGCACAGATCGGCATGTTCCTGGTGCTGGGCCTGCTGGTCACGCCCCATGATTTGCTGCCCATCGCGCTGCCGGCTCTGGGCCTGGCGCTGTGGATGATTCTCTTCGCACGGCCGCTGTCGGTGATCGTCGGCCTGTTGCCGTTCAAGGCCTTCCATGGCCGAGAGAAAGCCTTTATCGCCTGGGTCGGCCTGCGCGGTGCGGTACCGATCATTCTGGCGGTGTTCCCGCTGATGGCCGGCCTGCCCCACGCGCAGCTGTACTTCAACCTGGCGTTCTTTATCGTGCTGGTGTCGTTGCTGGTGCAGGGCACGAGCCTGCCGTGGGTCGCCAAACTGTTGAAAGTGACGGTACCGCCAGAGCCGGCGCCGATTTCCCGGGCGGCCCTGGAAGTGCACGTCACCAGCGAGTGGGAGCTGTTCGTCTACCGCCTGGGCGCCGAGAAATGGTGCATCGGCGCCGCCCTGCGGGAGCTGAAAATGCCCGAAGGCACGCGGATCGCCGCGCTGTTTCGTGGCCAGCAACTGCTCCATCCGTCGGGTAGTACAGTGCTCGAAGTCGACGATCTGCTGTGCGTAATCGGCCATGAACACAACTTGCCGGCCCTCGGCAAACTGTTCAGCCAGGCACCACAACGGGGCCTCGACCTGCGCTTCTTCGGTGACTTCGTCCTGGAAGGCGACGCCCAGCTGGGCGCGGTTTCGGCCCTGTACGGGCTCAAGCTCGAGGGCATCGACCCGGACATGCCACTGAGTCGTTTCATCACCCAGAAAGTCGGCGGTGCGCCGGTCGTCGGCGACCAGGTGGAATGGAACAACACCATTTGGACCGTCGCGGTCATGGACGGGAACAAGATCGGCAAAGTCGGCGTCAGATTCCCCGAAGGAAGTCGCCCGGGCCCCGGACTCTTCCTCTAAACTGCGGGGCGACGGCGCGCCAGTCGATGTCGGGACGCCCCCTATTTTTCACCTTGCTCGACCGGTCTCTATGACAACCCTGCGCACTTTTCTCGCCACTGCCCTGCTGGGCCTGACTCTCTGCGTCGGCACCGTACACGCGGCCGACCCGCCCAGCATCGATTCCGTCCAGCAAACCCTGGACAAGCTGCCGGACCGCAAGCTGCCCGACGCCGACATGAAGGCGCTGCAAAGCATCCTGCAGCAAACGCTCACCTTCCTGGGCAACCAGCAGGACTACCAGCAGCGCCTGGTGGACCTCAAGCGCCAGCTCGAAGACGCGCCGCGCCAGACCGTCGACAACCAGCGCGAACTGACTCGCCTCAAGGCCACCAAGGTGATTCCGGTCGCCCAGCGCTACGCCACCTTGCCGGTGCCGCAACTTGAACAACTGCTGGTGCAGCGCACCACCCAGCAAGGCGACCTGCAAAAGGAACTGGCCGACGCCAACAGCCTGACCATCGCGGCCCAAACCCGTCCCGAGCGCGCCCAGACCGAAATCAGCAGCAGCCAGACACGCATCCAGCAGATCAACGCGACCCTCAAGGCCGGTAAAGACAACGGCAAGACCCTCAGCGGTGACCAGCGCAACCAGCTGAACGCCGAGTTGGCCGCCCTCAACGCGCTGATTCCCCTGCGCCGCCAGGAACTGGCCGGCAACAGCCAACTGCAAGACCTGGGCAACAGCCAGCACGACCTGGTGCTGGAAAAGACCGCGCGCCTGGAGCAGGAAATCCAGGACCTGCAAACCCTGATCAACCAGAAACGCCTGGCCCAGTCCCAGGAAACCGTGACCCAGCAGTCCATCGAAGCCCAGAAGGCCGGTGGCAGCAGCCTGCTCGCCACGGAAAGCGCGGCCAACCTGAAACTGTCCGACTACCTGCTCAAAAGCACTGACCGGCTCAACGAGCTGACCCAGAAAAACCTGCAAACCAAGCAGCAACTGGACAGCGTGACCCAAAGCGACTCGGCGCTGGACGAGCAGATCAACGTGCTCAAGGGCAGCCTGCTACTGTCCAAGATCCTCTACAAACAGAAGCAGGCCCTCCCGCGCCTGACCGTGGACCGCGACCTGGCGGATGACATCGCCAACATTCGCCTGTACCAGTTCGAGGTCAATCAACAGCGCGAACTGATCAGCACCCCGAGCACCTACGTCGACAGCTTGCTGGCCAACCAGCCGGCCGACCAGGTGACGCCACAACTGCGGCGCACCCTGCTGGAACTGGCGATCACCCGCAGCGACCTGCTGGAGCGCTTGAGCCGGGAACTGAGCGCACTGCTCAACGAATCCATCACCCTGCAACTGAACCAGAAACAACTGCTGAGCACCGCCACCACCTTGCGGGCGACCCTCGACGAACAGATGTTCTGGATTCCCAGCAACAAGCCGCTGGATACCGAATGGCTGGAAACCGTACCGGCGCACTTGAGCAAACAGGTCAATACCCTGCCGTGGGCCTCCAGCGTCAGCGAGCTGTATGACGGCCTGACCCAGCGTCCGCTGCTGTTCCTGCCCCTGCTGTTGTTGATCGGCGCGCTGCTGTGGCGTCGCAGCTACCTGTATGCCCGGCTGAAAAAAATCCATATGGACATCGGCCACTTCAAACGCGACAGCCAGTGGCACACGCCGGTGGCGATCCTGGTGAATATCGCGCTGGCGATGCCGGTGGCCCTGGGCCTGGCACTCTGCGGCTATGCGCTGCAGATCGACGCCCGCGGGCAAAACGCCAACCTCGGCGCCGCCCTGCTGCAGATCGCCCAGGCGTGGCTGGTGTTCTACACCGCGTATCGGATCCTCGCGCCTGGCGGCGTCGCCGAATTGCACTTCCGCTGGGAAAAACCCCAGGTCGAATTCCTCCAGGGCTGGGTACGCAAGCTCGGGCTCGTGGTACTGGCGTTGGTGGCCGTGGTGGCCATCGCCGAGCATCAGCCGGCAGCGCTGGCCGACGATGTGCTGGGCATCGGCGTGGTACTGACCTGCTACGCACTGATGGCGTGGCTGCTCGGGCGCCTGCTGCTCAACAGCCCGACCCACGAAAAAGCCTCGCTGTTTCGCAAGGCCGTGGGCCTGGTGTTTACGGCACTGCCGGTGGCGCTATTTATCGCCGTATGTTTTGGCTACTACTACACCGCCCTCAAGCTCAGCGACCGGCTGATCAACACCTTGTACCTGCTGATGTTCTGGCTGGTGATCGAAGCCACCTTCGTACGTGGCCTGGGCGTTGCGGCACGGCGCCTGGCCTATGCGCGGGCCCTGGCCAAACGCCAGGCCGCCAAGGAAGCCGGTGAGGGTGAAGCAGTGATCGAAGAGCCGACCCTGGACATCGAACAGGTCAACGAACAGTCGATGCGCCTGATTCGCCTGGCGCTGCTGGGCGGCTTTATCGCTGCGTTGTACTGGGTATGGTCCGACTTGATCTCGGTGTTTTCCTACCTGGACAACGTCACCCTCTACGAATACACCAGCGGCACCGGCGCCAATATCAGCATGGTGCCCATCAGCATCGGCGACTTGCTCGGCGCCCTGATCATCATCGGCATCACCTTCGCCCTGGCGCGCAACCTGCCCGGCCTCCTGGAAGTGTTGGTGCTGTCCAAGCTCGACCTGGCCCAGGGCAGCGCCTACGCCACCACCACCTTGCTGTCCTATGTGATTGCCGGCGTCGGGTTTGTCTCCACCCTGTCGACCCTCGGCGTGAGCTGGGACAAGTTGCAATGGCTGGTGGCCGCGCTGTCGGTGGGGTTGGGTTTCGGGATGCAGGAAATCTTCGCCAACTTCATCTCCGGCATCATGATCCTGTTCGAGCGCCCGGTACGGATCGGCGACACCATCACCATCGGCAACTTGTCGGGCACGGTGAGCAAGATCCGCATCCGTGCCACCACCATCACCGACTTCGACCGCAAGGACATCATTGTCCCGAACAAGACGTTCATCACCGGGCAACTGATCAACTGGTCGCTGACCGACACCATCACCCGGGTCACCCTGAAGCTGGGCGTGGACTACGGCTCGGACCTGGACCTGGTGAAGGAATTGCTGCTCAAGGCCGCCGCCGAAAACCCACGCGTGTTGAAGGACCCGGCGCCCCACGTGTACTTCCTCAACTTCGGTGAAAGCACCCTCGATCACGAACTGCGCATGCATGTACGGGACCTGGGCGACCGCAACCCGGTGATCGATGAGGTCAACCGCTTCATCAACCGCGAGTTCAAGAACCACCACATCAACATCTCGTTCCGGCAGATGGAGGTTTACCTGAAGAACCTGCATGGCCAGGAATACAAGCTGGTGCCGGTGGAAGAAGAAAACCGGACCATCCTGCCGCCCGCCCAGGACCAGGACCTGCCCGAGCCGCCGCCCGCCAAACTCGACTAAACGCGCTCTCCCCAGCAGAATGGTCGGACATTCTGCTCAGGAGATGGCCGTTGAAAGCCCTCGACGAACTGACCTTCGACAACCGCTTCGCCCGCCTGGGCGACGGCTTCTCAACCCATGTGCTGCCCGAGCCCATCGACGAACCGCGTTTAGTGGTGGCGAGCGAGGCAGCCATGGCGCTGCTGGATCTCGACCCCGCCGTGGCCGAAACACCGGTATTTGCCGAGCTGTTCGGCGGGCACAAGCTGTGGGCCGAGGCCGAGCCGCGGGCGATGATCTATTCCGGGCATCAGTTTGGCTCGTACAACCCGCAACTGGGGGATGGCCGCGGATTGTTGCTGGGCGAGGTGTACAACCAGGCCGGCGAGCATTGGGACCTGCACCTCAAGGGTGCCGGGCAAACCCCGTACTCGCGCATGGGCGATGGTCGTGCGGTGTTGCGCTCGTCGATCCGGGAGTTCCTGGCGTCGGAAGCACTGCATGCGCTGGGCATTCCCAGCAGTCGTGCACTGTGTGTGATCGGTTCCACCACGCCGGTGTGGCGCGAGAAACAGGAGCGCGCCGCCATGGTGCTGCGCCTGGCCCACAGCCACGTGCGCTTTGGGCATTTCGAATATTTCTACTACACCAAGAAGCCTGAATTGCAGAAGCAATTGGCGGAGCACGTGCTGTCCCTGCACTTCCCGGAATGCATGGAACAGCCCGAGCCGTACCTGGCGATGTTCCGCGAAATCGTCGAGCGTAATGCCGAGTTGATCGCCAAGTGGCAGGCCTATGGGTTCTGCCATGGAGTGATGAACACCGACAACATGTCGATCCTCGGCATCACCTTCGACTTCGGGCCGTTTGCATTTTTGGACGATTTCGACGCGCAGTTCGTCTGCAACCACTCCGACCATGAAGGGCGTTATTCCTTCAGCAACCAGGTGCCGATCGGGCAGTGGAACCTGAGCGCACTGGCCCAGGCGTTGACGCCGTTTATCAGCGTCGAGGCGCTGCGGGAAACGCTGGGGCTGTATCTGCCGTTGTTCCAGGCCCACTACCTGGACCTGATGCGCCGCCGACTGGGCCTCACCACCGCCGAAGATGACGATCAGAAACTGGTGGAGCGCCTGCTGCAACTGATGCAGAACAGCGGCGTCGATTACACCCTGTTCTTCCGCCGGCTGGGGGATGAATCAGCCGCGTTGGCCGTGGCGCGGTTGCGCGACGACTTTGTCGACCTCAAGGGATTTGATGAGTGGGCAGACCTGTACAAAGCCCGTGTGGAGCGCGACGCCAGCGGCACAGAAGAACAGCGACGTGAGCGGATGCATGGGGTGAATCCGCTTTATATCCTGCGCAACTATTTGGCGCAGAACGCCATCCAGGCGGCGGAGCTTGGGGATTACAGCGAAGTGCGCCGGCTGCATGAAGTGCTGACCAAACCGTTTGAAGAGCAGCCGGGGATGGAACGATACGCCCAGCGGCCGCCGGATTGGGGGAAGCATTTGGAGATTAGTTGTTCTTCATAGCGCGACCTAGATAAAGGTCTCCACTGAAACCCCAAAGCGCTCCGCCAGCCAACGAATCTGCCGCAGGTTGAGCTGGCGTTTGCCACTAAGTACTTCAGAGACAACCGACTGCGCACCAACGCCCGGGAGATCACTTTGGGTCAAGCCATGCTCTCGCATCATTGAACGTAGCACTTCAACGCCACTGGCAACGGGCATCGGCCGGTGCTCGAGATCGTAGGCCTCGATCCAGTCACTGAGGATATCCACCAGGCTCATGAGCGGGCTGGATTCATCTTCGCCTATCAGGTCCAGCAATTCGTCGAGGGCGCTGACCAAGGTATCGTAGTCCGCCTCGTTTCTTGGCTTGCGCAGCAATGGCGAAACAAATTGCCAGTGTTCGGCAGCCTGCCTGATGAGTGCGCTCATCTGATTTTCTCCTTCCATTTACCTTGCTCATATTCACGGTGATCGAACAGGTACTTGATATAAATTCGTTGTACTTGGTAATGCACGAAGGCAATCAACCTCAGCTTATTGCCCCCGATGTCAAACACATGGAACTGCCCGACTTTGTCTGTTGCAGGGAACATTCCTTTCATCGACGCAAAGTCGGCGGGACTGTTGCGTTTCATTCTGCGATACCACTCATCCAGTGCCGTGGCTGAATGCGGCCATCTTTCTTTCGCTTCCCATATCCTTTTTTCGCTGATCACTCGCATGCAACATCCTTATCGCATCTTGCTATGAAGGTTAGTCTTGCCGAAAAAATATCGCAATCTGCGATATTCCTTGGCGGACCAGTGGCGCAATTCCAAGCACCCTTCAACAGCCTAGATACGCCGCGATAGAAGTCACCACCAAAAATGTGAACGCGTACGTCACTAGCGTCGAACCTTGATAAACACCCTTCCCGGCTCCAAATAGAACCCATTGGCCACTTTCACGGAGCCCAGCATGTCCGACTCTCTAGTAATCCCCTGCCCCCACTGCAACGGTCTTAACCGCATCCCCAATGAACGCCTGGGCGATGCGCCTAAATGCGGGCGTTGCAAGCAACCGGTGCTGTTAAGCAAACCCTTTGAGCTGAAACAGGGCGATTACGCCAGCCAGATCAAGGGCGACCTGCCGTTGCTGGTGGATGTGTGGGCCGAATGGTGCGGGCCGTGCAAGTCGTTTGCGCCGGTGTTTGAGCAGGCCGCCGGGCAGTTGGCCGGGAAGTGCCGATTGGCCAAGCTCGATAGCGAGGCCAATCAGCAGTTATCCGCTCAGTTGGGGATTCGCTCGATTCCCAGCCTGATCCTGTTCAAGAATGGCCGGGAAGTGGCGCGTCAGAGCGGTGCGTTTCCGTTACCGCAGTTGATGAGCTGGCTGCGCAGTCAGGGCGTTTGAGGTAGCGGGACGCCCCGGTCCATCACCTGCCCCATCAGCAATACGCCCAATTCGCTCAACTGATGAATGGCCAACGCGACATCGCGCTGCTTGCCGGTGAGGTCGTCGGAAAGGTCGAGCAAGAGGGTGGTGACTGAGGAGAAGGTTTCGTAGGTATTGAGGATCAGGGTTTCGGTGGCTTGGCCGGGGCTGACTGTAAAAAGGTACGACGGGGGATTTGGAGTAGCTTTAAACATGGTCGACATTCCTGATTGGAGCCGCCATCTGATCGCTACTAAACGAATTAGGGTGGCAGCTGTACGCAGGTTAGTAGACCGGGAAATGTCGAAGCCGGCGCGCCCGAAGACGCCCTACGCACAGCTACCATCAAGCACAGACTCAGCGCCTGAAAGATGAAGCTTATGCACTTAACGACAAACACTCGGGCTACTAAACCCGATCACTGAGAATTCAGCGACCGAGCAACCTTAGAGACGCCCATCCAGACGCACAAGCCGGCGGATTCTGGCGTAACTGTAGGCAACGGCGCAAGACGACGATTTCCCTGTAGAAACAAAGACCAAATGTGGGAGCGGGCTTGCTCGCGAATGCGGTGAGTCAGTCAATAGAGAATTCGACTGATCCACCGCATTCGCGAGCAAGCCCGCTCCCACATGGGTGATGTGTTGCCTGCTAAATCACGCGTTTTCCAGCAAGTTATGCAATTCCACAAACTGCTGTGTCAGCTTGTGCCGTGGGTCCAGGTGGATCAGCGGCATGTTCGCCTGGTGCGATTCACGCATGCGCACCGAGCTGGTGAGGTACACCGGCAGTACCGGCAACCCTTCGGCAATCAATTCATCCAGCATCTGCTGCGGCAGGCTCGCCCGGGCCTGGAACTGGTTGACCACGATGCCTTCCACTTCCAGCCCTTCGTTGTGGTCTTCCTTCAATTCTTCGATCTCGGCCAACAGGCCATACAGCGCCTGGCGGGAGAAGCTGTCGCAATCGAAGGGGATCAGCACGCGATCAGCGGCAATCAGCGCTGAAACGGCATAAAAGTTCAGCGCCGGCGGCGTATCCAGGTAGATCCGGTCGTAGCCCTCGCTCAATTCATCCAGCAGCTTTCGCAGCTTGTTGATCTTGTGCTTGGCCTCGAGCTTGGGCTGCAGGTCTGCCAGTTCCGCGGTGGCGGTGATGACGTGCAGGTTGTCGAACGGGGTTTCGTAGATATCCACCTGGTTCTTCTTCGAAAACGGCCCGGAAGACAGGGTTTGCTTGAAGAAGTCGGCGATTCCCATGGGGATATCGTCGCCGGTCAGCCCGGTGAGGTACTGGGTAGAGTTAGCCTGGGCATCGAGGTCCACCAACAGGGTTCGATAGCCTTCGCTGGCGCTGACCGCCGCCAGGTTGCAGGCAATGCTGGACTTGCCAACACCGCCTTTTTGGTTGAACACCACGCGCCGCATGGAAAAACCTCCGTGTATCAATGAATGACCCGAGTGTAGAGGGCAAAAGCGCCCGTTAGCTACCTCGTTTGTTCCTGTACTACAGCATCAGAGGCTCTATCTCGCATAACAATTTCCCGTCTGTCCGACAAAGCAGGAATTGCCTGACACCTGCTGCCCTACCTGCATGATGGACAATCGGTAATTCTTTCCAGCGAATTTGTAATCATCCGTGAACAATTCTTTACCAAAGTTTGCTAGAACCCCGCAGCACCGGGATAATGCGCGCCATTCGGCGATTGCACCCTGTCCCGGTATTCGGGGCCAATGGCCGCACAAGGAAGCCCGCAGGGGCGGGATAACTTCTCAGTGATCAATTTCAACATCGCCCAATGGCGCGCCTGGGCTCCCGGGCTCGAAAGCGCGGACGACTGGCGTACCTGGTGCCGGCAGCCGATGTTGCTCGCCCGCAGCGACGCGGCACCCGACGTGTCCTTCCTGCCGGCCATGCAGCGCCGGCGCCTGAGCCGCCTGGCGCGCATGGCCTTCAGTGTGGGCTGGCCCCTGGCCGAAGGCTTGCAACAGTTGCCATTGGTGTTTGTTTCCCGTCACGGCGAAACCCCACGCACCCTCGATATTCTCAGCGACCTGGCCAACGACGAGCCCCTGTCGCCGACCCAGTTCAGCCTGTCGGTGCATAACGCGGTGATTGGCCTGTGGTCGATCCTGCGCAATGAAACCAGTGAAATGACCGCCCTCGCCGCCGCCGGCGATGGCCTGGAGCACGGCATGCTCGAAGCCGCTGCCCTGCTCAATGAAGGCGCACCGGCTGTATTGCTGATCATTACCGAGGAACAGCCCCCCGAAGCCTATGCGCGCTGGATCGAGGACGTGCCCTTCCCCTACGCCCTCGGCCTGCTGCTGACACCGGGCGACGAGTGGCAGCTGGAACTGAATACAGCCGCTGTCCAACCCACCACCAAAGCCCAGTGGCCCCACGCCCTGAACCTGCTGCGCACCCTGCTGAACGAACAGGGCGCCTGCCAACATGCCTGGAAGAACCGAGTATGGAACTGGCAACGCAAGTCCTGACCGAAAAGCCCCGGAAGGCCTACTACTGGCGCCTGTTCGCCACTGCCACCGCCTTCGCCCTGTTTGGCCTCGGCGGCCTGTGCCTGCGTGTCCTGGTGTTTCCGCTGCTCAGTTGCCTGCCGGGTGATGCCAAACAGCATCAGCGACGCGCCCGCCACACCATCAGCTGCCTGTTCTGGTTGTTTATCCGCATGATGACGCGCCTGGGCATCCTGACCTACAGCGTCGAAGGCGCGGAAAAGCTCGGCCGCCCGGGCCAGATGATCATTGCCAACCACCCATCGCTGGTGGACGTGGTGTTCCTGATCGCCCAGATGCGCCAGACCAACTGCGTGGTCAAGCAGAGCCTGTGGCAGAACCCCTTCACCCGGGGCCCGGTGCGCGACGCCGGCTACATCAGCAACGACGGCAGCGCCGACATGCTCGACGCCGCCGCCGATGCCCTACGGGACGGCCAGACCCTGATCATTTTCCCGGAAGGTACCCGCACCTCACCGGGCCAGGCACCGACCTTTCATCGCGGCGCCGCCGCCATTGCCCTGCGCGGTGCGAGCATCATCACTCCGGTAGTGATCAAGGTCAGCCCCACCACCCTGACCAAGGCCGAACCCTGGTATCGCATCCCGAATCGCCGCTTTCACTTCAGTTTGCGCGTGGGTGCCGATATAGAACCACAGGCGTTTGCCGCACAAGGGCCCGCGCCCCAGGCATCACGCAAGCTCAACGATTACCTGCACCAGTATTTTATTAAGGAGCTCGCCGAAGATGAGCGACCAACACCGCCTTGAGCACGACATAAAAACGCTGATCATCGAGGCCCTGGGCCTGGAAGACATCAGCGAGAGCGACATCGGCAACGAGCAAACCCTGTTCGGCGAAGGCCTTGGCCTGGATTCAGTCGACGCCCTGGAATTGGGCCTGGCGATCCAGAAAAAGTACGGCATCAAGATCGATGCCGACGCCAAGGACACCCGCAATCACTTCACCAACGTGGCCAGCCTCGCGGCGTTCGTCACGGCCCGACAGGCAGCTTGAGACCGTACCATGCAAACTCGTGACGATATTTTCAACACCTTGCGCGACGCCCTGGTGGAACTGTTTGAACTGGAACCGGAACGCGTCACGCTCGACGCCAACCTGTACCAGGACCTGGAAATCGACAGCATTGATGCAGTGGACCTGATCGACCACATCAAGCGCCAGACCGGCAAGAAAATCGCCGCCGAAGAGTTCAAGGCCGTGCGTACCGTGAATGACGTGGTCGAGGCGGTCTACCGCCTGGTTCAACCGGCCGCATGAGCCGGCTGATCGCCCTTGGCCTGTTGCTGGCGGGGCTGCTGTACCCTTTTGCGGTGTATTACGGCACTGAGCATTTTGCCCCGTGGCAATTTGGCCTGCTGCTGGGCAGCCTGTGGCTGTTGCGCGCCCTGACCGGCGCCAGGCGCCCGGGCAGCCGCTGGATGGCGGCGGCGATCATTGTCTTTTGTCTGCTGCTCGCCTGGTTCGACAACCCGCAGATGCTGCGCTGGTACCCGAGCCTGGTCAGCGCCTTCATGCTGGCACTGTTCGGCCTGAGCCTGAAATACGGGCCGCCGATGGTCGAGCGCCTGGCGCGCATGAGCGAGCCGCAACTGCCCGAAAAAGCGATTGTGTATACCCGCAAGGTCACCGTGGTGTGGAGTGTATTTTTCCTGTGTAACGGCCTGCTCGCCGCCGCCCTCACCCTGTGGGCGCCGCTGAGCTGGTGGACGTTGTACAACGGCATGATCGCCTACGGGCTGATGGGGCTGTTGTTTGCCGTGGAATGGCTGGTACGACAAAGGGTTCGAGGCCGCGTATGAATTGGTTGAATCTTGAGCACTTGCTGCTTGAGCCTGTGGAGCAGCGTTTGGTCACCACCGAACCTGCCCTGGATCACCCACACCTGTGGGAGAAGTCCCTGAGCCTGGCCGCCGGGTTGCAAGCCCGGGGCATCCAGCGCCTGGCGGTGTACCTGGAAGATGCCGGCTTGCTGGCGATCGCGCTGCTGGGTGCATGGCGTGCAGGCGTCAGCGTGTTGTTGCCCGCTGACCTGCAACCGCAAACGCGCCAACGCTGGGATGATGTCGTCGATGCCTGGCTGACCAAAGCTGGCGACCTGGATGCGCTGTATCAAGCGCCATTAAGCGCCGCGGCCCTGGACCTGGACGCCTGCTGCCTGAGCCTGTGCACCTCCGGCTCCAGCGGCGAACCCAAGCGCATCGACAAAACCCTGCGGCAGATGGCCAATGAAGTCCAGGCGCTGGAAACCTTGTGGGGCGCCGACCTGGGCGAGGCGTGCATCATCGGCAGCGTCGCCACCCAGCATATCTATGGCTTGCTGTTTCGGGTGCTGTGGCCGTTGTGTGCCGGGCGCACCTTTGTGCGCCAACAGTTGGCATTTCCCGAGGACTTGCAGCGCGCCAGCCGCGAGCATGCGCAATTTGCCTGGGTCGCCAGCCCGGCGCTCCTCAAGCGCATGGGTGACAACCTCGACTGGCCAGCGCTTACACGGGTCAAACGGGTGTTTTCCTCCGGCGGCGCCTTGCCCCTTGAGGCCGCCGGCAGCCTGCATCAGCGCCTGCAGCAATGGCCGACGGAAATCCTCGGCAGCTCGGAAACCGGTGGTATCGCCTGGCGCCAGGGCGAACAACCGTGGCAGCCGTTTGCCGACGTGCAACTGAGCCAGGACGCCGACGGCGCCTTGCGCATCGCCTCGCCATACCTGCCCGCCGGCCATGTCGAACAGACCGCCGACGCCGCCACCATCCACGCCGACGGCCGCTTCGAATTGCTCGGCCGCCTGGACCGCATCGTCAAGCTGGAAGAAAAACGCATCTCCCTGCCGATGCTCGAACAAGCGCTGATGGACCATGCCTGGGTCGCCGAAACGCGCCTGGGCGTGGTGCAGGAAAACCGCGCCTCCCTCGGCGCCCTCGTGGTGCTCAGCGCAGACGGCTTGCATGCCCTGCGTAACCAGGGCCGGCGCACTGTCACCCAAACCCTGCGCCAGCACTTGAGCCAACACTGCGAAGCCCTGGCGCTGCCCCGCCGCTGGCGCCTGTTGCGCCAATTGCCGCTGAACACCCAAGGCAAGCTGCCCCAGGCCGACGTCGAAGCCCTGCTGCTGGCACCGCGCCCGAAAGCCCCGGAAGTACTGGAACAAGTCGAAGCCAACGGTGAATGGACCCTGCAACTGGCGATCCCGCCGGACCTCGCCTACTTCAGCGGCCACTTCCCGCAAACCCCGGTGCTACCGGGTGTGGTGCAAGTGGATTGGGCGCTGAGCCTGGGCCAGCAACTGCTCAAGCTGCCGGGGCCGTTCGCCGGGATGGAAGTGCTGAAGTTCCAGCAACTGGTACGCCCGGATGACCGGATCGAACTGCACCTGCGGTTCGACCAGGAGCGCGGCAAGTTGTACTTCGCCTACCGCAATGAGGCGGCCGCCTGCTCCAGTGGGCGGATCGTGCTGGGGAGGGTCAGTGATTAAGCTTTTGTGGCGAGGGAGCTTGCTCCCGCTGGAGTGCGCAGCACTCCCAACCCAGGCACTGTGGTTTATCAGGCAGGTCTCGGTCGCCTGTGTTGGGGCTGCTTCGCAGCCCAGCGGGAGCAAGCTCCCTCGCCACGCACAGCGCTTCTGCCAATGGGGTACCTGTTATGCATAAGCCCTGCGCCTTGATCCCGGTCTATAACCACGAAGCCGCCGTGCCCGCCGTGGTGCGCACCGTGCTGTCCAGCGGCCTGCCATGCCTGCTGGTAGACGACGGCAGCAGCGCCGCCTGCGCCGCCGTGCTGGCGCAACTGGCAACCCTCGACAACGTGTCCCTGCTGACCCTGCCCGCCAACCAGGGCAAAGGCGCCGCCGTCATGGCCGGCTTTCGCGAAGCCGCACGCCTGGGTTTCACCCACGCCCTGCAAGTGGACGCCGACGGCCAGCACGACCTGCGGGAAGTCGGTACCTTCCTCGACGCCTCCCGCGCCCACCCGAATGCGGTGATCTGCGGCTACCCGGAATACGACGACAGCGTGCCCAAGGGCCGCCTTTACGCGCGCTACCTGACCCACGTTTGGGTGTGGATCAACACCTTGTCGCTGCAGATCCGCGATTCCATGTGCGGCTTTCGCGTGTACCCACTGCCACCGACCCTGGCCTTGATGGACTCGGCCAACATCGGCAAACGCATGGATTTCGACTCCGACATCCTGGTGCGCCTGGCCTGGCGCAACCAGCCGATGCGCTGGCTGCCGACCAAGGTGCACTACCCCGCCGACGGCCTGTCGCACTTTCGCCTGTTCCACGACAACGCGCTGATTTCCTCGATGCACACCCGGCTGTTCTTCGGCATGTTGGTGCGCGCGCCGATGATCCTCTGGCGCCGGTGGCAGGCATGAGCCAGGACACCAAGCACTGGGCCGACCGCGAGGAGCGCGGCAGCTTCTGGCTGATGAAATTCACCGCCTTCGCCGCCAAGGTCCTCGGGCGCCGGCTGCTGAGCCCGCTGCTCTACGGCATCGTTTTCTACTTCTTTCTGTTCGGCCGCACGGCCCGCCAAAGCGCCTGGCAATACCAGCAGCGCCTGGCCGACTGGAGCCGGCGCGACGACCTGCGCCCTACCCACAGAAGCGTCTTCGGCCAGTTCATGGCGTTCGCCGACGCCCTGCTGGACAAGCTCGACGTATGGAACGGCAAGCTGCGCCTGGAGCAGATCGAAATCATCGACCCGGCCCAACTGCGCGGCCAGCTGCGCAGCGAACGCGGGCAGATGCTGGTGGGCGCGCACCTGGGCAATCTTGAGGTGTGCCGCGCCCTCGCCGAGCTTGGCGAAAAGGTCACCATGAACGTGCTGGTGCACACCAAGCACGCTGAACGTTTCAACCGGATTCTGGGCGAAGCCGGGGCGACCAATCTGCGCCTGATCCAGGTCAGCGAACTTGATCCGGCGGTGATGATGCTGCTCAGCCAGCGCCTCGACGACGGCGAGTGGCTGGCGATTGCCGGCGACCGCGTACCGCTGCATGGCGGGCGCACGGTACGCGTGGATTTCCTCGGCCATGACGCCGCCTTCCCCCAAGGCCCGTGGCTGTTGGCCGGTTTGCTGAAATGCCCGGTCAACCTGCTGATGTGCTTGAAGCATCAAGGCCGTTATCGCCTGATCATCGAGCCGTTTGCCCGGTTGATCGAATGGAAACGCAGCGACCGCCAGCAGGTGATCGCACAATGGACCGCCCGCTACGCCGAGCGCCTGGGCCAGTTCTGCCTGGAAGCGCCCCAACAATGGTTCAACTTTTACCCTTTCTGGAAGACCGATGACGACGCATCTTAAGCCGGTAACCTTCGGCGAAATTCCCCTGCGCATCGAAGACGTGCTGGCCCTGGCCAACCGTCAGGCGCCGACTCAACTGCAGGCTGATGCCAAGTACCGCCAGCGCATCGCCAAGGGCGCGCAGTTCCTGGATTCGTTGCTGGACAAGGAAGGCGTGATCTACGGCGTGACCACCGGCTACGGCGACTCGTGCGTGGTGGCGGTGCCGCTGGAGCACGTCGAAGCGCTGCCCCGCCACCTCTACACGTTCCACGGCTGCGGCCTGGGCAAGTTGCTGGATGCGCAAGCCACCCGCGCGGTGCTGGCGGCGCGGTTGCAGTCGCTGTGCCATGGCGTGTCGGGCGTGCGCGTGGAGTTGCTGGAGCGCCTGCACGCGTTCCTGGAATTCGACGTGCTGCCGCTGATTCCGGAAGAAGGCTCGGTAGGCGCCAGCGGTGACTTGACGCCGCTGTCCTACGTGGCCGCAACCTTGTCCGGTGAGCGCGAAGTGATGTTCCGTGGCGAACGCCGCCAGGCGGCGGAGGTGCACCGCGAGCTGGGCTGGGACCCGCTGGTACTGCGCCCGAAAGAGGCCCTGGCGCTGATGAACGGCACCGCCGTGATGACCGGCCTCGCCTGCCTGGCCTTCGCCCGCGCCGACTACCTGCTGCAACTGGCCACGCGCATCACCGCGCTGAACGTGGTGGCGCTGCAAGGCAATCCGGAGCATTTCGACGAGCGCCTGTTCGCCGCCAAGCCACACCCGGGGCAGATGCAAGTCGCCGCCTGGCTGCGCAAGGATCTGGCGATTGACGCGCCGACCGCGCCGCTGCATCGCCTGCAAGACCGTTACTCCCTGCGCTGCGCGCCCCACGTCCTGGGCGTGCTGGCCGACAGCCTGAACTGGTTGCGCTCGTTCATCGAGATCGAACTCAACAGCGCCAACGACAACCCGATCATCGACGCCGAAGAAGAACGCGTACTGCACGGCGGCCACTTCTACGGCGGCCACATCGCGTTCGCCATGGACAGCCTCAAGACCCTGGTGGCCAACGTCGCCGACCTGCTGGACCGCCAGCTCGCGCTGCTGGTGGACGTGCGTTACAACCACGGCTTGCCGAGCAATTTGTCCGGTGCGCCAGCCGAGCGGGCGATGATCAACCACGGCTTCAAGGCTGTGCAGATCGGCACCAGCGCCTGGACCGCCGAAGCGCTGAAAAACACCATGCCGGCCAGCGTGTTCTCGCGCTCCACCGAGTGCCACAACCAGGACAAGGTGAGCATGGGCACCATCGCCGCCCGCGATGCGATTCGTGTGCTGGAACTGACCGAACAAGTCGCCGCCGCCACCTTGCTCGCCGCCAACCAGGGCGTATGGCTACGGGCCCAGGCTGAAGATGCGCGCCCGCTGCCGCCGGCGCTGGCCGCCATGCACGACGAGCTGGCCAAGGACTTCCCGCCGGTCATCGAAGACCGCGCCCTGGAAGGCGAACTGCGCCTGTGCCTGAAACGCATCGCCGAGCAACACTGGAGGCTGCATGCGTAGCCCCGGCGTGTTGCACTGCGACACTGAAATCCTCGTGCCGTTTTTCGACATCGACACCATGAACGTGGTGTGGCACGGGCACTACGTAAAGTACCTGGAAGTCGCCCGCTGCGCCTTGCTGGACAAGCTCGGCCACAACTACACGGCGATGCTGGAAGCGGGCTACGCCTGGCCGGTGATCGACATGCAGCTGCGCTATGTGCGCGGCGCGACCTTCGGCCAGACCATCAACGTGCGCGCCAGCCTGGTGGAGTGGGAGAACCGCTTGAAGGTCAATTACCTGATCAGCGACAAGGCCACCGGTGAGCGTCTGACCCGCGCCAGCACCGTGCAAGTGGCGGTGGAAATTGCCAGCCGCGAAATGCAGTTGGCGTCGCCAAAAATATTCACTGACGCCATAGAGAGAGCCTTGAAATGAGATTCCCTGTGGGAGCGGCGGTGCGACGATTCGACTTGCTCGCGAAAATCGTCAACGATAACGCAGGCCGCCTGACACCCCGTGGCGCCCTCAGGTTCTTCGCGAGCAAGTCGAATCGTCGCACCGCCGCTCCCACAGGAATCGCCTTCATTCTGTTGTTGGGCATTCCAGGCCTGGCCCATGCTTTCGACCTGCAGCAACTCAGCGATCAGCTTGCAAAACCGTCGGTGATCCACGGCAACTTCACCCAGGAAAAACACCTGCGCGCCCTACCGCAACCGCTGGTCAGCAAGGGCACGTTTGTCCTGGCCAAGGATCACGGCCTGCTGTGGCTGCTGAAAACCCCGCTGCAACAGGAATACCGCATCAGCGCCAACGGCATCGCCCGGCGTGACGCCAACGGCTGGCAATTGCTGCCGAACAAGAGCGCCGGCGCCGAGCAGAACCGTTTGTTCCTCGCCGTGTTACAGGGCGACAGCAGCGGCTTGCAGCGTGACTTCGAGCTGCAACTGCAAGGCGAAGCCCAGCAGTGGAAACTCACGCTGATCCCGCGCTCGCTGCTGCTCAAGCAGGTGTTCACCCAAATCAATATCGACGGCGGCGAACTGGTGCAGAAGATCGAGCTGCTGGAAACCCAGGGCGACAGCACCGTACTGCGCATGCAGGACAGCACCAGCAGCCAGCCCTTGAGCGACGCGGAGCAACACGACTTTGCCGAGTGAACGCTGGTTGCCGCGCCTGTTCCTGATCCTGCTGGTGGCCGTGTTGGCCCTGGCGGGCTGGCAATGGCGCCATGGCGCACCGCTGTCGGCGAACCTGATGGAACTGGTGCCCGGCACCGCGCCGGATGCGCTGGAGCTGCGCGCCGAACAGCGCATGCAGGAACCGCTGAACCGCGAAATGCTGGTGCTGGTGGGGCATGCCGATCGACAAAAAGCCATGGCCATGGCGACGCAATTGGGCGAAGCCTGGCAAGCCAGCGGCCTGTTTGAAAAGGTCCAGTGGAACCTCCAAGCCGACCTGCCGGCCCTGCGTCAGCAGTTGCTGCAAGGCCGGCTGGCGATGCTCTCGGCCAAGGATCGCGAGCAACTGATCGACGAGCCCCAGGCGTTTATTCAGCAGCGGGTTCAGGCGCTGTTCGACCCGTTCACCGGCTTCAGCCTGGTGCCGAGCCAGGACGATTGGCTGGGCCTCACCGGGCGCATCCAGAACAGCCAGCCGCAACACGGTTCGGTGCAGCTGGATATCGGCAGCGGCGCGCTGATCGCCGATGCCGACGGCAAAAGCTGGGTACTGCTGCGGGCCCGCACCACCGGCAATGCCTTCGACATGAAACTGCCGCTGCAAGTGGCTGACCTGCTCAAGGCCAGCCGCGAGCAGGCCGACCAGCAAGGCGCGCAATTGCTCGCCGCAAGCGGCCTGCTGTATGCAGCCAATGGTCAGCAGCAGGCCACCCGGGAAATCACTTGGGTCGGCGGCGGCGCGACGGTAGGCATCCTGTTATTGCTGCTGCTTGCGTTCCGCCGCTGGCGGGTGTTGCTGGCGTTCGTGCCGGTGCTGGTGGGCATGCTGTTTGGTGCGGTGGCCTGTGTGGCGCTGTTCGGGCATATGCATGTGATCACGCTGGTGCTGGGCTCGAGCCTGATCGGCGTGGCGGTGGATTACCCGCTGCATTACCTGTCCAAGAGCTGGAGCATGAGCCCTTGGCGCAGTTGGCCGGCCTTGCGCCTGACCTTGCCGGGCCTGAGCCTGAGCCTGGCCACCAGTTGCATCGGTTACCTGGCCCTGGCGTGGACGCCGTTCCCGGCGCTGACGCAAATCGCGGTGTTCTCCGCTGCCGGTCTGGTGGGCGCTTACCTGTCGGCCGTGTGCCTGTTGCCGGCCTTGCTCAAAGGCGTCGAGCTGCGCCCGGCGCAATGGCCCCTGCGCATTGCCGAGTTCCTGCTGAGCGTGCGCGAGTCGCTGCTCAAGCGCCTGCCAAGCCCGGTGTTGCTGGTACTGGTGTTGGTGTTTTGCGCCGGTGGGCTGTGGCACCTGAACAGCAAAAACGATATCCGCCAGTGGATCGGTGCGCCGCCGCAGTTGCTGCAGGAAGCCCAGGCCGTTGCGCGGATTACCGGGTTCCAGCCCACCAGCCAGTTCTTCCTCGTGCGGGCGGACAACCAGCAGCAGTTGCTGGAACGCCAGGCCGCGCTGAGCCAGCGCCTGGATCAGTTGGTGAACATGGACAAGCTCCAGGGTTACCTGGCGCTCAATCAGTTGGTCAGCGCGCCGGCGGAGCAACAGCAACTGCGTGAAGCCCTGAACCAACTGCCGCAGTACTGGCAGCCATTGCTGGACCTCGGCGTACCGGCCAGCGCGCTGCAAGCCGAGCTGACCCAGTTGCAGGCCTTGCCCACCGAAGACATCGACGCAGCACTGGTCGGCCCGCTGGCCGAGCCGTGGCGCACGCTGTGGCTGGGGAATGTCGACGGTGGCGTGGCGGCGATGGTGAGCCTGCAAGGCTTGAACAACCCGGCCTTGCTGCGGGTGCAGGCCCTGGATCTGCCCGGCGTGCAGTTGGTGGATCGCCTCGGCGACTTGAACCAGGTGTTCGCCGCCACACAGATCAGCGCGGCGGAATTGAAATTGATGTCCTGCGTGTTGATCGTACTGCTGCTGATCCTGCCGTTCGGCTTCGGCGGCGCCTTGCGCATCGTCGCCCTGCCGTTGCTGGCGGCGCTGTGCAGCCTGGCCAGCCTGGGTTGGCTGGGGCAGCCGCTGACGTTGTTCAGCCTGTTCGGCCTGCTGCTGGTGACCGCCATCAGCGTCGACTACGCGATCCTGATGCGTGAACAAATTGGCGGCGCCGCCGTGAGCCTGTTGGGCACACTGTTGGCGGCCGTGACTACTTGGCTATCGTTCGGCCTGCTGGCTATTTCCAGCACACCGGCGGTGAGTAATTTTGGGCTGTCGGTGAGCCTGGGGCTGGCGTTCAGCTTCATGCTGGCGCCGTGGGCCAGCCCGTCCGGGACAAGGAAGATGAGATGAGCAGCCAATACCTGAGTAAAAACTACGTCGAAGAAACCAAATTCGGCTTCTGGTTCCTGCGCAGCCACACCTGGCAGCACCATGTGCTGCGCGTGGCCATCAACGACCTGCGCAGCCTGTTCAGCGACCCGCTGCCGGTTGCTCCGGTACTGCTGGACGCCGGCTGCGGCCAGGGCAAGTCGTTCCAGTACCTGCAGCAGGTGTTCGCCCCCGAACGCCTGATCGGCCTCGACGCCGACCCCCACAGCCTCGACCTGAGCCGCGCCGAAGCCGCGCGCCAGGGCATCGCCATCGAGTTGATCGGCAGCGACTGCGCGACCCTCGACGTGGCCGACGCCAGTGTCGACGTGCTGTTCTGTCACCAGACCTTCCATCATCTGGTGGAACAGCATCGCGCCCTGAAAGAGTTCTATCGGGTGCTCAAGCCGGGCGGCTACCTGCTGTTTGCCGAATCCACCGAGGCCTATATCGACACTTGGGTAATCCGCTGGCTGTTTCGTCACCCGATGCATGTGCAGAAAAGCGCCGAGGAGTACCTTGAGATGATTCGCGAGCAGGGCTTTGAGTTCGGCCCGCAGAACGTCTCGTACCCGTACCTGTGGTGGAGCCGCGCCACCGATTTCGGCCTGCTTGAGCGCTGGGGCCTGCGCCAGCCAAAACCGGCCGGCCAGCGCGAAGAAACCTTGGTCAACGTGGTTGCCCGTAAACCTCTGGCGAGCACTGAAACATGATCCGAATGCTGTTGATCGGTTGCCTGTTGCTGCTGAGTGCCTGCGCCAGCCAGCCGCCGTTGCCGTCGAAAAACCCGGTGCTGAGCCTGCCGTTGCAACTGCATGTGCAGCGCGAACAGGATGGCCAACGCCAGGACTGGTTGCTGGTGATGCAGCGCGAAGGCGGCGGGATCCGCTGGTCGATGATGGACCCGCTGGGCATTCCCCAGGCTCGGCAGATGCTGATCAATGGCGCCTGGCAGGCCGACGGTCTGCTGCCGCCCAATCCCCAGGCGCGTGAATTGTTTGCCGCGCTGTTGTTCGCCCTGACCTCGGCGGATGAAGTTTCCAGGCTGTACCCCGGGACCCAGGAAATGGACCTGATCCGCACCCTGCCGTCCCACTGGAAGATCACCTATCACTCCTCCCTGGTGTTTCGCGTGGACGTGATCGGGCAACACCTGACCTACCACATCTCGCCGCTAGGGGCTGCCCGATGAGCGCCTACCTCAATGCCCTCGGCGTGATCTGCGCCCTGGGCCGCGACAAGCGCGAAGTCAGCCGCAGCCTGTTTGCCGGCGACTGCTCCGGCATGCGCGCCGAAAGCGGCTGGGTGCCGGAGCGTGTGTTGCCGGTGGCCGCTGTGCACGGTGAACTGGCGGCGATACCGCCCGGGCTGGAATCCCATCGCAGCCGCAATAACCAGTTGCTGCTGGAAGCCGCGTTGCAGATTGACGACGAGATCCGGCAAGCGATCCAGACGTTCGGCGCGTCGCGCATTGGCATCGTGCTCGGCACCAGCACCTCGGGCATCGATGAAGCCAGCCGTGGCATCGCCCACTATCTGCGGGAAAACCAGTTCCCCGCCGACTACGACTATCAGCAACAGGCGCTTGGCGCCCCGGCCGATTTCCTCGCCGACTGGCTGCAACTGAGCGGCCCGGCCTACGTGATTTCCACCGCCTGCACCTCCAGCGCACGAGCGCTGATGAGTGCCCAACGCCTGTTGGACCTGGGCGTGTGCGATGCGGTGATCTGCGGTGGTGTCGACACGCTGTGCAAGCTGACCCTCAATGGTTTTTCGTCGCTGGAGGCGGTTTCGGCAGAGCGCTGCAATCCGTTTTCGCTGAACCGCAACGGCATCAATATCGGCGAAGCCGCCGTGTTGTTCCTGATGAGCAAAACCCCGGCGCCGGTCGCACTGCTGGGCAGTGGTGCCAGTTGCGACGCCCACCATATTTCCGCCCCCGAGCCTACCGGCAAGGGTGCGTTGCAAGCGATGCGCAAGGCCCTGGCCAGCGCACAACTGGCGCCCGGACAAATCGGTTACCTGAACCTGCACGGCACCGCTACCCAACATAACGATGCCATGGAAAGCCTGGCGGTCGCGACCCTGTTCCCGGACGGCGTAGCCTGCTCCTCGACCAAACCCATGACCGGCCACACCCTGGGCGCCGCCGGCGCGCTGGAAGCGGCGTTCTGCTGGCTGAGCCTGGCAGAAGGCGTAGTGCCGCCCCATGTCTGGGATGGCCAGGCGGACCCCGGCCTGCCCGTACTGAAGTGGGCGTCGCCCGGCGACGCCCTGGAAAAACGCTGCCTGATGAGCAACTCGTTTGCCTTCGGCGGCAACAACGTCAGCCTGATTATCGGAGACGCCCCATGACTGATTGGCCGCTCGCCGAACTGCTGCCCCACGCCGGTGACATGATCCTGATCGATCAGGTCCTGAGCTTTGATGAAGAACAGATCCAGACCCGCCTGACGGTCAAGCCCGGCGGGCTTTTCAACCGCGCTGACGGCAGCCTGCCCGCGTGGGTCGGCATTGAGTTGATGGCGCAAAGCGTCGCGGCCTACGCCGGTTGCCGCGCGCGCCAGAAAGGTGAAGCCGTGGAGTTGGGCTTCCTGCTGGGCACGCGCAAGTTCGAGTGCAACGTCGAGCACTTTCCCGCCGGCACCGAGCTGACCATCCACGGCCTGCGCTCCCTGGAAGACGACAACGGCATGGGTGTGTTCGAATGCCACCTCACCGGTCACGGCATCCAGGCCAGCGCGCGCTTGAACGTATTTCGACCGCCCCAGGCGGCCAACTATTTAGATGAATCGAAGGACACCACGCCATGACTGAATCCGTATTGGTGACCGGCTCCAGCCGTGGCATCGGCCGCGCTATCGCTGTGCGCCTGGCCCAGGCCGGGCACGACATCGTGCTGCACTGCCGCAGCGGGCGTGCCGAGGCGGATGCGGTGCAGGTCGAAATCGAAGCGCTGGGGCGCAAGGCCCGGGTGTTGCAATTCGATGTGGCGGACCGCGCCAGCTGCAAGGAGATCCTTGAAGCCGACGTGGAAGCCCATGGCGCGTATTACGGCGTGGTGCTCAATGCGGGCCTGACGCGCGACGGCGCGTTTCCAGCGCTGTCGGAAGACGATTGGGACGTGGTGATGCGCACCAACCTCGACGGTTTCTACAACGTGCTGCACCCGGTGATGATGCCGATGATTCGTCGTCGCGCCGCCGGGCGGATCGTGTGCATCACCTCGGTATCCGGGCTGATCGGCAACCGCGGCCAGGTCAACTACAGCGCGTCCAAGGCCGGCCTGATCGGCGCCGCCAAGGCCCTGGCCATCGAGCTGGGCAAGCGCAAGATCACCGTCAATTGCGTGGCCCCCGGGCTGATCGACACCGCGATGCTCGATGAGAACGTACCGGTGGAAGAGCTGATGAAAATGATCCCCGCCCAGCGCATGGGCACTCCGGAAGAAGTCGCCGGGGCGGTGAATTTCCTGATGTCGGCAGAAGCCGGCTACATCACCCGCCAAGTGCTGGCCGTGAATGGAGGCCTGTGCTGATGAAACGTGTGGTGGTCACCGGCATGGCCGGCGTTACGTCCCTGGGCAGCGATTGGGCAACCATCGCCGCCAACTTCCGCGCCAACCGCAGCGGCATCCGGCGCATGGACGAGTGGGACCGTTTCACCGAACTGAACACCCGGCTGGCCGGGCCGATCGATGATTTCGTGGTGCCCGCCCACTGGACCCGCAAGCAACTGCGCAGCATGGGCCGGGTTTCCCGGCTAGCGGTATGGGCGGCGGAGCAGGCGCTCAAAGACGCCGGCTTGCTGGGCGACGAGTCGATCAAGGACGGGCGCATGGGCGTGGCCTGTGGCTCGTCCACCGGCAGCACCGACGAGATCAAGGCCTTCGGCAATATGCTGCTGAACTCGGTGGCCGAGGGGCTGAACGCCAACTCCTACGTGCGGATGATGCCCCACACCACGGCGGCGAATATCAGCATTTTCTTCGGCCTCACCGGCCGGCTGATCCCCACGTCCAGCGCGTGCACCAGCGGCAGCCAGGGCATCGGCTACGCCTATGAAGCCATCAAGTTCGGCCGCCTGCCGCTGATGTTGGCAGGTGGCGCCGAAGAGCTGTGCCCTACCGAAGCCATGGTGTTCGATGCGCTGTACGCCACCAGCCTGAAAAACGATGCACCACAAACCAGCCCGCGTCCCTACGACAGTGGCCGCGACGGCCTGGTGATCGGCGAAGGCGGCGGCATCCTGGTGCTCGAAGAGCTGGAACATGCACTGGCCCGTGGCGCGCATATCCACGCGGAAATCGTCGGCTTCGGCAGCAACGCCGACGGCCAGCACACCACCCGCCCGGAACAGGCCACCATGCGCCGCGCCATGGAACTGGCATTGGAAGATGCGGGGCTTGCGCCCGACGCGATCGGCTATGTGAACGGCCATGGCACCGCCACCGACCAAGGCGACATCGCCGAAACCCTGGCCACCAGCAGCCTGTTCGGCAGCCGCATGCCCATCAGTTCGCAGAAGAGTTTCCTCGGCCACACCCTGGGTGCATGCGGCGCGCTGGAGTCGTGGTTCAGCATCGAGATGATGAACCGCAACCAATACGTGCACACCTTCAACCTCGACGAAGTCGACCCGCGCTGCGGCGAGCTGGACTACCTGCAAGGTGAGTTCCGCGAGCTGCACAGCGACTACGTGATGAACAACAATTTTGCCTTTGGCGGCGTCAACACTTCGCTGATCTTCCGCCGCTGGGTCTAAGTTTTTTTACTGACTGGAGAAATGGAATGTCTTCCCTGCTACGCGCAACACTGGTCGCTTTGGCCCTGCTCACCACCGCTGGCTGCACCAACAAACCGGTGCTCAACACCCAGCACGACTTGCCGGCGAACCCGCAGGTCAACGAAGAAAAAATGAAGCAGACCATTATCGCGGCCTTGAACAAACGCCAATGGGTGGTGCAGCGCCTGAGCCCGCAACTGGTGCAGGCCGAGATCAACGTGCGCAACCAGTTCCACGCTGAAATCGACATTCGCTACACCGCCACCAGCTACGCCATCACCTACCGCGACAGCCGCGACCTGGGCTACAAGGACGGCAAGATTCACCGCAACTACAACCGCTGGGTGAGCATGCTGGACCGTGACATCCTGGCGGCGTTGCGCACCAATGGTGTGAGTGACACGGCGCAGTTGCTCCAGCAGACCGGGACGTCGAAGCAGAACTGAAACACCCGCTTCCCTGTGGCTAGGGAGCTTGCTCCCGTTGGGGCGCGAAGCGCCCCTGAAACCTGCGATTGAAGGTTGCCTGGTAAAACTCAGTCGTCGGGTTTCGGGGCTGCTGCGCAGCCCAGCGGGAGCAAGCTCCCTCGCCACAGGTTATGCGTCGGTCATACCAATGCCTTACGGGTCAGCAACTCGACAAACGCCTTGGCCATCGGCGTCTGCTGACCCTTGCGCTGCACCAGCCACACCGCCGTCACCGCCTCCTGATCCAGTAACGTGCGATACACCACACCATCAATGCGGATCCGCTGATACGACGCCGGCAACACCGAGACACCCAACCCCGCCGCCACCAGGCCAATGATGGTCATTGCCTCCCCGGCCTCCTGGGCGAAATGCGGGCTGAAGCCGGCATCACGCGCCAGGCTCATCAATTGGGCATACAGGCCGCTGCCGTAAGTCCGCGGGAAAAACACAAACGGCTCTTCGGCCAATTGCGCCAGGTGCAAACCACGCTCACTGCCCTCCACCAGCGGATGCCCGGCGTTCAGCACGGCCACCAAGGGCTCGCGCATCAGTTCCACGACGCTCAAGGAATCGGGCAACGGCAACGGTCGCATCAACCCCACCTGAATCGACTCATCCACCAGCGACTCGGCCACTTCCGTGCTGCTCATCTCCTGCAGATTCAAATGCACCGCCGGGAATGCCTGGCGAAACGCGAAGATCGCCTGTGGGATGCTGGAGTTGAACGGCGCAGAAGAGGTGAAGCCAATCTTCAACTCCCCCAGTTCCCCCAGCTGCGCCCGACGTGCCACGTCCGCCGCTTTATCCACCTGCGCCAGCACCAACCGCGCCTCTTGCAGGAACAACCTGCCGGCCTCGCTCAGCTCGACCCGACGATTGGTACGCTCAAACAACCGCGCACCTATCTCCTGCTCCAGCGCCTGGATCTGCTGGCTCAGGGGCGGCTGGGAGATCCCCAGCACCTGCGCGGCGCGGCCAAAATGCAGCTCTTCAGCCACGGCGATGAAGTAACGCAGGTGGCGCAATTCCATGAAAACCTCATTAGGTCGTAAAAGCTCTTAAACAGGTCGAACAATATATTGGAAAGAATCAATAGGGAGCTATATTCTTTTTTGCATTGCCAGCCCTGGCAGCCTTTCCTCCCCGAGGTCCCGCGTGAAATCTGCTGTCGCTCCGCTTGCTCAAGAAGTACCGCCCACCGCCCTCGATGAAGTGGTGGCACAGCTCAACGAGCAGTACATCGAAAAAGGCACCCCGATGTTCATGCGCACGGTGCTGGCGCTGTTCTCCGGCGGTTTCGCCACTTTCGCCCTGCTCTACTGCGTACAGCCGATGATGCCGGCGCTGTCCCACGAATTTTCCATCAATGCCGCGCAAAGCAGCCTGATTCTCTCGGTGGCCACCGGCATGCTCGCCATTGGCCTGCTGATCACCGGGCCGATTTCCGACACCCTGGGGCGCAAGCCGGTGATGGTTGCCGCGCTGTTCTGCGCCGCACTGTGCACCATCGCCAGCGGCTTGATGCCAAGCTGGGAAGGCATCCTGCTGATGCGCGCACTGGTGGGCCTGTCCCTCAGCGGCCTGGCAGCGGTGGCCATGACCTACCTGAGTGAAGAGATCCACCCGCAACACATCGGCCTGGCCATGGGTTTGTACATCGGTGGTAACGCCATTGGCGGCATGAGCGGCCGCTTGATCATCGGTGTGCTGATCGACTTCGTCAGCTGGCACACGGCGATGCTGATCATCGGCGCCCTGGCGCTGATCGCAGCCACGGTGTTCTGGAAGATCCTCCCCGAATCGCGCAACTTCCGCGCCAGCACCCTGCACCCGCGCAGCCTGATGGACGGCTTCACCATGCACTTCAAGGACGCCGGCCTGCCGTGGCTGTTCCTCGAAGCCTTCGTGCTGATGGGCGCCTTTGTGACGATGTTCAACTACATCGGCTACCGCTTGCTGGCGGACCCGTACGATTTGAGCCAGGCCGTGGTAGGCCTGCTGTCGCTGGTCTACCTCTCGGGTATCTACAGCTCGGCGAAAATCGGCTCCCTGGCCGACCGCCTGGGCCGTCGCCGAGTGCTCTGGGGCACCATCGTGCTGATGCTCGGCGGTATCGCCCTGACGCTGTTTACCCCGCTGTGGCTGGTAGTGCCCGGCATGTTGATCTTCACCTTCGGCTTCTTCGGCGCCCACTCGGTGGCCAGCAGCTGGATCGGCCGCCGCGCACTGAAAGCCAAGGGCCAGGCGTCTTCGCTGTACCTGTTCAGTTACTACGTTGGGTCGAGTATTGCGGGGACGGCGGGCGGTTTCTTCTGGCACTACGCCGGGTGGAACGGGATTGGCGGGTTTATCGTCGCGCTGTTGATCGTCGCGTTGCTGGTGGCGTTGAAGCTGGCGAAGTTACCGCCGTTGCAGGAAGCCAAGGCTTAACCAGCGCTTACAAAAAAGCCCGGCATCTGCCGGGCTTTTTCATTGCCGCGCGATCACTCGTGATACTGCGCCGACAACTCGTGCACCGCCCGCAGGAACGCGCCTGCGTGCTCCGGATCAACTTCCGGAGTAATGCCGTGGCCAAGGTTGAACACGTGACCACTGCCTTTGCCGTAGCTGGCGAGGATGCGGCCCACTTCAGTACGGATGGCTTCCGGCTTGGCGTACAGCACGGTCGGGTCCATGTTGCCTTGCAGCGCAACCTTGTTGCCCACGCGGCGACGGGCTTCGCCGAGGTCGCAGGTCCAGTCCAGGCCCAGCGCGTCGGCGCCGGCGTCGGCGATGCTTTCCAGCCACAGGCCGCCGCCCTTGGTGAACATGATCACCGGCACTTTGCGGCCTTCGTGTTCGCGGATCAAGCCGCTGACGATCTTGCGCATGTAGGCCAGGGAGAACTCCTGGTACGCCGCCGCCGACAGGTTGCCACCCCAGGTGTCGAAAATCTGCACCGCCTGAGCGCCGGCCATGATCTGGCCGTTGAGGTAGGAGGTGACCGACTGCGCCAGCTTGTCCAGCAGCAGGTGCATGGCTTGCGGGTTGTCGTACAGCATGGCCTTGGTCTTGCGGAAGTCTTTCGACGAGCCGCCTTCGACCATGTAGGTGGCCAGGGTCCACGGGCTGCCGGAGAAGCCGATCAGCGGCACGCGGCCGTTCAGCTCGCGGCGGATGGTGCTGACCGCGTCCATGACGTAGCCCAGGTCCTTGTGGGGATCGGGGATCGGCAGGGCTTCGATATCGGCCAGGGTGCTGACGACTTTCTTGAAACGCGGGCCTTCGCCGGTTTCGAAGTACAGGCCCTGGCCCATGGCATCAGGGATGGTCAGGATATCGGAGAACAGGATGGCCGCATCCAGCTGTGGATAGCGGTCCAGCGGTTGCATGGTGACTTCGCAGGCGAACTCCGGGTTCATGCACAGGCTCATGAAGTCGCCGGCGTGGGCGCGACTGGCGCGGTATTCCGGCAGGTAGCGACCGGCCTGGCGCATCATCCACACAGGGGTGACGTCCACGGGTTGCTTGAGCAGGGCACGAAGGAAACGGTCGTTCTTGAGGGCAGTCATGTCGGCATCCGCAAAAAAAGTGCGGGCATTTTCTCAGAGCGCGACGCAAAAGGCACGGCAAGAGCCGTGCCTTTTGTCTATCGGGTCAATTTGTCGCGGATATGAAAGCGCCACAAAACAAATGTGGGAGCGGGCTTGCTCGCGAAAGCGGTGGGTCAGCCAACACATCTGGTGACTGATATACCGCATTCGCGAGCAAGCCCGCTCCCACATTTTGATCCCATTTCAATCCGGGATCGGGGTCAGACCTGCAGGTAATCCAGGATCCCTTCGGCGGCGTTGCGGCCTTCGAAGATGGCCGTCACTACCAGGTCAGAACCGCGCACCATGTCGCCACCGGCGAAGATTTTCGGGTTGCTGGTCTGGTGTTTGTACTGGCCTTGTTCCGGGGCTACAACGCGGCCCTGGCTGTCGGTCTGGATTTCGAACTGCTCGAACCACGGCGCCGGGCTTGGGCGGAAACCGAAGGCGATGACCACGGCGTCTGCCGGGATGATCTCTTCGGAACCCGGGATCGGCTCGGGGCTGCGACGGCCACGGGCATCCGGTTCGCCGAGACGGGTCTCGACCACTTTCACGCCTTCGACACGGTCTTCACCGACGATAGCGATCGGCTGGCGGTTGTAGAGGAATTTCACGCCTTCTTCCTTGGCGTTCTTCACCTCTTTGCGCGAACCCGGCATGTTGGCTTCGTCACGACGGTAGGCACAGGTCACCGACTTGGCGCCCTGGCGAATCGAAGTGCGGTTGCAGTCCATCGCGGTATCACCACCGCCCAGCACCACGACCTTCTTGCCTTTCATGTCGACGAAATCTTCCGGCGACTTTTCAAAGCCCAGGTTGCGGTTGACGTTGGCGATCAGGAAGTCCAGAGCGTCGTACACGCCCGGCAGGTCTTCACCGGCGAAGCCACCCTTCATGTAGGTGTAGGTGCCCATGCCCATGAACACGGCATCGTATTCTTCGAGCAGTTGCTCCATGGTCACGTCCTTGCCGATTTCGGTATTGAGGCGGAACTCGATACCCATGCCGGTGAAGACTTCGCGACGATGGCTCAGTACGGTTTTTTCCAGCTTGAACTCGGGGATGCCGAAGGTCAGCAGGCCACCGATTTCCGGGTTCTTGTCGAACACCACCGGGGTCACGCCGCCACGTACCAGCACGTCGGCACAGCCCAGGCCCGCCGGGCCCGCGCCGATGATCGCGACGCGCTTGCCGGTCGGCTTGACCTTGGACATGTCCGGGCGCCAGCCCATGGCGAACGCGGTGTCGGTGATGTACTTCTCCACCGAACCGATGGTCACCGCGCCGAAGCCGTCGTTGAGGGTGCACGCACCCTCGCACAGACGGTCCTGCGGGCACACCCGGCCGCACACTTCCGGCAGGGTGTTGGTCTGGTGAGACAGCTCGGCGGCGGCGAGGATGTTGCCCTCGGCCACCAGCTTCAGCCAGTTCGGAATGAAGTTGTGCACCGGGCACTTCCATTCGCAATACGGGTTACCGCAACCCAGGCAGCGGTGGGCCTGGTCGGCCGAGTGCTGGGGTTTGAAGGGCTCGTAGATTTCCACGAACTCTTTCTTGCGTTGACGCAACAGTTTCTTCTTCGGATCTTTGCGCCCGACATCGATGAACTGGAAGTCGTTATTCAGACGTTCAGCCATGTTAAAACCTCATCAAACTCTTCAGGCGCATATCACTGCGGGTTGGCACGGATGCTGGAAAGCAACGATTTCAGGTTGGCAGCCTTGGGCTTGACCAGCCAGAAACGACGCAGGTAGTCATCGAGGTTTTCAGCGAGGTTGCGACCCCATTCGCTGTTGGTTTCCTCGACATATTCGTCCAGCACATGCTGCAAGTGGTTGCGATAGGATTCCATCGCTTCGCCGCTGATCCGCTGGATCTCCACCAACTCGTGGTTCACCTTGTCGACGAAGGTGTTGTCCTGGTCGAGCACGTAGGCGAAACCGCCGGTCATGCCCGAACCGAAGTTGTAGCCGGTCTTGCCCAGCACCGCGACAAAACCACCGGTCATGTACTCGCAGCAGTGATCGCCCGTGCCTTCAACCACGGTGTGGGCACCGGAGTTACGCACTGCGAAACGCTCACCGGCCGTGCCCGCGGCAAACAGCTTGCCGCCGGTTGCGCCGTACAGGCAGGTGTTGCCGATGATGGCACTGTCTTGAGTCTTGTAGACGCTGCCCACTGGCGGGACGATCACCAGCTTGCCGCCGGTCATGCCCTTGCCCACGTAGTCGTTGGCGTCGCCTTCGAGGTACATGTTCAGGCCACCGGCGTTCCATACGCCGAAGCTCTGGCCAGCGGTGCCCTTGAAGCGGAAGGTGATCGGCGCCTTGGCCATGCCCTGGTTGCCGTGCTTGCGCGCGATTTCGCCGGAAATGCGTGCGCCGATGGAACGGTCGCAGTTGCAGATATCCAGGGCGAATTCGCCGCCGCTCGCGTCGTTGATCGACGAAGTGGCCATCTCGACCATCTTCTCGGCCAGCAGGCCCTTGTCGAACGGCGGGTTGCGGTCAACCTGGCAGAACTGTGGCTTGTCGGCCGGGATGTGATCGCTGCCCAACAACGGCGTCAGGTCCAGGTGCTGTTGCTTGGCGGTCTGGCCTTCGAGGATGTCCAGCAGGTCGGTACGGCCGATCAGCTCTTCCAGGGAACGCACGCCCAGCTTGGCCAGCCACTCACGGGTTTCCTCGGCGACGTAGGTGAAGAAATTCACCACCATGTCGACGGTACCGATGTAGTGGTCCTTGCGCAGCTTCTCGTTCTGAGTGGCCACGCCGGTGGCGCAGTTGTTCAGGTGGCAGATGCGCAGGTATTTGCAGCCCAGGGCGATCATTGGCGCGGTGCCGAAGCCGAAGCTTTCGGCGCCGAGGATTGCAGCCTTGATCACGTCGAGGCCGGTTTTCAGGCCACCGTCGGTCTGCACCCGGACTTTGCCGCGCAGGTCGTTGCCGCGCAGGGTCTGGTGAGTCTCGGCCAGGCCCAGTTCCCACGGTGCGCCGGCGTACTTGATGGAGGTCAGCGGCGAAGCGCCGGTGCCGCCGTCGTAGCCGGAGATGGTGATCAGGTCGGCATAGGCCTTGGCCACACCGGCGGCGATGGTGCCCACGCCGGCTTCCGCGACCAGTTTCACCGAGACCAGGGCCTGCGGGTTGACTTGTTTGAGGTCGAAAATCAGCTGCGACAAATCCTCGATCGAGTAGATGTCGTGGTGCGGCGGCGGCGAAATCAATGTCACGCCCGGCACTGCATAACGCAGCTTGGCGATCAGGCCATTGACCTTGCCGCCTGGAAGTTGCCCGCCTTCGCCCGGCTTGGCGCCCTGGGCAACCTTGATCTGCAGCACTTCGGCGTTGACGAGGTATTCCGGGGTCACACCAAAGCGGCCAGTGGCGACCTGCTTGATTTTCGAGCTCTTGATGGTGCCGTAGCGCGCCGGGTCTTCACCGCCTTCGCCGGAGTTGGAACGCGCACCCAGGCGGTTCATGGCTTCGGCCAGGGCTTCGTGAGCCTCAGGCGACAAGGCGCCCAGGGAAATACCGGCGGAGTCGAAACGCTTGAGGATCGATTCCAGTGGCTCGATCTCGCTGATGGCCAGCGGCGTGTCCAGGGTTTTCACCTTGAACAGGTCGCGGATCATCGACACCGGGCGGTTATCCACCAGCGCGGTGTATTCCTTGAACTTGGCGTAGTCGCCTTGCTGCACGGCGGCTTGCAGGGTGTTGACCACGTCCGGGTTGTAGGCGTGGTATTCGCCACCGTGCACGAACTTCAGCAGGCCGCCTTGCTGGATCGGCTTGCGCGCGCTCCAGGCTTCGGCGGCCAGGGCTTTCTGCTCGGCTTCGATGTCGACGAAACGCGCACCCTTGATGCGGCTCGGCACGCCACGGAAGCTCATCTCGCAAACTTCTTCCGACAGGCCGATGGCTTCGAACAATTGCGCGCCGCGGTAGGACGTGACGGTGGAGATGCCCATCTTCGACAGGATCTTCAGCAGGCCCTTGGTGATGCCCTTACGGTAGTTCTTGAACACCTCGTAGAGGTCGCCCAGGACTTCGCCGGTACGGATCAGGTCGCCGAGTACTTCGTAAGCCAGGAACGGATACACCGCCGAGGCGCCGAAGCCGATCAACACCGCAAAGTGATGCGGGTCGCGGGCGGTGGCGGTTTCAACCAGGATGTTGGAATCGCAACGCAGGCCCTTTTCGGTCAGGCGGTGGTGTACCGCGCCGGTGGCCAGGGAAGCGTGGATCGGCAGCTTGCCCGGGGCGATATGGCGGTCGGTCAGCACGATTTGGGTACGGCCGGCGCGCACGGCTTCTTCCGCCTGATCGGCGACGTTGCGCACAGCGGCTTCCAGGCCGAGGCTCTCGTCGTAGTTCAGGTCGATGATCTGCCGGTCGAAGCCCGGGCGGTCCAGGGTCATCAACGAGCGCCACTTGGCCGGGGAAATGACCGGCGAGCTGAGGATCACGCGGGAAGCGTGCTCAGGCGATTCCTGGAAGATGTTGCGCTCGGCACCGAGGCACACTTCCAGGGACATCACGATGGCTTCGCGCAGCGGGTCGATCGGCGGGTTGGTCACCTGGGCGAACTGCTGGCGGAAATAGTCGTACGGCGTGCGCACGCGCTGGGACAGCACGGCCATTGGCGTGTCATCGCCCATGGAGCCAACGGCCTCATAGCCCTGCTCGCCCAGTGGGCGCAGCACCTGGTCACGTTCTTCGAAGGTGACCTGGTACATCTTCATGTACTGCTTGAGCTGGTCGACGTCGTAGAAGGCAGAACCGTGGTCGTTGTCTTCCATGGTTGCCTGGATGCGCAGGGCATTCTTGCGCAGCCATTGCTTGTACGGATGACGGGACTTCAAGCGGTTGTCGATGGCATCGGTGTCGAGGATCTGACCGGTCTCGGTGTCCACGGCGAGGATCTGGCCCGGGCCAACGCGGCCCTTGGCGATCACGTCTTCCGGCTTGTAGTTCCACACGCCGATTTCCGACGCCAGGGTGATAAAGCCGTTGGTGGTGGTCACCCAGCGCGCCGGGCGCAGGCCGTTACGGTCGAGCAGGCACACGGCGTAGCGACCGTCGGTCATTACCACGCCGGCCGGGCCGTCCCACGGTTCCATGTGCATCGAGTTGTACTCATAGAACGCCCGCAGGTCGGGGTCCATGGTCTCGACGTTCTGCCACGCTGGCGGAATGATCATGCGCACGCCACGGAACAGGTCGATGCCGCCAGTGACCATCAGTTCGAGCATGTTGTCCATGCTGGAGGAGTCGGAACCCACGCGGTTGACCAGCGGGCCGAGCTCTTCCAGGTCCATCAGGTCGTTGGCGAACTTGGTGCGACGGGCCACGGCCCAGTTGCGGTTGCCGGTGATGGTGTTGATCTCGCCGTTGTGGGCGAGGAAGCGGAATGGCTGGGCCAGCGGCCATTTCGGCAGGGTGTTGGTGGAGAAGCGCTGGTGGAACACGCAGATTGCGGTTTGCAGGCGCTCATCGCTCAGGTCTGGATAGAAGGCGGTCAAGTCCGCCGGCATCATCAGGCCTTTATAAATGATGGTCTTGTGGGAAAAGCTGCAGATGTAGTGGTCGGTGTCGGCGGCATTGGCCACGGACGAGCGACGACGAGAGGTGAACAGCTTGATCGCCATGTCCTGGTCGCTCAGGCCGTCGCCTGCGATGAACACTTGTTCGATCTGCGGCAGGCGCTCCAGCGCCAGGCGGCCGAGTACGCTGGTGTCGATCGGCACTTTGCGCCAGCCGACGAGCTGCAGGCCAGCGGCCAGGATCTCGCGGTTCATGTTCTCGCGAGCAGCTTCGGCTTTTACCGGGTCCTGGTTGAAGAACACCATGCCCACAGCGTACTGCTTGGGCAAATCGGCGCCGAAATGTTCCTTGGCGACTGCGCGCAGGAACTGGTCGGGCTTTTGAATCAGCAAGCCGCAACCGTCACCGGTCTTGCCGTCGGCGTTGATCCCACCGCGGTGGGTCATGCAGGTCAGGGCCTCGATGGCCGTTTGCAAAAGGGTATGACTGGGCTCGCCCTGCATGTGGGCTATTAGGCCGAAACCGCAGTTATCCTTGAATTCATCGGGTTGGTACAGACCTGCTTTCATAGACACTTTCTCACCAGGCTGCCTCTTATTCCGAGGCAAATTTCTTTTCAATTCAACCGGTTACCTTCCACGCCGAACGTACGCCGGCTTAGCGGGGGCAAAAGGGAGGTCATTGTACACACCGACACAGACGCTCACAAATTTAGCGACGAAATGTCGCAAATCTATGTCGCATTTATGAAAGGTTTAAAGCGATATGCTGTGCTAGTCAAAACTTTTTTAATTTTGACCGCTACGACTCAAAAGCCACTGTGACGCAGACACCACAAAGCGCGCGGCCTTCAGGGCTGCACGCTGTGTTGTTTTTTTGAGGTGCCGAGAGGGCGGCCTGGGTAAGGCCGCCGGATCTTCAGCGAGTTGTTGCCAGTTCTTGTTGAACGCTGGCGACAGTGCGAGGCCAAGGTTTACCAGCCTGAACCTTCGCTGGCAAGGCCTTGATAGCGGATTCCGCTGCTGCACGGCTGGAGAAGTTGCCGTACGTGATTACATAGAGAGGCTTGCCGTTGAGCACTTTCTTGAAATAACGGTACTCGCCGCCCTGCTCTTTCACGAACGCCTGGGCGTTGGCTTCGGAGCTGGTGCCGAGGATCTGCACCACGAAGTTACCGGTAGGCTGGCTGGCATACCAGCTGCTGCCGGCAGCGCCAGTCGCGGCCTTGGCCACGACGGCCGGTTTTTCGGCAGGCTTGGCGGCTGGAGCCGGCTTGGCCGCAGGCGCAGGCTTGGCGGTGGCGACCTGGGCTGGCGCTGGCGTCGGCTTGGCCGCTGGCTGACCGGCTGGCACGCCCGCAGGTGGCGCGGTGGTGGTCACGGTCGGCGGCGTGGCGCTGGAGCCTTCCACGGGCACCCCATCGTCGCCTTCGGAGATGCCGCCAGCTTCTTCGGCGAGCGGGCCGCGCATCACCGGTTGGCCGACCATTGGCAGGTTGGTGGGTTGGCCGGAGTTGGCAAACTCAACGTTCGGCGTTGGCTTGCCCAGTGGCAACTGCGCCTGTTCGGTTGGCGCGCCAGCGGTGGTCGGTGCCTTGTTGCGACCTGGAATCAACCAGGCGGCGGCGACGGCAACCACGACAACGGCAGAAATTGCCAATACGTGCTTCTTCGGCATAGTAAACCCCATCTTTGGACGCTTTACCGCTGAGCGGCTGGCAATCATGGCTTCGATCATGGCATCCCGGGCAACCTGGTTGATGGTGCCAGGCCAGCCGTCGGAGCTTTCGTGAATATCAGAGATCTGCGAAGCGGAGAAAAGTTCGATGCCCTGCCCCGCGCCTTCCAGCCGCTGGGCCAGGTATTCGCGGGTTTCTTCTTCTTCGTAAGGCTGCAGTTCGATGACGTGGAACAGCTCCTGCTCACCGCTGATCTGTTCAAGTTCGGCGATCAGCGAAGACTCGCCAAACAGGAACACATGCGGGCGCCCTTCAGGCGTACCGGCCGCCAGGGCCAGCAACGCTTCCAGGGCAGATTCGTCGAGCTGCTCGGCGTCATCCACCAGCAGGTAGACTTCCTGGCCGGTCAGGCCCAGTTGCACCACTTGCTTGAGGATCGCATTCGGCTCGGCAGTGGACACGTCGAGGGCCTGGGCCACTTGACGCAACACGCCTGCCGCATCACCGGCACCACGGGCGGAAACCACCACGCTCTGTACCGATTGCTTGTTGGTGCTGGCCACCAGTGCCTGGCGCAGCAAGGTCTTGCCGCTGCCCAATGGGCCGGTGACCACCAGCAGCAACTGGCTGTAGCGCGCCAGGTGGTGCAGTTGTCCCAGCACCGGCTTGCGTTGCGCAGGGAAAAACTTGAAACCAGGCACCCGAGGAGCAAAAGGGTCGTGGCTTAACTGGTAATGGCCGAGGAACGCCTCGTCGGCATGCAAACTAGTCATCGGGATCTTATTAACCTTTAAGCTGGGCCAGGGCGCGGTAATCCGCTCCCAGCGTGGCCTGTAAAATCTCTTTCGGATAATCGTCGGTCACTACCGCTTCGCCCATTCGGCGCAACAGCACCAGTCGCAGTCGACCGTCGATCACTTTCTTGTCTATTGCCATATGTTCGAGAAAATCTGCCTCGGTCATCTCCTCGGGAGGAATGACCGGCAACCCGGCGCGCTGGAACAGGCGGATCCCGCGATCACGCTCCTGGGCGCTGATCCAGCCCAGGCGTTGCGACATCTCCAATGCCATCACTGTGCCAGCCGCTACGGCCTCCCCATGCAACCACACACCATAGCCCATGTGGGTCTCGATCGCATGGCCGAAGGTGTGGCCGAGGTTCAAGGTGGCGCGCACGCCGGACTCACGTTCGTCGGCATTCACCACCAGCGCCTTGGCGGCGCAGGAGCGGGAAATCGCTTCGGTGAGTGCCACCTGGTCGAGGGCGCGCAGGGCGTCGACGTGTTCTTCCAGCCAGGTCAGGAACGGCTCGTCGCAGATCAGCCCGTACTTGATGACTTCCGCCAGGCCCGCCGACAGCTCGCGGGGTGGCAGGGTATTGAGGGTGGCAGTGTCGATCAGCACCACATTCGGCTGATAGAACGCGCCAACCATGTTCTTGCCCAGCGGGTGGTTGATGCCCGTCTTGCCGCCCACCGACGAATCGACCTGGGACAGCAAGGTGGTCGGTACCTGGATAAAGTCCACGCCGCGCTGATAGCAGGCTGCTGCAAAGCCGGCCATGTCGCCGATCACACCGCCACCCAGGGCCACCACCGTGGTGCGCCGGTCATGACGGGCCGTCAGCAGGCCATCAAAGATCAGTTGCAGGGTTTCCCAGGTCTTGAAGGCCTCGCCGTCCGGCAGCACCACCGAGATCACCGAGTACGCCGCCAGGCTGCGACTCAGACGCTCAAGATACAGCGGCGCGACCGTTTCATTGGAGATGATCGCCACTTGCCGCCCGGCAATATGCGGTGCGAGCAACTCGGGCTGGTCCAACAAACCTTCGCCAATATGGATCGGGTAGCTGCGCTCGCCAAGATCGACCTTAAGTGTCTGCATGTGTCCCCGCGTTGAAGATGAAAGCAGGCGTCCTGCCCTACATTAACGTTGTCGGCAACGTCGGGATCTGACGCTGCCTGATGGCTCTACGCCACAACTCGGACGGTCATGACGCGCCGCCGAGGATAGCGCATTTCGGCCCTGGCTTTAACGGGGTGGCAACTGTGCCAGGCGCTCGAGAATGTCGAGAACCACCATTCGTGGCGGCCGCTCATCGGTTTCCACCACCAGATCGGCGATTTCCCGATAAAGCGGGTCGCGCAGCGTCAGCAGGTCCCGCAGGGTTTTTGCCGGGTCGGCGGTGCGCAGCAATGGGCGATTGCGGTCGCGAGCGGTGCGGCCCACCTGCTGCTCGACAGACGCGTGCAGATAAACCACGCGACCGCCGGCGTGCAACGCCCGGCGATTCTCGTCGCGCATCACTGCGCCACCGCCGGTGGCCAATACCACGCCATCGCAGCCGCACAGCTCGGCAATCATCGCCTGCTCGCGGTCGCGAAAGCCCAGTTCGCCTTCCTTATCGAATATCCACGGGATATTGGCGCCCGTGCGCAATTCAATTTCCTTATCGGAGTCTTTGAATGGCAGGCGCAGCTCTTTGGCCAGCAAACGGCCGATGGTGCTTTTTCCAGCCCCCATCGGTCCTACAAGAATCAAATTTCGCACAGAATCAACGACTCACAGCAATCGCCTGGTTATTCATAATACGCGGAGTCAGGAATACCAGCAGCTCGGATTTTTTCTCCGAAACCACATCCCGCCGGAAAAGGCGGCCAAGATACGGCACATCGCCCAAAAATGGCACTTTATCTACCACTTTGCTTTGAGTATTGGAGAAAACCCCACCGATCACGATGGTCTCCCCGTCCTTGACCAGCACCTTGGCATTGACCTCGTTTTTCTTGATCGGCGGCACATCGTTGAGCCTGTTCAGGTAGTCGGGCTCATCCTTGGTGACCTTGACCTCCATGATCACCCAGCCGTCCGGGGTGATTTGCGGGGTCACTTCCAATGACAAGGAGGCCTCCTTGAACGACACCGAGGTCGCGCCGGTGGAGCTGGACTCCTGATAGGGAATCTCGGTGCCCTTGAGGATTCGCGCGGTTTCCTTGTCGGAGGTGACGACCTTGGGCTGCGAAACGATTTCACCATTGCCGGTTTTTTCCATGGCGGTCAGTTCCAGGTCCAGCAGCAGGTTGTCGGTGATAAACGCGACACCCAGGCCGGCGCTGCCGTTGACCGCCCCCAGGTCCACAAACGGCGAGCTGGGCGGGGTTTCAGGCGGCTCGGCGCCTTCGGCCAGCGGTTTCCTGATCCCGCCAGCGCTCCAGTTACCCCGATTCAGTTGCCCGCCCCAGCGCACGCCAAGGCTTTTGTCGTAATCCACATTGGCCTCGACGATCCGCGCCTCGATCATCACCTGCCTTACCGGAATATCCAGTTGCGCCACAATCGTGCGCAGCTCCTCCAGCCGCTCCCGGGTCTGGTAGGCGATGATGTTGTTGGTGCGGTCATCCACCGCCACCGAGCCGCGCTCATCGGTTGCACCTTCCAGGCCCACGGCCGACTGGAAGAGCTTGGCCAGGTCCGACGCCTTGGCGTAATTGACTTGCAGCAACTCGCGGCGCAGCGGTGCCAACTCAGTCATTTGCTTGCGCGACTCCATCGCCAGCAACTCGCGGGCGGCCAACTCCTCGGCCGGCGCGACCAGCAGCACATTGGCCGTCACACGCTTGTCCAGCCCCTTGGTTTGCAGCACCAGGTCCAGGGCCTGGTCCCAGGGCACGTCCTTGAGGCGCAGGGTGATCGAACCCTGCACGTCGTCGCTGGTCACCAGATTGAGGCCGGCAACGTCAGCAATCTGCTGCAGCACCGCGCGCAACTCGATGTTCTGGAAGTTGAGGGACAGCTTGTCCCCGGTGAATGCCACGCGTCCGGTACTCAGGGGCGCATTGCCAGGTGGCGGCAGGTGAATCAAGTCGATTCGATTGGGCACAGCCATGACCATCGGTGCCGTGAACGCTATCCATAGCGCCACACCGAAGGACGAAAAAGTCCTTTTCATTGTTTGTTTCCGTTATGAGTTAGCGTTCAGTGCAAGGGTTTGCGAGCGTTCCAGCCACGCGCCCTGACCATCCGGGAAAAGCTCGGCCAGTTCGACATGGGAGTCGTGGATTGCCGTGATGCGCCCGTGGTCCGGGCCGAGGTAATCGCCGATTGCCAGCCGATGGACAGACGACGCTCCGCGCAGCAGGGCGAAGGTTTGGGCCCCCAGGGACAGGGTCCCGACCATTTCGAACTGCTCCACGGCGAAGCCTTCGAGGATTCCGCGAGGCCTGGCGAGATCAGGTCCGGCAGCCGGTCGCCCGGCGGGTCGAACCAGTTGGCGAGAGGGCGGCTGGAAAGGGTCGCGCAAGGCTGCAAAATCGTACGCCACTTGCTGCGGCCCGGGCTCGGCGACAGCCTGTGCCGGCGGGTGCAAATCAACCTCCAGGTCATCGCCCGCCTGGCGGTTGTGACGATAGGTCCTGGCTACCAGACTGAGATGCAACACCGAGGGATCGACAGGACTGAATGCCAAGTCATGCACCGTGACAATTCCCGGCAAGCTGGCCATGCCGTTGATGAACGCCGCCAGGTCGTGAAAAGTCCCGGTGACGCCAATCTGCATGGGCGATTCGATGTACAGGGCGCGAGGCTGGTCATCCCGAAGTTCGATGGCCTCCAGCACCAAGCCATTGGCGGCACTCAGGCGGCCAATATCTTCAAGCAGGCCGGGTACCTGGGTGTCGGCAGGCAGCCACCGTAACAGGTTGGCGAAATGGCCTCGCATTGTTTCGAGTTCGCGGACCAGGGACTCCAGGCCGGCAGCCTGGCTGGTTTTCAGCGCGACCTGCTGTTCAAGCGCCACTTCCTGCGACTCAAGCTGGCGCAGTTGCTCCCGCGCCCCACTCAAGTAGAAGGTATTGCCCACCGCCCACAGCAGGCAAACCACCGCGCCAGCCAGCAACGCCTTGCCCGGCAAGGGCCAGTTGGCGGCGTTCTGGCAGAGCTGGGTTATATCGGATTCTGTCAGCCCTGGCAGGCCTGACGCCCCTCTCATTGGCGCACCTCATCCGAGTGACCATGGCGAACCGTCAACTGGAAGCCATTGTCGTCGCCCTCCTGCGCGCCGCGAACCCGTTGAAGCCGGGGCGCTTCCAAGTCTTCGGCAGCTTCAAGGCCACGCATGAACTGAGCAATGTCCCGGTTCGATCCGGCCGTGCCGCTGATGGAAACAGAACCGCCGTCGACGCTCACTTCGCGCAACTGCACCCCGTCCGGCACGGCACGGGCCAACTGGTCCAGCAACTGAGCACCCGCCGCACGATCGTCCTGCAAACCCTGCACAACTTTCATCCGTTCCATCAACTGCTGGCGCTGCTCATGCAGTTCGTCGATGGCCTTGATGCGCGAGTCGAGCCCGGTGACACCCTGGCTCAACTGGTTATTGCGGGCCAACTGCCGATCGATTGCACGGTCGATCACCTGGTCTGCCAGCCAAACCGCAGCCAGCGCCACCGCTGCAGCCCCCGCCAAAAACACCAGAAAATATTTGCGCCGCCGCTCATTCCGTTCTGCGCGCCACGGCAACAGGTTGATTCGTGTCATCAGTCGAAACTCCTCAGGGCCAGCCCGCAGGCCACTCCCATTCCCTGGGCATCCACGGCCCATTGCGCGCCATCGACACGACGGCCCGGCGTGATGCTGTCCGAAGCCTGCCTGCCCGCGCGAGCCAATGCAAATGCTTCGACATCCACTATCCGCGTCGCCAGCCCCGCAAGGGCCAAAACCGCCTCACGGGCCTCTACCTGTTCCTTGAGGCAGGCAACCAGCAGCACATCGACGCTTTGCGGGTCATGGGCCGACGGGCCCTGCACCTGGAAGTCGATAGCCACATCCTCCAGCGGATAAGGAATGTACTGGTCTGCTTCCCCATGGATTCGACGCACCATTTCAGCATCCGTCAGCCCCGCGTCCATCTCCAGCACGCGGGTAATCACCGAGGGCCCTGCCACGGCCACGGCGGCATGCCTGAGTGATGTATGCGCCTGTACCAGCGCCCGGGAAAGTGCCTGCGCGACGGCATCGAAATCAACCACGCTGCTGTCGACCACCGCATGGGCCGGCAACTGCTGCATGGCGTAGCCCCGCACGCTGTAGCCAGTGCCTGAAGCCTCCAGCTCCACCAGCCTGACGCCGGTGTCATTGATGTCGATACCCAGGACGGCATCGGCTTTTCGCCTGAAAAATCCCTTTCTCATAAAACTCCCCAAAACTTTCCCTGTCTTACGGACTGATTGCTGCCAGGCTTCCTGCATTCGGTCGGCTTGTATGAGCGGCGCGAATGACGCCCGAAGCCGAAAAATGCTTTAATGCCCAGCGTTTTTTCCCGCGTTTATCTGCTGGCCGGGTCGATCCACCACTTGCCGTGCATGCCCCGACGCCTAACCCATTCTTTTCCTTGGAAATCCAAAAGCCTTGATTCGTCTGCTGAAGTTTTTCGGGTACTCCATTGTCGCGATCGTCTGCGGGCTGATGCTCGTGCTCAGCGGGGCCTATCTCTACCTTAGTCCGGGTTTGCCCTCCGTAGAGGCCCTGAGAAGTATCCAGTTGCAGATTCCTTTGCGGGTCTACAGCAGCGATGAAAAACTGATCGCGGAGTTCGGCGAAATGCGCCGCACACCGATCCGTTTCGCCGACATTCCACCCAATTTCATCAACGCCCTGCTGTCGGCTGAAGACGATAACTTCGCCAATCACTATGGCGTCGACCCAAGCAGCCTGGTGCGGGCGGCCACGCAGTTGGTAAAAAGCGGACACATTCAATCCGGTGGCAGCACCATCACCATGCAGGTGGCGAAGAACTTCTTCCTCACCAGCGAACGCAGCTTTTCCCGCAAAGCCACGGAAATCCTCCTGGCGTTGCAGATCGAACGTCAGCTGACCAAGGATGAGATCCTTGAGCTGTACGTCAACAAGATCTATCTGGGCAACCGCGCCTACGGCATCGAGGCGGCTTCGCAGGTTTACTACGGCAAGTCGATTCGTGACGCCAGCCTGGCGCAGATGGCGATGATTGCCGGCCTGCCCAAGGCGCCTTCACGCTTTAACCCGCTGGCCAACCCGGCGCGCAGCAAAGAGCGCCGCGACTGGATCCTGGGCCGCATGTACAAGCTGGGCAAGATCGACCAGGCCGCGTACGAAAGTGCGGTGGCCGAGCCGCTGAACGCCAGCTATCACGTGCCGACCCCGGAAGTGAATGCCCCGTATATCGCCGAAATGGCCCGTGCCGAGATGGTCGGCCGCTATGGCAGCGAGGCGTACACCGAAGGTTTCCGCGTGACCACGACGATTCCGAGCAACCTGCAGGAAATCGCCAACAAGTCGGTACACGACGGCCTGGTCGCCTATGACCAGCGCCATGGCTACCGCGGCCCTGAATCGCGCCTGCCGGGCAAGACCCTGAGCGCCTGGACCGTCGAGCTGGGCAAACAGCGCCCGATCAGCGGCCTTGAACCCGCCATCGTCACCCAGGTGAAGAAAGATGGCGTGCAGGTACTGACGCGCACCGGCGAAGAGCATGTGTCGTGGGACAGCATGAAATGGGCCCGCCCTTTCCTGAACACCAACAGCATGGGCCCGATGCCCAAGCAGCCGTCGGACGTGGCCCAGGTCGGTGACCTGGTTCGCGTGCAGCGCCAGAAGGACGACAGCCTGAAATTCAGCCAGGTGCCCGTGGCACAGGGCGCGCTGGTGTCGCTTGACCCGCAGAACGGTGCAATCCGTGCCCTGGTCGGCGGCTTTGCCTTCGAGCAGAGCAACTACAACCGCGCCACCCAGGCCAAGCGCCAGCCGGGTTCCAGCTTCAAGCCGTTCATCTACAGCGCCGCCCTGGATAACGGCTACACCGCCGCCAGCCTGGTCAACGATGCACCGATCGTGTTCGTCGACGAGTACCTGGACAAGGTCTGGCGCCCGAAGAACGACACCAACACCTTCCTCGGCCCGATCCGCGTCCGCGAGGCGCTGTACAAGTCGCGTAACCTGGTGTCGATCCGCCTGCTGCAGGCGATGGGCGTAGGCAAGACCATCGACTACATCACCCGCTTCGGCTTCAACAAGTCGGACCTGCCGCCCAACCTGTCCCTGGCACTGGGTACCGCCACGCTGACACCGATGGAAATCGCCACCGGCTGGAGCACCTTTGCCAACGGCGGCTACAAGATCACCCCGTACCTGATCGACAAGATAGAAAGCCGTAGCGGCGAAACCCTGTTCACCGCCAACCCGCCACGGGTACCGGGCGACGTGGTCAATGGCGTCGCGGCCACTGATGGTCAGGCAGCACCGACCAACGGCGGCATCACCATCGAGCCGACGCCAGGCGAAGCCCCGGCAGCCGGCGCTCCCGCCGCACCACAAGCGCCGGCGGTAGCCGAACGCGTTGTGGATGGCCGTACCACCTACATCCTCAACAGCATCCTGGAAGACGTGATCAAGAAAGGTACGGGGCGTCGCGCCCTGGCCCTGGGCCGTGCCGATATCGCCGGCAAGACCGGTACCACCAACGACTCCAAGGATGCCTGGTTCTCCGGCTACAACGCCGACTACGTGACCACCGTATGGACTGGTTACGACCAGCCGGAAAGCCTCGGTCGCCGGGAGTTCGGCGGCACCGTCGCGCTGCCGATCTGGATGAGCTACATGGGCGCCGCGCTGAAGGATATGCCGCTGCATACCCAGCCGGAACCGGAAGGCATCCTGAGCCTGCGGATCGACCCGGTCAGCGGCCGTGCAGCAGCGCCGAGCACGCCGAATGCGTACTTCGAGCTGTTCAAGAGCGAGGACACGCCGCCGTCGGTCAACGAGCTGGGCAATGGTGTTGCACCGGGCAGCCCGCTGCCGGCGGACGAGGCGGCGCCGATCGACTTGTTCTAACACGCAGTTCCAATGTGGGAGCGGGCTTGCGAAAGCGGAGTATCAGGCTCAGATGGGCCGACTGACACACCGTCTTCGCGAGCAAGCCCGCTCCCACAGTTGGATCACCGCCAGGCTCGAGCCAATTGCCAGCCACAAAAAAAGCCCCGACTCGCAAGAGCCGGGGCTTTTTGGTGGTGCGCTACAACGGCTTAGCCGTTGAACACATCATCCACGCTTTGCAGCGGGTAGTTCTTCGGATACGGCAGGGTGGCCACACCCGTCTCGATTGCGGCTTTGGCCACGGCATCGGAGATCAGGGTGATCAGGCGCTTGTCCATTGGTTTCGGGATGATGTACTCACGACCGAATTCCAGCTTGATGCCGCCGTAGGCGTCGCACACTTCCTGAGGAACCGGCAGTTTGGCCAGTTCGCGCAGGGCGTTGGCGGCCGCGACTTTCATCTCTTCGTTGATGCGCTTGGCGCGAACGTCCAGGGCACCACGGAAGATGAACGGGAAGCCCAGTACGTTGTTGACCTGGTTCGGGTAGTCCGAACGGCCGGTAGCCATGATCACGTCGCTACGGGTGGCGTGGGCCAGCTCCGGAGAGATTTCCGGATCCGGGTTGGAGCACGCGAACACGATCGGGTTGGCGGCCATGGACTTGAGGCCTTCGGCGCTCAGCAGGTTCGGGCCGGACAGGCCAACGAACACGTCTGCACCGTCCAGGGCGTCAGCCAGGGTACGCTTGGAGGACGGATGCGCGAACATCGCCTTGTACTGGTTCAGGTCGGTACGCTCGGACTGCACAACGCCCTTGCTGTCGACCATGTAGATGTTTTCCAGCTTGGCGCCCATGCTCACCAGCAACTTCATGCAGGAGATGGCCGCGGCGCCGGCGCCCAGGCAAACGATCTTGGCTTCGCCAAGGGTTTTGCCGGCGATTTCCAGGGCGTTGATCATGCCGGCCGCGGTAACGATCGCGGTGCCGTGCTGGTCATCGTGGAATACCGGGATGTCGCACTGTTCGATCAGGGCCTTTTCGATCTCGAAGCACTCAGGTGCCTTGATGTCTTCCAGGTTGATGCCACCGAAGGTGATGGAGATGCGCTTTACGGTGTCGATGAAAGCCTGCGGGCTTTCGGAATCGACTTCGATATCGAATACGTCAATGCCGGCGAAGCGCTTGAACAGCACGCCCTTACCTTCCATGACTGGCTTGGAAGCCAATGGGCCGAGGTTACCCAGGCCGAGGATCGCGGTGCCATCAGAGATCACTGCAACCAGGTTGCCTTTGCCGGTGTACTTGTAGGCCAGTTCAGGATCGCGGGCGATTTCACGTACGGGCTCGGCAACGCCAGGGCTGTAGGCCAGCGACAGGTCGCGGGCGGTGGCAGTGGCTTTGGTGAGCTCTACACTCAGCTTTCCTGGACGAGGATGGGCATGATATTCGAGAGCGGCAGTTTTCAAATCAGACATATCGGCATTCCGCTTTTACTGTTGGTCGACGGACCGCCGAGGATACGCGTGTCGCAAAGTCCCCACAAGACTGGGCAGTCACAGGTGTCAAGGGCCCTGCCCTACGACTTTTGGCCAAGAGCCACGGGATACAAGGGCTCAACTGTTCACAATCGACCTGAAAAATGTCTACAATTTTTTCTTACGGCGCCTGCTCGAGCATGCCGGGATCGGTCAGTGGCAACAGCCAGCGTGCCTGGCCCTTTTCCAGGCCGCCGCGTCGGGAGCGGTCCAGCACCCAGCCGCGGGCTTCGATGGACTGGCCCTGCAAACCCTTCAACAGTGCACTGTCGAATCGGCCCACCAGATTGGGTGCAATGCGCAGTACCAGTGAGCCCTGCAACTCAATCCAGACTCCGCCGCGATTGCGTTCGATTTTGCTCACTCGGCCGTTGACCACGGCAAAGCCCGAGCGCCGGATCTTCGCCGCATCGACCACCGGTGACCGGCGCCACACCCCCAGCCGGGCCTGCCGGGCGCTGCGTTCGGCGGCTTGCTGGCAGGCCACCAGTTCCACATTCGGCGCGACCGCCACCTGGAAGCCAAGGCCTTCGGCGAGCAACTGCGCTTCCAGATTTGCTCCATTGGCACCGTAGAGATGGGCCAGGGTGCGGCCGTAACGGTCCTTGCTCTCCCGTCCGGGCACCACGCCAACGCGCCCACCGCTCGCGTCCACCAGATTTTGCAGGCGCTCGCGAGCGGCCACGGCGAAGGGCTCGTCAGTGCGCCCCTGCTTGCCGGTTTCCGGGGCATTGACGCCGATCATGCGTATGCTGCGGCCGTCCTTGAGGCGCACGGTGTCGCCATCCACTACCCGCTGCACGTCGAAGGTCGCGACATCGCCGGGCGCCGGGCAGAACACCTCGGCCTGGGCGGGCGCCAGCCAAATCGCAGACACAAAAAAGGCGCCCACAAGGGACGCCTTTTTCATCAGCGAGGACAAGCCATACAGGCCATCCAAGCGGACCAGCCTTACTCGGCTTTAGGAGCAGCTTTAGCGCCGAAAGCACCGAAGCGGGTCTTGAAGCGGTCAACACGGCCGCCAACATCCAGAGTCTTCTGCTTACCGGTGTAGAACGGGTGGCACTCGTTGCACACGTCGATTGGCAGAGCTTTGCCGAAAGTCGAACGGGTTTCGAACTTGTTACCGCAGCTGCAGGTAACGTCGATGGCAACATAGTTTGGATGGATATCGGCTTTCATGGTGTATTCCTCAGGCTAGCGTGCCGCCAATCAACACTATTGTTGAATACCGCACGTAATTAGGCCGCGGATTCTACCAGACCTTTTTAAACGCGCAAGAAGCACAACGGCCCCTTTCATCAGAAAAGCGCGGCATACACAAGGTCCTGTGGGAGCCGGGCTTGCCCGCGATGCAGGCGCCGCGGTGCCTCAGGTGCACCGTGTCGGTACTATCGCGGGCAAGCCCGGCTCCCACATCCACCGCTGGTCTGCTAGGCTCCCGCCCTTCTTCGCCGCCCGTCATATGAGAACCCCCGCGTGCCCGACGCCATTTTGCGCCTCGCCCTGCCCTCGCCCCTGCGCCGCCTGTTCGATTATCGGGCCCCTGCCGGCGTATTGCGGTCGCAGTTGCAGCCCGGCATGCGCGTACGGGTACCGTTTGGCCGGCGGGAGATGATCGGCATCCTGGTGGAGGTCGCCGATCACAGCGAAGTGCCCGCCGAGAAGCTCAAGCCCGCCGTGGCCATCCTCGACAGCACGCCGCCGCTGCCGCCTGCGCTGTTCAAGCTGTGCCTGTGGACCTCGCAGTATTACCAGCACAGCCTCGGCGACACCTTGAGCTGGGCGCTGCCGGTGCTGTTGCGCCAGGGCGAACTGGCCGAGGCGCGCCAGGAGCGTTTCTGGTCGATGGTCCCGGGGGCGCGCATGGACGACCCGCGCATCGCCCGCGCCCCGCGCCAGCGTGAAGCCCTGGCAACCCTGGCCCAGCATCCCCACGGCGTCGCCCATCAGCTGTTAAGCAAGCTGATGCTGAGCAAGGACAGCCTGGACTTGCTGCTGGCCAAGGGCCTGGTGCAGGTGGAAATCCGCAAGCACGCCCCCGGCGAGCGCCACGAACACTGGCTGGCTCAGCCGGAATTGCCGCTCAACCCCGAACAACGCGCCGCCTACGAGGCAATTCGCGCCGGCTTCGACAGCTTCCACGCGTTCCTGCTGGCCGGCGTCACGGGCAGCGGCAAGACCGAAGTCTATTTGCAACTGATCCGCGAAACCCTCGAAGCCGGCAAACAGGCACTGGTGCTGATCCCCGAGATCAACCTCGGCCCGCAAACCCTGGCGCGTTTCGAGCAGCGTTTCAACGCGCGCATCGCCCTGGTGCACTCGGCGGTCAACGACCGCGAGCGCCTGGAATCCTGGCTCGCCGCCCGGGACGGCGAGGCCGACATTATTATCGGCACCCGTTCGGCGCTGTTCACCCCGATGAAAAATCCCGGGCTGATCATCATCGACGAAGAACATGACGGCTCCTATAAACAGCAGGAAGGCCTGCGCTACCACGCCCGCGACCTGGCGCTGGTGCGCGCCCGCCAGGAAAACATCCCGATTGTGCTGGGCTCGGCCACGCCTTCCCTGGAAAGCCTGCACAACGCCTACACCGGGCGCTACGGCCTGCTGCGTCTCAATGAACGGGCCGGCGGCGCCAAGCAGCCACGCTTCCTGCGCCTGGACGTGAAAAGTCGCCCGCTGGACAGCGGCATTTCCGGGCCGATGCAGCAAGCCATCGGGCAAACCCTCGCGGCGGGCCAGCAAGTGCTGGTGTTCCTCAACCGCCGGGGTTTTGCGCCGACGCTGCTGTGCCACGACTGCGGCTGGATGTCCGAGTGCAATCGCTGCGACGCGCGAATGACCGTGCACCAGCGCTCCGGCGAGTTGCGCTGCCATCACTGCGGCCATGTGGAGCGGGTGCCGCGGCACTGCCCGCAGTGCGGCAAAGTCGACTTGCGACCGGTGGGCGCGGGCACCGAGCGCGCCGAAGAACGACTGGGCATCCTGTTCCCGGATTACCCGGTGCTGCGGGTCGACCGCGACAGCACCTCGCGCAAGGACGCGATGAATCAGTTGTTCACCACGATCCAGAAGGGCCAGCCGTGCATTCTGGTGGGCACGCAGATGCTTGCCAAAGGGCATCACTTCCCACGGGTGACCCTGGTGTCGATCCTGGATGCCGACGGCGGGCTGTTCTCCGGGGATTTTCGCGCCAGCGAGCGCATGGCGCAGTTGACCGTGCAGGTCGCAGGCCGGGCCGGGCGGGCCGAAGAGCCGGGCAAGGTGATCATCCAGACGCACCTGGCCGACCACCCGCTGCTGATTCAACTGACAGAACAAGGCTACTTTGCCTTCGCCGAACAGGCCTTGAGCGAGCGACGCTCGGCAGGTTTGCCACCGTTTGCGCATCTGGCGCTGCTGCGGGCCGAAGCGCACAAGCCGGGGCAGGCCGAAGGTTTCCTGGATGAAGCGTGCAGCGAGGCTGAACGTTTGCTGGGGGAACTGGGTCTGACCGGCATCGAGCTATTGGGCCCGGTGCCAGCACCGATGGAACGCCGCGCCGGGCGTTACCGCGCCCAGCTACTCTTGCAAGCCAGTGCCCGCGCGCCGCTGCATCGTTTATTAAGCAGCTGGTTACTTGCGCTGGAGCAAATGCCCAGCGGGCGACAAGTGAGATGGTCGCTGGACGTAGACCCGGTAGATTTGTACTAACCCCCTGTGGCGAGGGAGCTTGCTCCCGCTGGGCTGCGTAGCAGCCCCAAAAAAGCCGGGAGCGCTACGCACTCCAGCGGGAGCAAGCTCCCTCGCCAGAGCAAGCTCCCTCGCCACAGGTTAATCGTCCGTCAAGGTCCCGCGAAGGTTGGCAAGCCCGCCCTCGCCACGGATAATGCCCAGTTTTTCCACCTGCGCATCGCGCGCCACCGCTTGCGGTCGAAAGAGAACACCATGAAAGACACCATTCGCCAGCTGATCCAACAAGCCCTCACCCAACTCGTCAACGAAGGTGTGTTGCCTGAAGGCCTGACGCCGGCGATCCAGGTGGAAAATACCCGCGACAAGACCCACGGTGATTTCGCCAGCAACATCGCGATGATGCTGGCCAAGCCGGCCGGCCTGAAGCCGCGCGACCTGGCGGAAAAAATCATCGCCGCGCTGCCGGCCGACCCGCAGGTAACCAAGGCTGAAATCGCCGGCCCAGGCTTCATCAACTTCTTCCAGAACACCCAGGCCCTGGCTTCGCGCCTGGACGCGGCCCTGGCCGACGCGAAAATCGGCGTGCGCAAGGCCGGCCCGGCACAGCGCGTGGCCATCGACCTGTCGGCACCGAACCTGGCCAAGGAAATGCACGTGGGCCACCTGCGCTCCACCATCATCGGTGACGGCGTGGCGCGGGTCCTGGAGTTCCTCGGCGATGACGTGATCCGCCAGAACCACGTGGGCGACTGGGGCACCCAGTTCGGCATGTTGATGGCCTATCTGCAGGAAAACCCGATCACCAGCAATGAGCTGTCGGACCTGGAGAACTTCTACCGCGCCGCCAAGAAGCGTTTCGACGAATCCGAAGAATTCGCCGACCGCGCCCGTGGCCTGGTGGTCAAGCTGCAAGCCGGCGATGCCGAATGCCTGGAACTGTGGGGCCGCTTCCGCGAGATCTCGCTGTCCCACTGCCAGGAAATCTACGAGCTGCTCAACGTCAAATTGACCATGGCCGACGTGATGGGCGAAAGCGCCTACAACGACGACCTGATCAACGTGGTCAACGACCTCAAGGCCAAGGGCCTGCTGGTTGAAAGCAACGGCGCGCAGTGCGTGTTCCTCGAAGAATTCAAGACCGCCGACGGCGACCCGCTGCCGGTGATCATCGTCAAGGCCGATGGCGGCTACCTCTACGCCACCACCGACCTGGCCGCCGTGCGCTACCGCAGCGGCGTGCTGAAAGCCGACCGTGCCCTGTATTTCGTTGACCAGCGCCAGGCCCTGCACTTCCAGCAAGTGTTCGAAGTGGCGCGCCGCGCCGGTTTCGTGACCCATCCGATGCAGATGGAACACATGGGCTTCGGCACCATGAACGGCGCCGATGGCCGCCCGTTCAAGACCCGTGACGGCGGCACCGTGAAGCTGATCGACCTGCTGAACGAAGCCCAGGACCGCGCCTACAACCTGGTGAAGGAAAAGAACCCGGAGCTGGCCGAAGCCGACCTGCGCAACATCGCCCGCGTCGTGGGGATTGGCGCGGTGAAATACGCCGACCTGTCCAAGCACCGCACCAGCGACTACAGCTTCAACTTCGAATTGATGCTCAACTTCGAAGGCAACACCGCGCCGTACCTGCTGTATGCCTACACGCGGGTGGCCGGTGTGTTCCGCAAGCTGGGCAAGGACTTCAGCGAAGTCGAAGGCCAGATCAACCTTGAGGCGCCACACGAGCAGGAACTGGCCGCCAAACTGGCGCAATTCGGCGAAGTGCTGAACAGCGTCGGCGAAAAAGGCACACCGCACATCCTCTGCACCTATTTGTACGAAGTCGCCGGTTTGTTCTCCAGCTTCTACGAGAACTGCCCGATCCTGACCGCAGACGACGAAGCCCAAAAGCAGAGCCGCCTGCGCCTCGCCGCACTGGCAGGACGGACCCTCAAGCAAGGCCTGGAATTGTTGGGCCTGGAAACTCTGGAGCGTATGTAAGTTGGCTGCCAAGAAAAAACCTGCACCCAAGCGCGGCGCCAGCCGCTACCAGGCACCGGCGAAGAAGCCTATTCCGGGCTGGTTGTGGATGGCCATCGGCCTGACGGTCGGCGCGTTTGTGGTGTTCCTGATGAAGCTCGACCCGGGCAAGGGCGATGACGTCAAACGGGTCAAGCAAGAACAGCAGAAGGCCACGAAAATGGCCGAGGCGAACAAGACACCGCCTAGCCCGACTGCGCCGGTGAAGCCGAAATACGACTTCTACACGCTGCTGCCGGAATCGGAAGTGATCGTGCCGCCGGACGCCGTGCCGGAGAAAACCCTGCCGACGCCGCAGCCGGTGCCGACTACGCCGGTTACCCCGGCGGAAGCAGCGAAGATCGACACGGCCCGGGCCCAGGCTGCGCTGGCCGGGATTACCCCGCCGCCACCGCCGCCGGTCGCCACCACCAAGGCCGCGCCCGTGACCAAGTTCTTCCTGCAGGCGGGCTCGTTCCCGAAACAGGCGGATGCGGACCGTGTGCGCGCGCAGATTATTCTGTTGGGGCAGGCGGTGACGGTGGAGTCCGGGACGGTTAAGGATGCGACCTGGTATCGCGTGCTGGTGGGGCCGTTCAGCAACCGTGAACAGCTGACCGTGGCGCAGAAGCAACTGGCCGGCGCCGGGTTTAGCAACCTGTTGTTACAACAACGCCAGAGCCGCTGATTCCGGAAACAGCATCGGGTTAATGTGGGAGCGGGCTTGCTCGCGAATGCGGTAGATCAGTCAATATTTTAGGTGACTGACACACCGCATTCGCGAGCAAGCCCGCTCCCACATTTGATTTTCATCGGCCTCAGGACCGGGTCCGACACATAAACACCACTCGTCCGCCCTCCCGTCCTACAGTTGAAATCCCCCCCGCCACCCCCATATGAGTTCCATCAGGGCATTTTCGCCCCGCAGCGTGGAGACTCTCCCCTTGACCACCATCGTTTCAGTTCGCCGCCACGGCAAAGTCGTCATGGGCGGCGACGGCCAGGTTTCACTTGGCAATACCGTGATGAAAGGCAACGCGAAAAAAGTCCGTCGCCTGTACCACGGCCAGGTCCTCGCCGGTTTCGCCGGCGCCACCGCTGACGCCTTTACCCTGTTCGAGCGCTTTGAAGGCCAACTTGAGAAGCACCAGGGCCATCTGGTCCGTGCCGCCGTCGAACTCGCCAAAGAATGGCGCACCGACCGCTCCCTCAGCCGCCTGGAAGCCATGTTGGCCGTCGCCAACAAAGACGCCTCGCTGATCATCACCGGCAACGGCGACGTGGTTGAACCCGAAGAAGGCCTGATCGCCATGGGTTCCGGCGGCGGTTACGCCCAGGCCGCTGCCAGCGCCCTGCTGAAGAAAACCGACCTGTCGGCCCGGGAAATCGTCGAGACGGCCCTGGGTATCGCTGGCGACATCTGTGTCTTCACCAACCACAACCTGACCATTGAGGAGCAGGACCTCGCCGAATAAGCCGCAGGCTTATTCCCGCTTGAGGACCGCCAATTACTATGTCCATGACTCCCCGCGAAATCGTCCATGAACTCAATCGCCATATCATCGGCCAGGACGATGCCAAGCGCGCCGTTGCCATCGCCCTGCGTAACCGCTGGCGCCGGATGCAACTGCCCGAAGAATTGCGCGTTGAAGTAACCCCCAAGAACATCCTGATGATCGGCCCGACCGGTGTCGGTAAAACCGAGATCGCCCGGCGCCTGGCCAAGCTGGCCAATGCTCCGTTCATCAAGGTCGAAGCCACCAAGTTCACCGAAGTGGGCTATGTGGGCCGTGACGTCGAGTCGATCATTCGTGACCTGGCCGACGCTGCCCTGAAGCTGCTGCGCGAACAGGAAATGACCAAGGTCAGCCATCGCGCCGAAGACGCCGCCGAAGAACGCATCCTCGACGCCCTGCTGCCACCGGCACGCATGGGCTTCAACGAAGACGCCGCACCGAGCTCGGATTCCAACACCCGCCAGCTGTTCCGCAAGCGCCTGCGTGAAGGCCAGCTGGACGACAAGGAAATCGAGATCGAAGTCGCCGAAGTGTCCGGCGTCGACATCTCCGCACCGCCTGGCATGGAAGAAATGACCAGCCAGTTGCAGAACCTGTTCGCCAACATGGGCAAAGGCAAGAAGAAAAGCCGCAAGCTCAAGGTGAAGGAAGCGCTGAAACTGGTGCGCGACGAAGAGGCCGGGCGCCTGGTCAATGAGGAAGAACTCAAGGCCAAGGCCCTGGAAGCGGTCGAGCAGCACGGCATCGTGTTTATCGACGAGATCGACAAGGTGGCCAAGCGCGGTAATTCCGGCGGGGTCGATGTGTCCCGCGAAGGCGTGCAGCGCGACCTGCTGCCGCTGATCGAAGGCTGCACCGTCAACACCAAGCTGGGCATGGTCAAGACCGACCACATCCTGTTTATCGCGTCCGGTGCGTTCCACCTGAGCAAGCCAAGCGACCTGGTGCCGGAGCTGCAAGGCCGCCTGCCGATTCGCGTTGAGCTGAAAGCGCTGACGCCGGGCGATTTCGAACGCATCCTCAGCGAGCCGCATGCGTCGCTGACCGAGCAATACCGCGAGCTGCTGAAAACCGAAGGCCTGGGGATTGAGTTCCTGCCGGACGGTATCAAGCGTCTGGCGGAGATTGCCTGGCAGGTCAACGAGAAGACCGAGAACATCGGTGCCCGTCGCTTGCACACCCTGCTTGAGCGCCTGCTGGAGGAAGTGTCCTTCAGTGCCGGCGACATGGCGGGCGCGCAGAATGGCGTGGCAATCAAGATCGACGCCGACTACGTCAACAGCCACCTGGGCGAATTGGCGCAGAACGAAGATCTGTCTCGTTATATCCTGTAAGCCTCACGCAGGAACCGCTCTGCTTTAATGTGGGAGCGGGCTTGCTCGCGAATGCGGTGGGTCAGTCACAATTGCATGAACTGACCCACCGCATTCGCGAGCAAGCCCGCTCCCACAGTTTAAAGCCGGTTCCTTCAGGATCATCTCTGAGCGGTTCCCCAAATGACCAAACTGCCTACCGCCATCAACCTGCACAAAGCCTCCAGGACCCTGGGCCTCACCTACGGTCCCGACGAGGTGTATCAACTGCCCGCCGAATTCCTTCGCGTGCACTCCCCCTCCGCCGAGGTCCAGGGCCACGGCAAACCGATCCTGCAATTCGGCAAGCTCAATGTCGGCTTGACCAAGATCGAACCCGCCGGCCAATACGCACTGAAATTGACCTTCGACGATGGCCATGACAGCGGATTGTTCACCTGGGACTACCTCTATCAACTTGCCGTGCGTCAGGACGCGCTGTGGGCTGACTATCTTGCCGAGCTGAAAGCCGCCGGAAAAACCCGCGACCCGAGCCAGTCGGTCGTGCGGCTGATGCTCTAGCCCAGGCCTCTTGCTCATTAGTGGGCATTTTCTAATTCCATCTGCTTGAATGCCCCTCTGTCGTGGCCAACGATTGGCCCGCTTGCGAAAAAAATTAAACTCGGGTAACCAATGGAACTGGCAAGTTCCCTGCATTTGACGATGCGGTATTAACGGTCACCCGAGCAGTAGTACCAGGCTGTGCTGTGTGGCAAGTAGTGGTACACAGCGGTACCCGGTACTCGTCTGTCGGACAATGGAGCGTCGTAGATGAGTAACAAGAACAACGATGACTTGAAACGCCAGGCCTCGGAAAACACCCTGGGGCTGAACCCGATCATCGCGTTACGGAAAAAGGATTTACTGGCATCCGCTCGGATGGTGCTGACCCAGGCCATCAAACAACCGTTGCACAGCGTCAAGCATGTCGCCCATTTCGGCGTCGAATTGAAGAACGTGGTGTTCGGCAAATCACAGCTGACACCCGAGGCCGACGACCGTCGTTTCAACGACCCGGCGTGGACCCAGAACCCGCTCTACAAACGTTACCTGCAAACCTACCTGGCGTGGCGCAAGGAGCTGCACGACTGGATCGGTGACAGCAACCTGTCGGAACACGACATCAGCCGCGGCCACTTCGTCATCAACCTGATGACCGAAGCCATGGCGCCCACCAACAGCGCAGCCAACCCGGCGGCGGTCAAACGCTTCTTTGAAACCGGCGGCAAGAGCCTGCTGGATGGCCTGTCCCACCTGGCCAAGGACATGGTGCACAACGGCGGCATGCCAAGCCAGGTCAACATGGGCGCCTTTGAAGTGGGCAAGAGCCTGGGCACCACCGAAGGCGCCGTGGTGTTTCGCAACGATGTGCTGGAGCTGATCCAGTACCGGCCGATCACCGAGCAGGTGCACGAACGCCCGCTGCTGGTGGTGCCGCCGCAGATCAACAAGTTCTATGTATTCGACCTGAGCCCGGACAAGAGCCTGGCGCGGTTCTGCCTGCGCAATAACCAGCAGACGTTTATCGTCAGTTGGCGCAACCCGACCAAGGCCCAGCGCGAGTGGGGCCTGTCGACCTACATCGAGGCGCTGAAAGAAGCGGTGGATGTGGTGAGCGCGATCACCGGCAGCAAAGACATCAACATGCTTGGCGCCTGCTCCGGCGGCATCACCTGCACCGCCCTGCTGGGCCACTACGCGGCGCTGGGCGAGAAGAAGGTCAACGCCCTGACCCTGCTGGTGAGCGTGCTGGACACCACCCTGGACACCCAGGTGGCGTTGTTCGTCGACGAACAGACCCTGGAAGCGGCCAAGCGCCATTCCTACCAGGCCGGTGTGCTGGAAGGCCGCGACATGGCCAAGGTGTTTGCCTGGATGCGCCCCAATGACCTGATCTGGAACTACTGGGTCAACAACTACCTGCTGGGCAACGAGCCACCGGTGTTCGACATCCTGTTCTGGAACAACGACACCACCCGCTTGCCGGCCGCGTTCCATGGCGACCTGATCGAACTGTTCAAGAACAATCCCTTGGTGCGCGCCAATGCCCTGGAAGTGTGCGGCACGCCGATCGACCTGAAGCAGGTCACTGCCGATATTTATTCTTTGGCCGGCACCAACGACCACATCACACCGTGGCAGTCCTGCTACAAGTCGGCGCAGCTGTTTGGCGGCAAGGTGGAGTTTGTGCTGTCCAGCAGCGGGCATATCCAGAGCATTCTGAACCCGCCGGGCAATCCAAAATCGCGTTACCAGACCAGCGATACAATGCCGGGCAAGGCCCTGGACTGGCAGGAGAACGCCACCAAGCACACCGATTCGTGGTGGTTGCATTGGCAGGCGTGGCAGGCGGAGCGGTCGGGCAAGTTGAAGAAGGCGCCTGCGAACCTGGGCAACAAGACTTATGCAGCGGCGGAAGCGGCGCCGGGCACATACGTTCACGAAAGGTAGGCGGGAATGGGATCAAATGTGGGAGCTGGCTTGCCTGCGATGGCATCAACTCGGTGTGCCTGATACACCGTAGCGTCTGCATCGCAGGCAAGCCAGCTCCCACATTGACCGTGTTCCCGCAGGGAAATAGCGCCATTTTGCAGGGTAAGCCCATGCCGCAACCGTTCATCTTCCGTACCATCGACCTGGATGGCCAAGCTATCCGCACGGCGGTACGCCCGGGCAAGCCTCACTTGACGCCGCTGCTGATTTTCAATGGCATCGGCGCCAACCTTGAGCTGGTGTTTCCGTTCGTCCAGGCCCTGGACCCGGACCTGGAAGTGATTGCCTTTGATGTGCCAGGCGTCGGCGGCTCGTCGACCCCCAGCCGGCCTTATCGCTTTCCCGGCCTGGCCAAACTCACCGCGCGCATGCTCGATTACCTGGACTATGGCCAGGTCAACGCGGTGGGCGTTTCCTGGGGCGGCGCGCTGGCGCAGCAGTTCGCCTATGACTATCCGGAACGCTGCAAGAAGCTGATTCTGGCCGCCACCGCCGCCGGTGCCTTCATGGTGCCGGGCAAGCCGAAAGTCTTGTGGCTGATGGCCAGCCCCCGGCGTTATATCCAACCGTCCCACGTGGTGCGCATTGCACCGATGATCTACGGCGGCTCCTTCCGTCGGGATTCGAAACTGGCCGCCGAACACGCGAGCAAAGTGCGTTCGGCGGGCAAGCTGGGTTACTACTGGCAACTGTTCGCCGGGCTTGGCTGGACCAGCATCCACTGGCTGCACAAGATCAAGCAGCCGACCCTGGTGCTGGCCGGCGACGACGACCCGCTGATCCCGCTGATCAACATGCGCATGCTGGCCTGGCGCATTCCCAACGCCCAACTGCACATCATCGACGACGGCCATCTGTTCCTGATTACCCGGGCCGAGGCCGTGGCGCCGATCATCATGAAGTTTCTCCAGGAGGAACGCCTGAGGGCGGTGATTCACCCGCAACCCGCACTTTAGACGGCAGCGGTCAGGACGACCGCGCCGCGCAACTTGGCCAGAACCGACTATGGTTCTGAATTGGCGTGCTTGTTGATGGCTTGACGAAGGAGTGTTGGCGCATGCGAGAAAGACCCGTATCGAACCCGGTGCCCACACCCGCCGCGTTCATCAATATTGAAAGTGCGATCACCGGCCTGCGCGGCCGGGATTTGCTCTCGACCCTGCGCAGCGTCGCCGCACACGGCTTGCGCAACCCGGTGCACACCGCCCGTCACGCCTTGAAGTTGGGCGGGCAATTGGGCCGCGTGCTGCTCGGGGAAACGGTGCACGAGCCGAACCCGAAGGACAGCCGCTTCGCCGACCCGACCTGGCAGCTCAACCCGTTTTATCGGCGCAGCCTGCAAGCCTACCTGAGCTGGCAAAAACAGACTCGCCACTGGATCGACGACAGCAACCTCAGCGCCGACGACCAGGCGCGGGCGCACTTTGCCTTTGCCCTGCTCAACGATGCGGTGTCGCCATCCAACACCCTGCTCAACCCGCTGGCGATCAAGGAGCTGCTCAACTCCGGCGGCAACAGCGTGGTGCGTGGCGTCAGCAACCTGTTCGACGACCTGCTGCACAACAACGGCTTGCCGCGCCAGGTCACCAAGCAGGCCTTTGAAGTCGGCAAGACGGTGGCCACCACACCCGGTTCGGTGGTGTTTCGCAATGAACTGCTGGAGCTGATCCAGTACAAGCCCATGAGCGAAAAACAGTACGCCAAGCCGCTGCTGGTGGTGCCGCCGCAAATCAACAAGTACTACATTTTCGACCTGAGCCCGAACAACAGCTTCGTCCAGTTCGCCCTGAAAAATGGCCTGCAAGTGTTTATGGTCAGCTGGCGCAACCCGGATGTACGCCACCGCGAATGGGGCTTGTCCACCTACGTCGCGGCTTTGGAAGAAGCGCTGAACGTAACCCGCGCAATCACCGGCGCCCGTGAGGTCAACCTGATGGGCGCCTGCGCCGGTGGCCTGACCATCGCCGCGCTGCAAGGCCATCTGCAGGCCAAGCGCCAGCTGCGCCGCATCTCCAGCGCCAGCTACCTGGTGAGCCTGCTGGACAGCCAGATCGACAGCCCCGCCACCCTGTTTGCCGACGAACAGACGCTGGAAGCCGCCAAGCGCCGCTCTTACCAGCAAGGCGTACTCGACGGCCGGGACATGGCCAAGGTATTCGCCTGGATGCGTCCCAACGACCTGATCTGGAACTACTGGATCAACAATTACCTGCTGGGCAAGGAACCGCCGGCCTTCGACATCCTGTACTGGAACAACGACAACACCCGCCTGCCCGCCGCGCTGCATGGCGACTTGCTGGACTTCTTCAAGCACAACCCGCTGAGCCATCCCGGCGGCCTGGAGGTGTGCGGCACGCCCGTCGACTTACAGAAGGTCACGGTGGACAGTTTCAGCGTGGGCGGCATCAACGACCACATCACGCCGTGGGACGCGGTGTACCGCTCCACCCAGCTGCTGGGCGGCGACAAGCGCTTCATTCTGTCCAACAGCGGGCATGTCCAGAGCATCCTCAACCCGCCGGGCAACCCCAAGGCCAACTACGTCGAGAACCTCAAGCTGAGCAGCGACCCGCGCGCCTGGTACTACGACGCCAATCATGTCGAGGGCAGCTGGTGGCCCAACTGGCTGGCGTGGATCCAGCAGCGCTCCGGTGTGCAGCGCGAAACACTGACCGCCCTGGGCAACCAGAATTACCCACCGATGGAAGCGGCGCCGGGCACCTATGTGCGAGTCCGCTGAGCCCCACGACGACTTTAAGAAGACTGGATGAAGACCCGCGACCGTATCCTTGAATGTGCCTTGCAGTTGTTCAACCACAAGGGCGAGCCGAACGTGTCGACCATGGAGGTGGCCAATGAAATGGGGATCAGCCCCGGCAATCTCTATTACCACTTCCATGGCAAGGAACCGTTGGTGCTCGGGCTGTTCGAGCGCTTTCAAAACGAATTGGCGCCGTTGCTCGATCCGCCGGAAGACGCACAACTGGCGGCCGAGGATTACTGGCTGTTCCTGCACCTGATCGTGGAGCGCATGGCGCACTATCGGTTTCTGTTCCAGGACCTGTCGAACCTGGCGGGCCGCCTGCCGAAACTGGCCAAGGGCATCCGCAACCTGCTGACGGCGCTCAAGCGCACGCTGGCCTCGTTGCTGGCCCGCCTCAAGACGGATGGGCAACTGGTCAGTGAAACCCAGGCGCTGGGGCAGTTGGTGGAACAGATCACCATGACCTTGCTGTTTTCCCTGGACTACCAGCGGATTCTCGACCGAGAAGGTGAGGTGCGGGTGGTGGTGTACCAGATCATGATGCTGGTGGCCCCGCATCTGCTGATGCCGGCGAGGCTGGCGACAGAGAGGTTGGCGCTGCGCTACCTGGACGACGCGGACTAAAATGTGGGAGCGGGCTTGCTCGCGAAAGCGGAGTGTCAGTCAATACATGTGTGACTGATCCACCGCTTTCGCGAGCAAGCCCGCTCCCACATTGGATTTGTGTTGTTCTGTAGATTCCATAAAAAACGCCCGACCTTCGCAGGCCGGGCGTTTTTATGTGTCCCGTAAAAATCAGGACTGACTGGTAGGCGTCGGGCTTGCCGGCGTTGCAGTCGGGGTAGCAGCAGGCGTCGGTGGCGTGACCGAGTTGGTCGCCGGCGCTGCAGTTGCAGGCTTGGCCGCTACCGCTGGCTTCGGCGCTGCTGGCTTTTTGGCTACGGCCGGCTTCTTCGCCGCAGCCGGTTTTGCAGCTGGCTTGGCCGCTGCAGGTTTTGCAGCCGCAGGCTTGGCGGCGGGTTTGGCAGCAACCGGCTTGGCTGCAGGTTTCGCAGCGGCTGGCTTGGCAGCAGGCTTCGCTGCAGCAGGTTTGGCGGCAGCGGTTTTCGCCGCTGGCTTGGCTGCTGCTTTTGCTGCCGGCTTGGCTGCAGGTTTCGCCGCAGGTTTTGCAGCTGCTTTAGCGGCCACTGGTTTAGCGGCAGGCTTGGCGGCCGGTTTAGCCGCTGCGGTTTTCGCCGCAGGCTTGGCAGCCGGTTTTGCAGCAGCTTTGGCCGGCGCCTTGGCGGCGGGCTTGGCTGCCGGTTTGGCGGCGGCCTTGACCAGCGGTTTAGCGGCGGTTTTAGCAGCAGGCTTGGCCGCTGCAGTTTTTGCGGCAGGCTTGGCAGCCGGTTTAGCCGCTGCAGTTTTAGCCGCAACTGGCGCAGCTTTAAGGCCAGTGAGTTTTTCGATTTGCCTGGTCAAGGTATCGACCTTGCTGTGCAGCGCTTTCACTTCAGTACGGCTAGGTACGCCCAGTCGCGAAATGGCACTGTTCAGGCGCTTGTCAAAAGCCCCTTCCAGTTCGCCCCACTTGTCGCTGATACGTGATTTGGCAGAACCGGCGGAAGCCTTTGCCGCATCGACTTGTTTACCCACTGTGCTCTTGGTCAACTTCTCGGCCTTCTCGCCGTCTTTAACCAAAGTCTCGAAGTATTTACCGCCGTCACTGCTCACCTTCGAGTACACGCCTAAACCGGCCAGCCAGATCTTGCGGGAGTATTTTTCAACTTCCCCGATCCACGAGCTGCCTTCTTTATCAGTAGTCTTTTTACCAGCCATCCCGTTGTCTCCTTAGTGTTTACGCGCGACACGTTCGAGCAATGCCGTCAGCTCATCGAGCTTAGCAGAGAGTGTCTCCACGTCATGTTTAGACGGAATGCCGATCCGATTCAAGGCACTTCCAACACGACTATCAAAAGCGCTTTCAACTTTATCCAGTTGCACTTCGACTCGACCTTTGATGCCGAAGACTTCGCTCTTGACTTGATCAATCTGACTGTTGGCTGCATCAAGTTGTTCAATCACAACTTTTTTGCCTTTACTTTCAACATGTTGACCAGTCTTAACCAGCTCTTTGAAGTACTCGGTGCCCTCGCTTCCGACCTTGGCGTAAGCCCCCAAACCGGCCAGCCAGATCTTGCGGGCATAGGATTTAACGTCAGTCAGGGCGTTAGTTCCGGTAGCAATTTTTTTCTTCAAAATAACTTTGGCCATGGTGCACCTCACGCATAAAGGGGGGAGGAACTGCCCACAGAAGTTGGGGGCTTGGGCACAAAGTAGGCAGAAAAATTAGAATCGGCACCCTAAGAAGGTCGCAAATCAGGCCAGGGCTTTATCCAGTGCCTTCTCGATTTCGGACTTGATGGTGCCACTCATGGCCGACATCAACAGGCCCAGTTCGACTTCAATCCGCAGGGAATCTTCCGCCACTTTCACGGTGCCTTTAACGCCCGAACGTTTGAGGTTCAGTGTGTCGCCGGCCCAGGAAGACTCCAGGCCATATTGCTCCTTGAGTTTGCTCGCCAACTTGTCGGCTTTTTCTCGCGCAGCGTCTTTGCCCAGTGTGTGGGCACGTTCAACCTGTATACGGGCCATTTGAATGACTCCTCGTTATAGAGACTTGTCGACCCGCCATGCGGCAAAAGGTCTCGGTGACCACCTATCTTACCTTCAGCCTTGCCAAGACAAAGCATGCCTTGGGGATTAGAATGCCCCCATTCTCTTTTGGTGACAGCGATATGACTGATCAGCGCAAAGGCAGCGATGCCGAACCCACCACTCACTTCGGCTTCAAGAACGTCCCGGAAAGCCAGAAAGCGGAAAAAGTCGCCGAGGTGTTCCACTCGGTCGCCGCCAAGTACGACTTGATGAACGACGTGCTCTCCGGCGGCATGCACCGCCTGTGGAAGCGCTTCACCATTGAGTTGTCGGGTGTACGCACCGGCAACCGTGTGCTGGATATCGCAGGCGGCACGGGCGACCTGGCCGCCAAGTTCTCCAAGCTGGTGGGCCCCACCGGGCAGGTGGTACTGGCCGACATCAACGGCTCGATGCTCAAGGTCGGTCGTGATCGCCTGCTGGACAAAGGTGTGGCGGGCAATATCGAGTTCGTCCAGGCCGACGCTGAAAAGCTGCCGTTCCCGGACAACCACTTCGACTGCGTGACCATCGCCTTCGGCCTGCGTAACGTGACCCACAAGGAAGACGCACTGCGCTCGATGCTGCGCGTACTCAAGCCCGGCGGTCGCCTGCTGGTGCTGGAGTTCTCCAAGCCGACCAACGCACTGATGTCCAAGGTCTACGACACCTACTCGTTCGCCTTCATGCCGTTGATGGGCAAGCTGATCACCAATGACGCCGAAAGCTACCGCTACCTGGCCGAATCGATCCGCATGCACCCGAACCAGGAAACCCTGAAGTCGATGATGGTAGAGGCCGGTTTCGACCGCGTGACCTACCACAACATGACCTCGGGCATCGTCGCCCTGCACCGCGGCATCAAGCCCTGATGCTGTTCGCAGGCCTTCTCGCCAGCGTCGAACACGGCCTCAACCGTGTACTGCGCCTGGACAGCACCGCCCTGGCACGGCTGGCGCACCTGAACGGCAGGATCATCGCCGTCGACTGCACCAGCCCCGCCTTGCAGCTGTTTATCCTGCCCAGCGATGAAGGCCTGTTGCTGGCGTCCCACTGGGCCGCCGACGCCGACTGCACCCTGCGTGCTTCCGGCTCAAGCCTGCTGCGCCTGGCCCTGAGCCGGGACAAGACGGCGATCCTCCACGGCCCGGACGTGGAACTTGAAGGCGACAGCGCGGTGCTGATGGACCTGGCCGCCGTGCTGCAAGACCTGGAACTGGACTGGGAATACGAGCTGTCACGTTGGCTCGGCCCGGTGGCCACCCAACTGATCAGCGGTCATCTGCGCAGCCGCACGCGCTGGTACCAGCAGGGTTTCGCCAGCCTGAACCAGAACCTCGCCGAATACCTGAGCGAAGAATCGCGCACCCTGGTCGGACAACGGGAAGCGGAAGCGCGCTTTCGCGAACTCGACCAGGCCAAACTCGACCTGGAACGACTTGAGGCGCGCTTCGAGCGCCTGAGCCGCTCCCTTGATTCAAGCGATAACGCATGAAGCTGCTCGCCGTCCGCCGTTTGTTTCGTATCCAGCGCGTCGTAATCCGCTACCGCCTCGATGACCTGCTGTTCGCCCTGCCGCTGCCGTGGTTTCTGCTGGCGGTGCGCTATGTGCTGCCGTGGCGCTGGTTCCCGCGCAAGACCCTCGAGCTGAGCCGTGGCGCGCGCCTGCGCCTGGCGTTGCAGGACCTGGGGCCGATCTTCATCAAGTTCGGGCAGATCCTCTCCACCCGCCGCGACCTGTTGCCCGAAGATATCGCCGACGAGCTGATGCTGTTGCAGGACCGCGTGCCACCGTTCGACTCGCAACTGGCAGTCACGCTGATTGAAGAACAGCTGGGCAAGAAGATCAGCGAAGTCTTCAGCCGCTTCGACATCGCGCCGCTGGCCTCGGCCTCGGTGGCCCAGGTGCATGCCGCGCAACTGAAAAGCGGCGAAGAAGTGGTGGTGAAGGTGATCCGCCCGGGCCTCAAGCCGATCATCGGCCAGGACCTGGCGTGGCTGTTCATCCTCGCCCGCGCCGCCGAGCGCTTCTCTGCCGATGCGCGCCTGCTGCACCCGGTGGACGTGGTGCTGGACTACGAAAAAACCATCTACGACGAACTCGACCTGCTGCGCGAAGCGGCCAACGCCAGCCAGCTCAAGCGCAACTTCGAAGGCTCGCAGCTGCTGTACGTGCCGCAAGTCTATTGGGACTGGTGCCGCCCGAAAGTGCTGGTGATGGAGCGCATCTACGGCGTGCAGGTCACCGACCTCGCGACCCTGGCCGACCAGCGCACCGACATGAAGATGCTTGCCGAGCGCGGCGTGGAAATTTTCTTCACCCAGGTATTCCGCGACAGCTTCTTCCATGCCGACATGCACCCCGGCAACATCTTCGTCAGCACCGTGAACCCGTGGAGCCCGCAGTACATTGCGATCGACTGCGGCATCGTCGGCAGCCTGACCCCGGAAGACCAGGATTACCTGGCGCGCAACCTGTTCGCTTTCTTCAAGCGTGACTACCGCCGCGTGGCGCAGTTGCACATCGATTCGGGCTGGGTGCCGGCCGAAACCAAGCTCAACGAATTCGAAGCGGCGATCCGCACTGTGTGCGAGCCGATCTTTGAAAAACCGTTAAAGGATATTTCCTTCGGTCAGGTGCTGATGCGTCTGTTCCAGACGGCGCGGCGCTTCAATATGGAAGTGCAGCCGCAGCTGGTGCTGTTGCAAAAGACCCTGCTGAACATCGAAGGCCTGGGCCGCCAGCTGTACCCGGACCTCGACCTGTGGAACACCGCCCAGCCGTTCCTCGAGCGCTGGATGCGGGACCGTATCAGCCCGAAAACCCTGCTGGGCAACCTGCAAAGCCAGGTCGAGCAACTGCCGCACCTGGCCAACATGACCCGCGACCTGCTGGAGCGCATGTCCCAGCCCCACGCCAAGGACCCCGCACCGCCGTGGCACAAGCGCAAGGACGACTGGTTCCTGCGCCTGCTGGGCGCCGCGCACCTGGTGGGCGGTACGATACTGGCCGCCGGCGGGCCGCTGAATGAACTGGGCCACTGGCCGGCCGGCATCATGGTCGCGGTGGGCGTGTATCTGATCGTGCGTCGATAGCCAATCCGGTTATACACTGTCGCAAATTGCCGGAGCCGAAAATGAAAGACTGGCTGGACGAGATCAAGTGGGACAGTGACGGCCTGGTGCCGGCCATTGCCCAGGACTACAAGACCGGGCGCGTGCTGATGATGGCCTGGATGAACCGCGAGGCCCTGAGCCTGACCGCCGCCGAGAACCGCGCCATCTACTGGTCACGTTCCCGTGGCAAACTGTGGCGCAAGGGCGAAGAGTCCGGGCACGTGCAAACCCTGCATGAGATGCGCATCGACTGCGATGCCGATGTGGTGATCCTCAAGGTCGAGCAGATCGGCGATATCGCCTGTCACACCGGCCGTCACAGCTGCTTCTACCGCGTGTTCCAGAACGGCGAGTGGAAGACCGTCGAGCCCGTGCTCAAAGACCCGCACGCTATCTATTCGGCAGGACACTGAACATGAGCGATACCCTCAACCGTGTGGCCCAGGTGCTGGAAGACCGCAAAGGCGCGGACGCCGACAGCTCCTACGTCGCCAGCCTGTACCACAAGGGTCTGAACAAGATCCTGGAAAAACTCGGCGAAGAATCCGTCGAGACGATTATTGCGGCCAAGGACGCGCAAATCAGCGGCGACTGCAGCGACGTGATCTACGAAACTGCCGACTTGTGGTTCCACAGTCTGGTCATGCTCGCCCAACTGGGGCAGCATCCACAGGCAGTGCTTGATGAACTGGACCGTCGCTTCGGCTTGTCCGGGCATGCCGAAAAGGCCTCGCGCCCGTCCGTCTGACCAACTTTTACAGAGGAATTGCAGCATGGGCATTTTTGACTGGAAACACTGGATCGTCATTCTTGTGGTCGTTGTGCTGGTGTTCGGCACCAAGAAACTGAAAAACCTCGGCACCGACGTCGGTGAATCGATCAAGGGCTTTCGCAAGGCCATGAACGACGACGAAAAGCCTGCCGACCCGGCGGTCAATCCGGTGCCACCGGCGCAGCCTGTACACCCGCAGGCCACTCAGCCGATCACTGAACGTCGCACCTTCGACGTGCAGGCCGAGCACGTCAAAGAGCAGAACCAAAAAGACTCGTGAGTACTGAATAATGTTTGGTATCAGCTTCTCTGAACTGCTGCTCGTCGGCCTCGTGGCCCTGCTGGTACTGGGGCCGGAACGCCTGCCCGGTGCCGCGCGCACGGCCGGCCTGTGGATCGGGCGCCTGAAACGCAGTTTCAACGCCATCAAACAGGAAGTTGAACGGGAAATCGGCGCCGACGAGATTCGCCGGCAACTGCACAACGAACACATTCTGTCGTTGGAGCAGGAGGCACGGAAGATTCTCTCGCCGGTGCAGGAAACGCCCAAGCCGGTCGAGCCTGTGGCCGAGCATTCGATTGCTCCGCCCGCCGCACCCGCGCCTGCACCGGTCGCTGAACCCGTGCACGCCGTCGAGCCTGCGCCCACTGCGCCCGTGACCCCGACCGAACCCGCGCCGACACCTGCCGTGTCGCCCGCGCCCCACGACCCTACATTGCCGCCGCGAGCCCCATGAGCGCTGATAAACCGGAAACCGACCAGCACATGCCACTGGTCTCGCACCTCACCGAGTTGCGCACCCGCCTGCTGCGCTGTGTCGCGGCGATCTTCATCATCTTTGCCGGGCTGTTTGCCTTCACCCAGCAGATCTACACCTTCGTCTCCACGCCGCTGCGCAATTACCTGCCGGCCGGCGCGACGATGATCGCCACCGACGTGTCGTCACCGTTCCTCACGCCGTTGAAGCTGACGATGATGGTCTCGCTGTTCCTGGCGATCCCGGTGATCCTGCATCAGATCTGGGGCTTTATCGCGCCGGGCCTGTACAAGCATGAAAAACGCATCGCCGTGCCGCTGCTGGTGTCGAGCATCCTGCTGTTCTACACCGGGATGGCCTTTGCCTACTTCCTGGTGTTCCCGCTGATCTTCAAGTTCTTCGCCGCCGCCACCCCGGCCGGTGTGGAAATGATGACCGACATCACCAGCTACCTCGACTTCGTGATGACGCTGTTCTTCGCCTTTGGCGTGGCCTTCGAAATCCCGGTGGCCGTGGTGCTGCTGGTGTGGATCGGCGTGGTCGACGTCAAATACCTGAAGAAGATCCGCCCCTACGTGATCATCGGCTGCTTCGTGGTCGGCATGATCCTGACCCCGCCGGACATCTTCTCCCAGACCCTGCTGGCCGTACCCATGTGGATGCTGTTCGAGATTGGCATCCTGTTTGGCAGCCTGGTGAGCAAGCGTGGCGATCACCCCGATGACCAACCCGCCGACGACGACCAGCCGCCAGCGACCCAGCCGTGAACCTGCTGCTGCTTGAGGAGGCCGACTTTATCGCGGCCGACCGGGTGGTGCTGCGTGATCGGCGCCTGGTGCATATGCAGGAAGTCCACCGTGCCGCCGTAGGCGACAGCCTGCGGGTCGGACGGATTGGCGGTTTGATGGGCAACGCGCAGTTGCTGCGCCTGGAAGCCCGGGAAGCCGAGCTGGAAGTGACCTTCGACCAGCCGCCGCCGGCCAAGCTGCCCCTGACCCTGCTGCTGGCCCTGCCCCGTCCGAAAATGCTGCGCCGGGTGCTGCAAACCGTTGCGTCCATGGGCGTGCCGCGGGTGGTGCTGGTGAACAGCTATCGCGTGGAAAAGAGCTTCTGGCAGACGCCGTTCCTGGAGCCGGAAGCGATTCGCGAGCAATTGATCCTCGGCCTGGAACAGGCCCGGGACACAGTGCTGCCCGAGATCGTGATCGAAAAGCGCTTCAAGCCATTCGTCGAAGACCGCCTGCCCGCCATGGCGCAAGGCACCCTCGGCCTGATTGGTCACCCCGGCGACTATCCGCCCTGCCCTCGCGGGCTGGATGAGCCGGTCACCCTGGCCATCGGGCCGGAAGGCGGCTGGATTCCCTACGAGGTGGACCTGCTGGCCAAGGCCGGATTGCAGCCGGTGCAACTCGGCGCGCGCATCCTGAGAGTCGAAACCGCCGTCACCGCGCTGCTCGCCCGCCTTTTCTAACACCGCCCTCTCCTGTAGGAGCGAGCTTGCTCGCGAAAAACTCAAGGACACCGCGCTCACTCAGAATGCCCGCGTTATCGTTGACGACCTTCGCGAGCAAGCTCGCTCCTACAGAAACCTCCGAATCTGCCGATACGCTCTGAATAAGTCCAAGCCTTGTTCCAGGGGAGTTCGCAGCATGTATCGTTGGTTAGCCGAGAAACTGGGGAATGTCAGCGTCAACCGCAAGCTGAGCATAGGCTTCGGCCTGGTATTGGTCCTGACCCTATTGATCACCTTCACCGGCTGGACCGGCCTCAGCGGCGTGATCAGCCGTGGCGACAAGCTGGGCTACATCTCCAGCCTCAACGGGCTGACCAAGGACCTGCGCCTGGCGCGACTGGACTTCGAAATGCGCCGTGGCGAACAAGGCACCAGCGCGGTCAACGACCTGATCACCCAGCTGGACAGTGGCCTGAAAACCGCCGCAGACCTGATCGAGCAACCCGACGACAAGCTCGTGGTAGAGCAGCAACAGGATGCCTTGGGCCAATACAAAAAAGCCTTCGGCGCCATGGTGCAGGCCGGCCTCAAGCGTGAAGGCGCCCGCAGCAAACTGGGCGATACCGCCGACAACGCCGTCGCAAAAATCAACGAAGTGGAAAAATCCCTGCTGCAAGGCGACAGCGTCACCCTGTTCAACAGCGTGGTCGACCTGAGCAAACTGATCCAGCAAGCGCGCTTCCAGGTGCGCGGCTACACCTACAGCGGCAAGGTCGAGGCCGAACAGCCGGCGCTGGATGCCATCGACAACGCCCTGAAGAAAATCACCGACCTCAACGACCAGTTGCCCGAGCAATACCGGGCCAACCTGCAAGAGGCCAGCGCCTCGCTGCAGGCCTACCGCGCCGCCGTGAGCCAGTACCGCGACTCCCAGGTGGCCAGTGCCGCCGCGATGAAAATCATGGGCGAGCAGGGCGATATCCTGCTCGATCGCAGTAACAAACTCACCACTTCGCAAACCGTGGTGCGTGATACCGATGCCGCCCACGCCAAGAACCTGCTGTTACTGGCCACCACCCTCGCGCTGGCGTTTGGTGTACTCGCCGCCTGGGCCATTACCCGGCAGATCGTGATTCCATTGAACCAGACCCTCAAAGTCGCCGAACGCGTGGCGTCCGGCGACCTGAGCCACAACCTGATCTCCCTGCGCCAGGATGAACTGGGGCAGCTGCAACGGTCGATGCAAAGCATGACCGTGGGCCTGCGGGAGCTGATTGGCGGTATCAGCGACGGCGTCACCCAGATCGCCAGTGCCGCCGAGCAGCTATCGGCCGTTACCGAGCAGACCAGCGCCGGGGTCAACAGCCAGAAGGTCGAGACCGACCAGGTGGCCACCGCCATGAACGAAATGGCCGCTACCGTGCAGGAAGTCGCCCGTAACGCTGAAGAAGCCTCGGAAGCCGCCGTAGCCGCCGACCAGCAGGCCCGTGAAGGCGACAAGGTGGTCGGCGAGGCCATCGCCCAGATCGAGCGCCTGGCCAGCGAGGTGGGCAACTCCACCGAAGCCATGGGCCATCTCAAGCGTGAGAGCGACAAGATCGGCAGTGTGCTGGACGTCATCAAGTCGGTGGCCCAGCAAACCAACCTGCTGGCCCTTAACGCAGCGATTGAAGCGGCGCGCGCCGGTGAAGCCGGACGCGGTTTTGCGGTGGTTGCCGATGAAGTGCGCAGCCTGGCCCAGCGGACGCAGAAGTCCACCGAGGAAATCGAAGAGTTGATCGTCGGCCTGCAAAGCGGCACCCAGCAGGTGGCGACCATCATGGACAACAGTCGCGGCCTGACCGACAGCAGCGTCGAGCTGACCCGTCGGGCCGGCAACGCCCTGGAGAACATCACCCGTACCGTCTCGGCGATCCAGGCGATGAACCAGCAGATCGCCACCGCCGCCGAGCAGCAAAGCGCCGTGGCCGAAGAGATCAACCGCAGCGTGCTCAACGTGCGGGACGTTTCCGAACAAACCTCGGCGGCCAGCGAAGAAACTGCGGCTTCCAGTGCCGAGCTGGCGCGCCTGGGGGTTTACCTGCAAAGCCTGGTAGGTCGCTTCAAGGTCTGACCCGCTTGCGGCGGCCATCAGGGCCGCCGCTCCGACAATATGTGAAATTTCCTACGCGTTTTTCAGGTCGTGGATCACACACCTGGCGCCGAATAAAAGTAGCGTTTCAACTCCCCTGACCATTGTTGGCCGGACGCTTGAGACGCTCCTTTTGATTCGTTGGAGGTTCACCATGTTTCGTCCACTGACCCGCCTGCTCGGAAACATCAGCATCAGCCTCAAACTTGCCCTGGGCTTTGGCCTGGTGCTCAGCCTCAGCCTGATCATCGCCTCTACCGGCTGGCAAGCCTTGAGCGCATCCCTCGAGCGCTCCCAAAAACTCACGCTGCTCTCGCAATTGGCAGTCGTCGGCGAAGAGTTGCGCGCTGATCGCATCGTCTATCGCACCCTGAACGACCCGGCCAGCCTGTCCAAAATAGAGCTGCACATGGACAAGATCGACCAGTTCCTGGTGGATCTTTCCCCGCGATTTACCGACCCGGTCAACCAACAACAGCTGCAGGAAAGCCGACGCTTCGTCACCAGCTTCAAGACCGCCTTAAGCGGCCTGGAGGGGCTGATCAAGCAACGTGAAAACGCCCGTGAACAGCTCAAGCGCAGCTCAGTCCAGAGCAGTGACAGCCTCTCTGAACTGTCGAGCAACCTGCCCAATCAAGACGATGAAAAGGCCCTCGATGCCGTGGAACAATTGCGCCAGGCCCTGGAACAAGCCGAAGACCGCGCCCAGAGCCCCGCCTGGGCCGCTGCGTCATTGGACGCCTATGCCAAGGACGTGAGTGATGCGCTACTGGCCCTGGATGGCGCCCAGGCGGCGGTAGGCGCGCTGCCGGTTGACGCCAGCGCCCTGAAAAAAGTCCTGCTCGACTTTCGGACTCACCTGACACGCCTCAAGGACGCCCAACTCAGCGCCGAAACCACCCAGAACCAGCTTGAACAGTGGCTGGATCAATTGCTCACGGAAAGCGACCTGCTGAGCCAGGACCAGACCGCCAAGCGTGACAACGAAGCCAGCCTCGCCCGCACCCTGCTGCTCAACGTTACTGCAGCGGCGCTGTTGCTCGGCGTCGTGGCCGCCTGGTTGATCGCCGGCCAGATCGTCGCACCACTGCGCCAGGCCCTGTCCGTGGCCAACCGGATTGCCGAAGGTGACCTGAGCCACGACATCCAGGCCTCGCGCCAGGATGAACTGGGACAGTTGCAGCGCAGCATCGGGCAAATGACCCTCAACCTGCGGGGCTTGATCAGCGGCATCGGCGACAGCGCCCAGCAGATCGCCAGCGCCGCCGAGCAACTCTCGGCGGTCACCGAGCAAACTCGCGACGGGGTCGACGGCCAGAAGCAGGAAACCGAACAGGTGGCCACCGCCATGAACGAGATGCTCGCCACCTCCCAGGAAGTTGCGCGCCATGCCGAGCAAGCGTCGCTGGCTGCTGCCGAGGCCGACCGGCAGGCGGGCCAGGGCGATCAGGTGGTGGCTGAGGCCATTACCCACATCGAGCACCTGGCTCAGGAGATGGCGCGTTCAAGCCAGGCCATGCAAGGCCTGCAACAGGAAAGCCGGAAGATCGGCAGCGTGCTGGAGGTGATCAAGTCGGTATCGGAACAGACCAACTTGCTGGCCCTCAACGCCGCGATCGAGGCGGCCCGCGCAGGCGAAGCCGGCAGGGGCTTTGCCGTGGTCGCCGATGAAGTGCGCAGCCTGGCACAACGCACCCAGCAGTCGGCCGAGGAAATCGAGGAGTTGATCAGCGGCCTGCACCGGGGCACGCAGCAGGTGGCCGACATCATGGACAACAGTCGCAGCCTCACCGACAACAGCGTGCAACTGACCCGCCGCGCAGGAGAGGCGCTGGCTGGCATCACCCGTACCGTGTCAGTGATTCAGGAGATGAACCCGCAAATTGCCGCTGCCGCCGAGGAACAAACCGCAGTCGCCGAGGAGATCAATCGCAGCGTGTTGAAGGTCAAGGATGTATCGGAACAGACCTGGGCCGCGAGTCAGGACACTGCGGCGGCCAGTGTCGAACTGGCGCGCCTGGGGGCGGATTTGCAGGTGTGGGTGGGCAAGTTCAAGGTCTGAAAAAACCCACGACCAACGCTATCCTGTGGCGAGGGAGCTCCCTCGCCACAAGAAGCATTCCCACGCATTTACAGAACCTGGCGCAGGAAGGCTTGGGCGCGAGGGTCCTTCGGCGCATCGAAGAATTGCGCCGGGGCGGCGTCCTCCAACAGTTTGCCGTGATCGAAGAACAGCACGCGATCAGCCACTTCCCGGGCAAAGCCCATTTCATGGGTGACGCAGACCATGGTCATGCCTTCCAGGGCCAGGGTCTTCATCACGTCCAGCACTTCGCCGACCATTTCCGGGTCCAGGGCCGAGGTGGGCTCGTCAAACAGCATCACCTTGGGCTCCATCGCCAGCGCGCGGGCAATCGCGACGCGTTGCTGCTGGCCACCGGAAAGCCGCGACGGGAACTCGTGGGCTTTCTGGGCAATGCCGACTTTCTCCAGGAGCGCCAGGGCCTTGGCCTCGCGCTCTTTCTTGCCGCGCTTGCGCACGACTTTTTGCGCCAGGCAGAGGTTTTCCAGCACGGTCATGTGGGGGAACAGGTTGAAGTGCTGGAACACCATGCCGACTTCACGGCGGTAGGCGTTCACGTCGGTTTTCGGGTCTGCCAGTTGCAGGCCGTCGATGCTTACCGAGCCGGAATCGAATTCCTCCAGGCCGTTAAGGCAGCGCAGGAACGTCGACTTGCCGGAACCGGACGGGCCGATCACCACCAGCACTTCACCCCTGGCCACCTGCGTGGTCACGTTATCCACCGCGCGCACGACGTGGCCACGGGTGTCGAAGACTTTTACCAGATCGCGGACTTCAATCACTTTGCGCGAGCCTCCGCTCAAGCCGGCTGGCGATTTTCGACAGCGGCAGGTTGATCAGCAGGTACAGGCCTGCGACGCAGAACAGGATTTCGAACGGCGAGAACGAGGTGGTGATGACCTCGCGGCCGCTTTTGAGCAGCTCGGTAATCGCGATCACCGACACCAGGGATGTGTCCTTGACCAGGCTGATAAATTGCCCGGCCAGGGGCGGCAGCACGCGCTTGAAGGCTTGCGGCAACACCACGTGGCGCATCGACTGGCCAGCACTGAGCCCCAGGGAACGTGCCGCCTCATTCTGCCCACGGGCAATCGACTGCACGCCGGCGCGGATAATTTCCGCCACATAGGCACCGGTAAACAGCGAAAGCGCGGCGATCCCGGCGAATTCCCGGGACAGGTTGAGCACCGTGCCGATAAAGAAATAGAAAATGAAGATCTGCACCAACAACGGCGTACCGCGTACCAGTTCGACGTAGATCGTCGACAGATCGCGTAAAGTCGGGTTGTTCGACAGGCGACACAATCCGGTCGCCAGGCCGATCAACAGTCCCAGCACCCCGGACACCACCGATAGCCACAACGTAGTCCACAAGCCCCACAGCAGAGGGCCCGCAGCCCAATGCCGGGTGACGCCGACCACATCGCCCTCGGCCACGTCATCGCCCTTGGCCACTTGCAGACTGTTCTCGGCCACGGTCAGGTGCTGTTCGTTGCCCTCGTCATTACGCAGGGTGACGTCAGCCACATCGCCCTTGCGCACCAACTCGCTGACGGTGGAAATGTCCGACGCACGCTGGGATTCTTCGGCCTGGTAGACGAAGTACTGCGGCACGCGGTTCCAGCGCCATTCGTAGGACATCAGCGAGGTGGCGTAATACAACGCGCCGGCCAGGCCGACCAGCACCAGCACCGTCAGCAGGTGCCAGGGCCATTGGGCTTTTTTCTGTTTCATTACGGGTTCCGGGATATGTCGAGATCGTTCCCACGCTCTGCGTGGGAATGCCTCACTGGACGCTCAGCGTCCGCTTTGTGACGCAGAGCGTCACGGGCTGCATTCCCACGCGGAGCGTGGGAACGATCAATGCAGGTCAGCTTTTATTCCATGTCCTTGAGCCACTCAGAGCTCTTGAACCACTTGTCATGGATGCGATCGTAGGTGCCGTCGTTGCGGATCTGGTGCAGGAAGTTGTTGATGAAGTTGATGCTGTCGTAGTCGCCCTTCTTCAGGCCGAACGCCAGGGGTTCAAAGGTGAACGGCTGATCAAGGAACACCAGTTTGCCGGCGCCGACCTTGTTCACGGCCACCACGTTGTACGGGGCGTCATAGACGAAGGCGTCAGCCTTGCCGTTGACCACGTCCAGAACAGCTTCCTGCTCGTTGTCATAGCCGTGGTACTTGGCTTTGGAGATCAGCTTCTTGGCCACCATCTCGCCGGTGGTGCCGAGCTTGGAGGTCAGGCGGTATTTCTCGTCATTCAGGTCTTTGTAGGACTTGATGGTGCCCTCCAGCTCCTTGCGGATCAGCAGGGTCTGGCCGACCACGATGAACGGTTCGCTGAAGTTCAGGCGCAGGTTGCGTTCCTGGGTCAGGGTCATGCCGCTGCCGATCATGTCGAACTTGTCGGTCAACAGGGCCGGGATGATGCCGTCGTAACCGGTGGAAATCGGCTCGAACTTCACGCCCATCGACTTGGCCATGGCTTTGAGGATGTCGACTTCAAAGCCGATGATTTCACCGCGTTTGTTGGTCATCTGGAACGGCATGTAGGTCGGGTCCATGCCGACTTTCAGCGTACCGCGCTTGACCGCATCATCGATGGCGCCGGCATGTGCCGCGTTGACCGCCACCAGTGCGGTGACACCCAGCAGCAGCATCGAAAGATACTTTTTCATCATCAAGTCCCCTGAACTCATTTTCTTGTGAGGTCGGCGCGCAAAAGGGCTGCACCATTTCGGGGTGCGATCCTAACTCACTCACCGCCGGGTACAAAGGTTTCGCCGGGATTTGTTGACAAGGTATGACAGAAAAGCCCCACAACCGTGCAGAGAAAGGCATGGCTAGACACCTCGACCCACGGCCCAGCCAATTGCTTGATGTGTAAGCAGTTATGACTACCAGCCCACTTCCGCCATCCAGCCCGAGTCCTTGAACCACTTGTCATGCAGCCGATCGTAGGTGCCGTCCTGGGCCACCTGGTTGAGGAAATGATTGATCCAGTTGAGGCTGTCGTAATCGCCCTTTTTCAAGCCGAACGCCAGGGGCTCGTAGGTAAAGGGTTGCTCCAGCGCCAACAGCGCACTGTTCTGGGGCTTGGTAATGGCGATCAGGTTATACGGCGCATCATGGATAAACGCATCGGCCTTGCCCTCCACCACCTGGCGCACGCCTTCTTCAGGTGTTGGAAAACTGCGCAGCCGTGCAGTGCCGAGAAACCTTTTCGCCGCCGCCTCGCCTGTGGTGCCTTCGGCGGCCACGATCCGGTAACCGGCCTCGTTCAAGTCCTCGATGCTCTGGACCTTGTCGGCCAACCGAGGGTTCAGCAGCACGGTCTGGCCGACGATGATGAACGAGTCGCTGAAATTGAGGGTCAGGTTGCGCTCCTGCGTGACAGTCATGCCGCTGCCGATCAGGTCGAACCGGCTGGCCAGCAGGCCGGGAATCAGGTCGATATACGGTACCGAAACCAGCTCCAGCTTGACCCCCAGCGCCTTGCTCATCTCCCGAAGCAGGTCAATTTCAAACCCGACGATCCGGCCTTTCTTGTCGGTCATCTCAAAGGGCACGTAGGCCGGATTGGTGCCGACTTTCAACACACCCCGCCGAACGGCCTCATCTATGGCTCCGGCATGCGCCAGGTAACCGTGGGAAAATGTGACGATGCCGAGCAGCAGCATCGACAAATACCTTTTGATCATGAAAAAAACCCCTGTTCCATTAAACACTCCCACACCCGGCCACGCGCAAGATCGCGTAAGCCGCAGGCTTCGAGTCAGATTTGGGGGCGATGCTAACCCACTCGCAGGCACGGCAATATGCCTCGGAGAAGGGTCTTTTGTTTCGAAATAACAAGGAGTTAGCGCGATGCAGCAGAAGGGAAAAACAACGTAGGACGGTTATCGCAAACGCCCCCGAGGTGGCACCTCGGGGGCGTCGGAATCAGGCCGGTTGAGCCTGGGACGACAGCGGCTTCAATGGCAGCAATGGCGCATGCGGATCGGCCTTGACCGATTCGCGCCAGGCGCTCAGCCACTCGGCGTGGCCTTCGCTCCAGACCTGCTCGTGCAAGCGTGCCAGGGCGACCGGGTCGCTGAGCAAGGCCAGGCGTTCACCGTTGTTGAGGCCGGCCGGGCCGACTTTCAACGCGTGGCGAACCCGGTCAACACGCAGCCACTCAATCGGCTCCGCCTGCCCGTGACGGGAAGTTGCCAAGGCGCACGCCAGGGCGTTCTGCTGCGGATCGACCACCGCCCGCACAAAACCGTCATTGAGCGCATGCCAACGGTTTTCGTGGGTGTACTTGTCGGTCGACAACAGCGCCTGGGGCGGATTGTATTCCTCGGGGATCAGGAACAGGCTCTCGTCGCGAGACTTGAGGCCCAGTTTGACCCGGCTGGAAATCACCGACACCGGAATCGACAGCATCAGCGAACCGACGATTGGCACCAGCCACCACAGGAAGCTTGGGTTCAACCACACCACCAGCAGCGCCCAGAAGAAGCCGAGCAGGGTCTGCGGACCGTGGCGCTTGACTGCCTCGCTCCATGGCGTGGAGTCGTCGTCACGCTGTGGCGAGTTCCAGGTCGCCGCCCAGCCGAGGAACGCGGCCAGTACGAAACGGGTGTGGAAAATCATCCGCACCGGCGCCAGCAACATGGAGAACAGCATCTCCAGCAGCATCGACAGGATCACCTTGAACTTGCCGCCGAACTCTTTCGCGCCCTTGGCCCAGATCAGGATGATGCTCAGCAATTTAGGCAGGAACAGCAGCACGATGGTGGTGGAGAACAGCGCCACCGCCTTGTCCGGATGCCATTGTGGCCACAACGGATACAACTGGCGCGGCGCCATGAAGTACTGCGGCTCCATCAGTGTGTTGACCGCCAGCAAGGCCGTGGACAGCACCAGGAAGAAGAACCACAACGGTGCCGACAGGTACGACATCACGCCGGTGAGGAACACCGCACGGTGCACCGGGTGCATGCCTTTTACCAGGAACAGGCGGAAGTTCATCAGGTTGCCGTGGCACCAGCGACGGTCACGCTTGAGTTCGTCCAGCAGGTTCGGCGGCAGCTCTTCGTAGCTGCCCGGCAAGTCGTAGGCAATCCACACGCCCCAGCCGGCACGGCGCATCAGCGCCGCTTCAACGAAGTCGTGGGAAAGAATCGCACCGGCAAACGCACCTTTACCCGGCAACGGCGCCAGGGCGCAGTGCTCGATAAACGGCTTCATGCGGATGATCGCGTTGTGACCCCAGTAGTGGGATTCACCCAACTGCCAGAAGTGCAGGCCGGCGGTAAACAGCGGGCCGTACACCCGGGTGGCGAACTGCTGCATGCGCGCATACAGGGTATCCATGCCCGACGCACGTGGCGCGGTCTGGATAATCCCGGCATCCGGCGTGGCTTCCATCAGGCGCACCAGGCTGGTCAGGCATTCGCCGCTCATCACGCTGTCGGCGTCGAGCACCACCATGTACTTGTAGTCACCGCCCCAGCGACGGCAGAAGTCGTCGAGGTTGCCGCTCTTGCGTTTGACGCGACGGCGACGGCGGCGATAGAAGATCTTGCCGAAGCCACCGGCTTCGCGGCACACGTCGAGCCAGGCTTGCTGCTCGGCGATGCAGATGTCGGCCTCGTTGCTGTCGCTGAGGACGAAGAAGTCGAAACGGTCCAGGTCACCGGTGGCAGCCACCGATTCGAACGTCGCGCGCAGGCCGGCAAATACCCGGGGCACGTCTTCGTTGCAGATCGGCATGACCAGGGCGGTGCGGGCGTCTTTCGGAATCGGCTCGTCACCGGCACTTTTACCGGAGATACGGTATTTATCGTGACCGGTCAGCAGTTCCAGGAAGCCCATCAGCGCGGTCCAGAAACCGGCCGAGACCCAGCAGAACAGAATCCCGAACAGCACGAGGATGCTGGTTTGCAGGGCGTAAGGCAGTACCTGGGTCGCGGTTTGCAGCAGGGTCTGGTTGCGGATCTCGTCAAAGTCGACGAAGGACCAGCCCTGGTACGGCATGATGCCTTTCATGTACCAGCCGGCAACGATCGTCTGGCCGAGCATCAGCACCAGCAGGATATAGCGACGGATCGAACCGACGGTGCGCCAGCGGGCGGCCGGCAGTACGCGCTCATCCTTCGGCGGGGCCGGTGGATTCGTGCGGCCGGTCAGGCGGCGCCAGCCACGCACCAGGATATTGGTGCGCCACGGCTCAGGCACGACCTTGGTCCGACGGATCGGCGGCGTGGCCTTGAGGCAAACCCGGCCGCTGGCGTCGAGCACCAGCATTTCGGCGTCTTGCAGCTCTTCGGCAGTGTTGAGGGTCAGCCGGGCGCCTACCGATGCCTGGGCAGCGTCGGCAGGCGCGTCGAACGTGGACGATGACAGGCGCTTGTGCAATTCACTGAAGGACTCGCAGCCCGCCAGTTCGGCGCGCTGCTCATCGGTCATCGGTAGATGCGCCAGGTACTCGGCAAGAGTCTCTGGCTGGACTTGAGAATTACTCATCGGCAGGCAACTGATAGCTCCAGGTTTCGGTCAGGACTTGCTCTGTCTTGGCCTGATCCTGGGTAGGGAGTGGTGTGGCTGGGGCAGCCGCTTCCGGCTGCTTGGCGTCCTTGTCCTTGGCGTCTTTCTTGGCCGCTTTCTCGTGCTGTTTAGCCAGTACTTTGTCGGCTTTCAACACTTGGGTCGAAACCTTCTCCGGTTCCGGCTGCACGATGTCCTGAACCAGAGCAGCGCGCATTTCAGTCGGTTTGCCTGCGTCCTTGATCTTCATGCGCAGGGTCAAGCGCCAGCCTTGGGTGTGCGGGTTGTAGCGCACGCTGTTTTCAACGATTTCGGCGTTGTCGCCCACGCTGACCTGGCTGCGAACCGGTGCGTCAGCTGGCAGTTTCTTCAGGGACGGGCCCTCGAAGTCCACCAGGTAAGCCACGCTGCCGTCTGGCTGACGGATCAGGTTGGATTGCTTGACGTCGCCGGTGGAACGCAGGGTCTGCTTGACCCAGGCGCTTTCTGGCGAATGGAACTCGGCGTCTTGCAATGTCCAGTGCAGGCGGTAGGCAACGTCCAGCGGCTTGCCTGGCTCCGGCAGTGTTTCCGGGCTCCAGAACGCAACGATGTTGTCGTTGGTTTCATCGGCGGTCGGAATCTCTACCAGGTCGACGGAGCCCTTGCCCCAATCGCCTTCAGGCTCGATCCAGGCGCTTGGGCGCTTGTCGTAGTTGTCGTCGAGGTCTTCGTAGTGGCTGAAGTTGCGGCCGCGTTGCAGCAGGCCGAAACCACGCGGGTTTTCCACGGTGAAGTTGCTGACCGACAGGTGTTTGGGGTTGTTCAGTGGGCGCCAGATCCACTCGCCGTTGCCGGCATGGATCGACAGGCCGCTGGAATCGTGCAGCTCGCGACGGTAGTTGAGGACCTTGGACGGCTGGTTGGCGCCGAACAGGAACATGCTGGTCAGCGGGGCGATGCCCAGCTTGGTGACCTTGTCACGCAGGTACATCTGGGATTTGACGTCGACGATGGTGTCGGTACCCGGGCGCAGGATCAGGCGATAAGCGCCGGTGGCCCGCGGCGAATCCAGCAGGGCGTAGATCACCAGCTGTTTCTCACCCGGTTTTGGACGCTCGATCCAGAACTCGGTGAAACGCGGGAATTCTTCGCCGGACGGCAACGCAGTGTCGATCGCCATGCCGCGGGCAGACAGGCCGTAGACCTGGTCCTTGCCCACGACGCGGAAATAGCTGGCGCCGAGCATGGTCATGATTTCGTCTTGCTTGTCGCCCTTGTTGATCGGGTACAGCACACGAAAACCGGCATAACCCAGCTGTTCGGTGGATTTGGGATCAAACTTGACGTCGCCGAAATCGAAGCGGGACGGGTCGTACTTGATTTCCTGAACGCTGTCGGCGGTGACTTCGTTGATTTTCACCGGTGTATCGAAATGCATACCCTGGTGGTAGAAGGACAGCTTGAACGGGGTGTTCTGATCGGCCCACTCGGCTTTTTCGTTGCGGAAACGAATTTTCTGGTAATCAGCGAATTTCATTTCGCGGAATTCGTTCGGCAAATTGCTGCGCGGAGCTTCGTATTTCTGCCCGGCCAGCTCTTTTGCCTTGGCCGACACATCATCCAGACTGAATGCCCACAGTTGACCCGCGCCGAACAGGCAAAACAGGGCAGAGCCCGTCACCAGTACGTTTCGTAACCGTTTGGCAGACAATTTTGGTGCATTACAGGGACTAACAATCACGAGCAACCCTCGCCGAAAACAGATCAAAAAACCAACGGCCAGCTATCTATATGCCAGGTTGGCGAGCATTGTTCCGACTCCCATGGGGCTAAATGATTCCCCAATGGCTATCGGACAAGTCTCTACCTAAGTCAAAAATGGACCAATTAACGCTGATCCCCGTAGCGCGCGATTATCTAGTAGCCCGCGTGACAACGCATCAGGGTCAGCGAAGTATTTGTAGCGAAAACCCGGTTTTTTGGGCATCACAAGTCGTTTTCAGTACATTCACGTCTGTAACAGGAAGGTGACCGGCCCATCATTGACCAAATGCACCTGCATATCAGCGCCAAAACGCCCTGCCGCTACCGTGCCATGCAATTGTTGCGCTTGTAACAGCAGATAGTCGAAAAGCGCCTCGCCCAACGCCGGCGGTGCCGCCGTGGAGAAGCTCGGCCTCAGCCCACTCTTGGTGTCTGCCGCCAGGGTGAACTGCGACACCAGCAGCAAACCGCCGCCAATGTCTTTCAAGGACAGGTTCATCTTGCCCTCGTCGTCGCTGAACACCCGATAGTTAAGCAGCTTATGCAGCAGCTTGTCGGCGCTGGCTTGCGTATCCGAAGGCTCGACAGCCACCAGCACCAGCAAACCCTGGTCTATCGCCCCGACCACCTGCCCTTCTACCTCGACCCGGGCGCCGCGCACCCGTTGCAAAAGCCCCTTCATGCTTCTTCAGGCGGCAAATCAAGCAGGCGCCGTGCCATTTCACTCGCCGCACGCACCAGCGCATCGGTGATTCCGGGTTCGGAAGCCGCATGGCCGGCCTCGCGGATGATCTGCAGCTCACTGTTGGGCCAGGCCTGATGCAGCTCCCAGGCATTGTCCAGCGGGCAGATCATATCGTAGCGGCCATGCACGATTACGCCAGGCAGGTGGGCGATCTTGTGCATGTCGCGGATCAGTTGGTCAGGTTCAAGGAACGAGTTATTGGTGAAGTAATGGCATTCGATACGGGCAATCGACAGGGCGCGCTGGGGTTCGGAGAAACGCTCGATCAATTGCGGGTTCGGGCACAGGCCCAACATACGCCCTTCCCACGTGGACCAGGCCTTGGCGGCGTGCATCTGGGCGATCTGGTCGTTGCCGGTCAGGCGCTTGTGGTAGGCGCTGAGCAGGTCGTGCCGCTCCTCCGCCGGGATAGGCGCCAGGTAGTCCTGCCAGTAATCGGGGAACAGCCGGCTGGCGCCAGCCTGGTAGAACCACTGAATGTCCTGGGGGCGGGCCAGGAAAATGCCCCGCACGATCAGGCCGTGCACACGCTCCGGGTGGGTTTGCGCGTAGGCCAGGGCCAGGGTCGAGCCCCAGGAACCGCCGAACAGCACCCATTTTTCGATGCCCAGGTGTTCGCGAATCCGCTCAAGGTCGGCCACCAGGTCCCAGGTGGTGTTGTTTTCCAGGCTGGCCCGTGGGGTGGAGCGCCCGCAGCCACGCTGATCAAAAGTAACAATTCGGTACAGATTGGGATCGAAATAGCAGCGGCTATTGGCATCACACCCGGCGCCGGGGCCGCCATGGATGAACACAACGGGCAAGCCTTCCGGGGAACCGCTTTCGTCGACGTACAGGACGTGGGTTTCATCGACGGCCAGATCGTGCCGGGCGTAGGGTTTGATCTGCGGGTACAAAGTCTGCATTGCGCGCTCCGTAAGGGGTCGAGTTCATCCCTGGGGGGACGTCTATTATTTTGCCGTCTGGCATCATAAACCCGAATTGTGCAATGAGCATGTCCTCGTGGACCTAGACCTGTGTCAGCAGAACACCACGCAGGTAGTCCAGCAGATAAACGTACAGCCGGTCGACCTCCAACACCTGGCCCCGGGCCCGCAGGCAGCCGTGAACCAGGCCTTTGCCGGGATACAGCGTGGCCGCCACCCCGGCGCCTTGCAGGCGTTCGGCGTAAAGCATGCCGTCGTCCCGCAACGGGTCGAACTGGGCGACAGCGATCAAAGCCTGCGGCAACCCGCTGAAATCCACGGCCAGCAATGGCATGGCGTAGGGCGACGGCTTGTCCGGCCCACGCAGGTAAAGGGCGAGGTAGCACTCGGTGTCGGCGGTACTGAGCAGCGGCGCGTCGACGCAATCGCGGCGGGACGGCAGGTCGGCGGGGCCGCCCAGGCCGGGGTAGATCAGGACTTGCGCCAGGGGCTGCGGCTGATGGTCATCCCGCAGGCCCAGGCACAGGGCCGCCGCCAGGTTACCGCCGGCGCTGTCACCAGCCACCACCAGACGCTGAAGGTTGATCGGCTGGGGCGCTTCGCCCACCTGGATCGCCTGCCAGACCGCACGGCAATCCTCAAAGGCGGCCGGAAACGGGTGTTCGGGTGCCAGGCGGTAATCGATGGCGATGACCAGCACCTGCAGTGAGTCGGCCAGCTCAGCACACATGAAGTCATGGGAATCCAGGCCGCCGACCACCCAGCCGCCACCGTGCATATAAAGGATGCATGGCCAGCCGCTATCAGGGGTTTGCGTCGCCGGTTGATAAATGCGTACGCCCACGCCACCCAGGGAAACGTCTGACACCTGTAACCCTTCGGGCCGCGCCGGGGTGAACGCCTGGCACATGCGGTCGTAGCCTCGGCGCAATCCGGCCAGCGATGTGTCGTCGCTGGTGAAGGATTCGGTTTTTTCGACGAATGCGCACATCTGCGCGGAAATCGGGTAATGGGACATCGATGGATCGTCCTGAAGATAAGGATTTAACAGCCGCCACGAATCCAATGTGGGAGCGGGCTTGCTCGCGAATGCGGTGTATCAGTCAATACTTGTGTGGCTGACCCACCGCATTCGCGAGCAAGCCCGCTCCCACATTTTGATCTTCATTTGCTCAGGGCTTGAGGCTGGCCTGCACCGCCGCCACGCCGTCCTTGCCATCCAGGGTCGTCACGCCCGCCAGCCAGCGCTGCAAGTCCTCGGGATTGTCGCGCAGCCACTGTCTGGCCACATCCTGCGGCGTCTTGCGGTCCATGATCGGCACCATCAACTGGCTTTCCTGGGCCGCGGTGTAGGTCAGGTTTTCCAGCAGGCGTGTCACGTTGGGGCAACGTTCGGCGTAATCCGGCGCCGTCACCGTGGAGACCGTGGCCATGCCTTCGTTGGCACCGAACACATCTTCACTGCCGGTCAGGTACGCCATTTTCATGTTGATGTTCATCGGGTGCGGGGTCCAGCCGACAAACACCACGAACTCCTTGCGATTCACTGCCCGCTGCACCGCCGCCAGCATGCCTGCCTCGCCGGACGCCACCAGCTTGAAGCCGCCGAGGCCAAAGCGGTTGCTGTCGATCATTTTCTGGATATCGGTATTGGCACCGCTGCCCGGCTCGATGCCATAGATCTTGCCGCCCAGTTTGTCCTTGAAGCGGGCAATGTCGGCAAAGGTTTTCAAGCCGGCGTCGGCAACGTACTGCGGCACCGCCAGCGTCGCTTGGGCGTCGGACAGGCTTGGCCTGTCGAACACCTTGACCTGCTTGGCCGCGAGGAATGGCGCGATGTTGTTGTCCATCGCCGGTTTCCAGTAACCGAGGAATATATCCAGGCGCTTGTCGCGGATGCCGGCAAAGATGATCTGCTGCACGGCGCTGGTTTGCTTGCTGTCATAGCCCAGGCCATTGAGCAGCACGTCGGCCATGCCGCTGGTGGCGATCACGTCGGTCCAGCTGACCACGCCCATGCGCACGACCTTGCACGAGGCCGGGTCGGCAGCCATCGCGTTGGCGCTCAAGAGTGCGGCGCCGGTGAGAATCAACAGACAACGGTTGAACAGTCTTTTCATCGATGCGGTCTCACTCGGCAGTTTTTATTGTGGGAGTGGCGTCTGACGCGCCGTGCCCAACACCTTACCCAGCGAGACCTCGATCAAAGCGAACTGTGGCGACAGGGATTTGCACACAGACGACTTGGGAGGTGTGTTGCTGTTGAGGGCCTCTCAGCAGCGACGCCACTCAGGAGTAATGCCGCTTGCCCCACGCCAGGAACCCTTCCAGCAGTTCCTTCAACACCACCCGCGTCGGCTCGGCCAGGTCGGCGCGATAACGGAAGGGCTCAAACTCTTCCATGTAGGTGCACTGCCCCAACTCCAGCTGCACGGCGTGAATGTTCTCGGCCGGGTTGCCGTAGTGACGGGTGATGTGCCCGCCCTTGAAGCGCCCGTTGAGCACATGGCTGTACTGCGGGTGGCCGGCACAGATGGCTTCCAGTTCGCTGGCCAGCTGCGGATCGCAGGCCGCGCCGTTGAAGGTGCCGAGGTTGAAGTCCGGCAGCTTGCCTTCGAACAGGTGCGGGATCACCGAGCGGATCGAGTGCGCATCAAACAGCAGCGCATAACCGAACTCGGCCTTGAGCCGGGCCAGTTCGTTTTGCAGAGTGCGGTGATACGGCGTCCACACCTGCTCCAGGTACGTGGCGCGCTCGGCCTTGGACGGTTCCAGGCCTTCGCGGAACAGCGGCACACCGTCAAACAGTGTCGCCGGGTACAGGCCGGTGGTTGCGCCAACGTACAGCGGCTTGTCGTCTGAAGGCCGGTTCAGGTCGATGACAAAGCGCGAATACTCCGCCGCCAGGGTGCTGGCGCCCAGCGCTTCGGCGAAGTCGTACAGCGTGGGAATGTGCCAGTCGGTGTCCGGCAGGCTTTGCGCCTCGGGGATCAGCCCGGCTTGCACCGCCGGCGTCAGGCGCAGGCCCGCGTGGGGCATGCTGATCAGCAGCGGCACACGGCCTTGTTTGAAGTTCAGAACCTTATCCACAGCGGTACTCCTTAAACGGTGACTTCGACGCCGTGGCGCACGACGCGTTTATCCAGCTCGCCACCCAGCCAGTAGGCCAGGTCGGCGGGACGATCAATCTGCCAGGCGACAAAATCCGCGACCTTGCCCACTTCCAGCGAGCCATGGCTGTTGCCCAGGCCCAGGGCGGTGGCCGCGTGTTGCGTGGCGCCGGCCAGGGCTTCTTCCGGGGTCATGCGGAACAGGGTGCAGGCCATGTTCAGCATCAAGCGCACCGACAACGCCGGCGAGGTGCCCGGGTTGAGGTCGCTGGCGATCGCGATCTTCACGCCGTGCTTGCGCAGGGCATCCATCGGCGGCAACTGGGTTTCCCGCAGGAAGTAGAACGCGCCCGGCAGCAGCACCGCGACGGTGCCGGAAGCGGCCATGGCGATGGCGTCTTCCTCGGTCATGAATTCCAGGTGGTCCGCCGACAGCGCCTGGTACCGCGCCGCCAGGCTGGAGCCATGCAGGGACGACAACTGTTCGGCGTGCAGCTTTACCGGCAAGCCAAGTTTCCGGGCGGCGATGAACACGCGCTCCACCTGCTCCGGTGAGAACGCCAGGTACTCACAGAAGGCGTCGACCGCGTCCACCAGGCCTTCCGCTGCCAGCGCCGGGAGCATTTCGGTGCAGATGTGATCGATGTAGGCATCGGCCCGGTCCACGTACTCCGGCGGCAACGCATGCGCCGCCAGGCAGGTGCTGCGCACACTGACCGGCAACTCGGCGCCGAGGCGACGGATCACCCGCAAAATCTTGCGCTCGCTGGCCAGGTCCAGGCCGTAGCCGGACTTGATCTCGACGGTGGTTACACCGTCGCGCAGCAAACTGCGCAGGCGCTTGTGGCCGCTGGCAAACAGTTCATCTTCGCTCGCCGCACGCGTGGCGCGCACGGTGCTGGCAATACCGCCACCGGCCGCTGCGATCTCGGCGTAGCTCACGCCTTGCAGCCGCTGCTCGAACTCGCCACTGCGATTGCCGCCGAACACCGTGTGGGTGTGGCAGTCGATCAGCCCGGGCGTGACCCACGCCCCTTGCAGGTCATGGGTGGTTGCGTAGTTCGCATCCGGCAGATCGGCGCGCGGGCCGATCCACTCGATGAGCGTGCCCGAGGTAACAATGGCGGCGTCCTCGATGATCGAGTAGTTGCCCTGGGCCATGGTTGCAACGTGGCAGTGTTGCCAAAGCGTTTTCATCAACGCCTCCATTAGGTTATCGATGAGACAAAGCCGGGTCGTAATGGACCTTGGCCGTTTGCCCGGCGGCGGGCTTGACCCACAGCAGATAGGCGACGATCAGCAAAACGATCCACACGGCGCCGACCATAAGAGCGGCCTGGGTGTCCGGGAAGTAACCCAGCACGCCGAAGATGAACAGCATGAACACGATGGCGGCCGCTGGCGCGTAGGGCCAGAACGGCACCGGGAATTTCAGCTCGGCAATCTGTTCCCTGGTCATCGAGCGACGCATGGCCACCTGGGTGACCAGGATCATCAGCCACACCCACACCGTGGCGAAGGTCGCAATCGAGGCGATGACCAGGAACACGTTTTCCGGGATCAGGTAATTGAGCACCACACCGCCGAGCAACGCGGCGCCCATCACCACTACGGTCATCCACGGCACGCCCTGGCTCGACAGTTGGGCAAAACCCTTGGGCGCCTGCCCTTGCTGGGCCAGGCCATACATCATGCGACCGGCGCCGAAAATGTCGCTGTTGATGGCCGAGACGGCGGCCGAGATCACCACAATGTTAAGGATGGTCGCCGCCGAGCCTATCCCCAGGTTGCTGAAGATCTGCACGAACGGGCTGCCCTGGCTGCCGATCTGCGGCCACGGGTAGATCGCCATCAGCACAAACAACGTCAGCACGTAGAACAGCAGGATACGCAACGGCACGGCGTTGATTGCCTTGGGGATCACCCGCTGCGGGTCCTTGGCTTCGCCGGCGGTGATGCCGATGATTTCGATGCCGCCAAACGCAAACATCACCACCGCGAAGGACGCGATCAAGCCACCCACGCCGTTCGGCATGAAGCCACCGTGAGCCCACAGGTTGCTGAGGCCGGTAGCGGGTGCTTCGCCCGCCGAGTGAATGCCGAACAGCATGATGCCGAAGCCGCCGAGGATCATTGCGACAATGGCACCGACCTTGAGCAGCGACAGCCAGAACTCCATTTCGCCAAAGACTTTGACGTTGCACAGGTTCAGGCCGCCGATCAGCAACACGATGCCCAGCACCCAGACCCAGCGCGCGACTTCGGGAAACCAGAAGCCCATGTAGATGCCGAAGGCGGTGACGTCGGCGAGGCAGACGATGATCATTTCAAAGGCGTAGGTCCAGCCGAGGATAAAGCCGGCCATCGGGCCCAGGTAGGTACTGGCGTACTGGCCGAAGGAGCCGGACACCGGGTTATGCACGGCCATTTCGCCGAGGGCGCGCATGACCATGAACACCGCGGCGCCACCGATCAGGTAGGCCAGGAGCACGGCCGGGCCGGCCATCTGGATGGCGGAGGCAGAGCCGTAGAACAGCCCGGTACCGATCGCGGAACCGAGGGCCATGAAGCGAATATGTCGGGCGGAGAGCCCGCGTTTTAACGTCTTTTCTTGCTGGTGCATTTCTCGTCCTTAATTATTTTTATCCTGAGAAAATTCGAATCTGTAGAAGATCAAATGTGGGAGCTGTCGAGCCCCAGCGAGGCTGCGATAGCGGTGGGTCAGGCTACGAAAGTGTTGCCTGTTCCGGCGCCATCGCAGCCTCGCCGGGGCTCGACAGCTCCCACACTGGATCGGTGTCGCTCTTACAAGCTCGGCAACAACTTCGCCGGCACCAGCTCGTTCAGGCAACGCGTTGCCAGCAGCTCACTGGCGGCATTGATGTCCGGCGCAAAGAAGCGGTCCTTCTCATAAAACGCGACTTTGCTGCGCAGGATCCCACGCGCCTTTTCCAGCGCCGGCGAAGTCTTCAAGCCATTGCGCAGGTCCAGGCCCTGGCAAGCCGCCAACCATTCCACCGCCAGCACACCGCGGGTGTTCTCGGCCATTTCCCACAGGCGCTTGCCCGCCGCCGGGGCCATCGACACGTGGTCTTCCTGGTTGGCTGACGTCGGCAGGCTGTCGACGCTATGGGGATGCGCCAGTGCCTTGTTCTCGCTGGCCAATGCCGCCGCCGTCACCTGGGCGATCATGAAGCCGGAGTTCACACCGCCATTGCCCACCAGGAATGGCGGCAGTTGCGACATGTGCTTGTCCATCATCAACGAGATGCGACGCTCGCTCAGGGAGCCGATTTCCGCGATGGCCAGCGCCATGTTGTCCGCCGCCATGGCCACCGGTTCAGCGTGGAAGTTGCCACCGGAAATCACGTCACCTTCAGCCGCAAACACCAGCGGGTTATCCGACACGGCGTTGGCTTCCACCACCAGTACTTCAGCCGCCTGGCGGAACTGGGTCAGGCAGGCGCCCATGACTTGTGGCTGGCAACGCAGGGAGTACGGGTCCTGGACCTTGTCGCAGTTTTCGTGGGATTGCGACACTTCGCTGCTTTCACCCAGCAGGGCGCGATACGCGGCCGCAGAGTCGATCTGGCCGCGTTGGCCCCGGGCAGCGTGAATGCGGGCGTCGAACGGCGAGCGCGAACCCAGCACGGCTTCCACCGTCAGGGCGCCACAGGCCAGGGCACCGGCGAACAGATCTTCGCCCTCGAACAGCCCACGCAATGCATAAGCGGTGGAAACCTGGGTGCCGTTGAGCAGCGCCAGGCCTTCCTTGGCCGCGAGGGTCAGCGGCGTCAGGCCGGCAACTTTCAGCGCTTCGGTAGCTTCCAGCCATTCGCCTTTGTAGCGGGCCTTGCCTTCGCCCAGCAGCACCAGCGACATGTGGGCCAATGGTGCCAAGTCACCGGAGGCGCCCACCGAACCTTTCAGTGGAATGTGCGGGTAGACCTCGGCATTGATCAGGGCGATCAGCGCGTCGATGACCTGCCGGCGAATCCCGGAAAAACCCCGGCTCAGGCTGTTGACCTTGAGCACCATGACCAGCCGTACCAGCGCATCGCTGATGGGCTCACCGACGCCGGCGGCGTGGGACAGCACCAGGGAACGCTGGAGGTTTTCCAGGTCTTCGCTGGCAATGCGGGTCGAGGCCAGCAGGCCGAAACCGGTGTTGATGCCGTAGGCGGTGCGGTTCTCGGCGAGAATCTGCTCCACACAGGCGACACTGGCTTCGATCTGGGCCGAGGCGCTGTCATCCAGACTGAGGGTTACCGGCTGCTGGTAGATGGCCCGCAGTTGGGCAAGGCTCAGTTGGCCTGGAATCAGGTTTAGCGCAGTCACATTCATGCTCCTTTTGAGAGTGTTGTTAACTACCAGTCGCTCCGGATGCTTCCGTTATCCGCCGCTGTGCTCTTTTAGAGGATCAGTCGGCTTGGCACGCTGGTTATTGTTGGGAAAAGGTCAGTGCAAATTCGGTAGCGTGCGTTGCAGTAAATCGGCGTCCTTGAGCAACGCGGCGGTGGCTGCGATGTCTGGCGCCAGCCAGCGGTCCTGGTCGTAGGCCGGGACGTGTTCGCGCAGCAAACGCCAGGCGGCATCGGTGCCGGCGCCGAAGCGTTGGTCCTGGAGGAACTCGAACGCCTGGGCCGCCAGCAAGTACTCGATGGCGAGGATCTGGGTGACGTTTTCCAGCACCGAATACAGCTTCAGGGCGGCGTTGGTGCCCATGCTCAGGTGGTCTTCCTGCAGGCCCGAGGTGACGAAGTTGTCGAGCACCGCCGGTTGCGCCAACTGGCGGTTTTGCCCGCACAGCGAGGCGGCGACGTACTGCACGATCATCATCCCGGAGTTGACCCCGGGGTTGCTCACCAGGAACGCCGGCAAACCACTGACGTGCGGGTTGATCAGACGGTCCAGGCGACGCTCGGCGATGGAGCCGATTTCGGCCATGGCGATGGCCAGCATGTCGGCCGCCAGGGCCACGGACTGCCCGTGGGGATTGGCCTGGGACACCACGCGGTAGTTGTCTGGAGTGCCGAGCACCAGCGGGTTATCGGTGGCGCCGTTGAGTTCGGTTTCGATCTGCCGGGTGGCGTGTTCCAGTTGGTCGCGGGCCGCGCCGTGCACCTGGGGAATCGAACGGATGCTCAGGGCGTCCTGGGTACGAATGCCTTTGCTGCTGGCGATCACTTCGCTGCCGTCCAGCAACGCGCGCAGGTTGATGCCCACTTGCTGCATGCCCGGGTGCGGCTTGAGCGCGATGATTTCTTCGTCGAAGGCGTCGATCTGGCCGCGCTGGCCTTCGAAGCTCATGGCACCGATCACATCGGCCCATTGCAGCAGGCGGTGCGCATCGGCCAGGGCCAGGCTGCTGAGGCCGGTCATGCACGGCGTGCCGTTGACCAGGCACAGCCCGTCCTTGGCACCGAGCACTACGGGCTGCAAACCTTCTTCAGCCAGCGCCTGGTGTGCGGGAACGATACGGCCCCGATAGCTGACGTCGCCGACGCCGAGCAAGGCGACGCCAATGTGCGCCATGTGGGTCAGGTAACCCACGGACCCCTGGGACGGCACTTGCGGCGTGATGCCATGGTTGAGCAGCCCCAGCAGCGAATGCACCACCTGCGGATGCAAGCCGGATTTGCCGTGGCTGTAGTTAATGATTGCCGCACAAATGATCGCGCGGGTTTGCTCCACACTCAGTAGCGCACCGACGCCGCAGGCATGGCTGAGCAAGGTATTGCGCGACAGCCGGCTCAGTTGTTCGTCCTTGAGCGACACGTTGCACAAGGCGCCCAGGCCGGTGTTGATGCCGTAGGCGCGCTCGCCGCTGGTGACGATGCGCTGGACGATGGCCTGTGCATTGTCGATGCGAGCCCAGGCCTGGCCCGAGAGTTCGAGGATCGCACCGTGGCGAGCCACGGCGACCACGTCCTGCCAACGCATCGGGGCGTCGGCGATGATGATTTTTTCAGCCTGGGACATCGTTGACCTCTTCATGAAATTCGCAATTGTTGTGCAGCTTCACTGGACTCATCGCAAGCGAGCCAGCTTCCACAGGGGAAACGCATTCCAAATGTGGGAGCTGGCTTGCCTGCGATAGCCTCAGCCAACCCACCACAAATATCGGATCAAACCACCGCCACCCGCCGCTGGACAAACCGGTTCACGTACTCATCCGCCGGTGAATGCAAAATCTCGCGGGGCGTGCCGACCTGGATCAGCTTGCCGTCCTTGAGGATCGCAATGCGGTTGCCGATGCGCACCGCCTCATCGAGGTCGTGGGTAATGAACACGATCGTCTTGTGCAGGGTCTTTTGCAGCTCCAATAACTGGTCTTGCATCTCGGCACGGATAAGCGGGTCGAGCGCACTGAACGCCTCGTCCATCAGGATGATGTCGGTGTCGGCCGCCAGCGCCCGGGCCAGGCCTACACGCTGACGCATGCCGCCGGAAAGTTGATGCGGGTATTTGTTTTCATAGCCCTTGAGGCCCACGGTTTCGATCCAGTGCAGCGCACGCTCGGCGCACACTTGCCTGGTTTCGCCACGCACTTTCAGGCCGTAGGCAACGTTGTCCAGCACACTCTTGTGAGGCAGCAGGCCAAAGCTCTGGAACACCATGCTGATCTTGTGTCGGCGGAATTGGCGCAAGGCTTCCATGTCCAGTTGCAGGATGTCTTCACCGTCCACCAGGATCGCACCGCTGGTAGGGTCGATCAGCCGGTTGAAGTGACGCACCAGGGTCGACTTGCCGGAACCCGACAGCCCCATGATCACGAAGATTTCACCGGTGTCGACGCTCAGGGACAGGTCGTTCACACCCACCACGCAACCGGTCTCGGCCAGCACCTCGTCCTTGCTCTTGCCCTGGCCAATCAACGCCAGTGCATCCTTGGAGCGGTTGCCGAAAATCTTGAATACGTTTTTGACTTCAATTTTGCTGACAGTAGTCATTTGCTCGCCTCATGCCGTGGACGACCATAGGCTTGCGTAATGCGGTCGATGACCACGGCAAGAATCACGATCGCCAGACCGGCTTCAAGGCCGCGTCCAACGTTGAGGGTCTGGATGCCCACCAGTACATCTTCACCCAGGCCACGGGCGCCGATCATCGAGGCGATCACCACCATCGACAGGGCCATCATGGTGGTCTGGTTGATCCCGGCCATGATGCTCGGCAGGGCCAGCGGCAGTTGCACGCCGAACAGTTGCTGCCAGCGGTTGGCACCGAAGGCGTTGATCGCTTCCATGACTTCACCGTCCACCTGGCGAATGCCCAGGTCGGTGAGACGAATCAGCGGCGGTGCGGCGTAGATCACCGTGGCGAAAATCGCCGGGACCTTGCCCAGGCCGAACAGCATCAACACCGGGATCAGGTACACGAAGCTGGGCATGGTCTGCATGATGTCCAGCAGCGGCATCAGCACCGAACGCAGGCGGTTGCTGCGGGCCGACAGAATCCCCAGGGGAATGCCGATCAGCACCGAGATCACCGTGGCCACCATCATCAGCGCCAGGGTTTGCATCAGCTTGTCCCACAGCCCGACCGCGCCCACCAGAAACAGCAGGCCGACGATCACGACGGTGGTGAACCACTTGCGAGTGGCATGCCAGGCAATACCGCCGACAATCAGCAACATCAACCACCAGGGCGCTGCGCGCAGCAAACCTTCCAGGTTAACGATGGCCCACAGCAACGTATCGGAGATGTGCCGGAACACATCGCCGTAGTTGGTCACCAGCGCATCGACCCAACTGTTGACCCAGTCGGCGATGGAAAACGTAAAACTCTCAGGAAACATAGTGTGCTCTCGATCCAGTGGATTGTGGCCGGGCGCCCGGTTGCCTGTGGCGGCAACCGGAAACGCTCAACCTACAAGGCCGCGTCGATTTTCTTGGCTGCGTTGTCGCTCACCATGCGTGCCAGAGTTCAGGATGTCCCTTGAGGAAAGTTTTCGCCAGTTTTGCTGTTTCAATTCGCTGTTTGTCATGCGTACCGGGTTCTGGTTAAGCAGGTTGAGCAGCGGCGCCCTGCACATCGGGCAGCACGAGGCGCTCAGGAATCGGGCTGTGCCATTTTTTCGCAGCCCAGTAGTACAACGCCGCCGGCACCACCAGCCCGATGATCCACGAGATATCGGTGTCGCCCAGGCTCGCGACCAGTGGGCCGGTGTAGAAATGCGTCGAGATGAACGGCATCTGAATCAGCACGCCGAACACGTAGATGCTGATGCCCATCAGGTTCCAGCGACCGTAGCGACCGTTGGGGTTGGACAGGGCCGGGATGTCATAGCGCTCTTTGGTGATGCAGTAGAAGTCCACCAGGTTGATCGCACTCCAGGGCGTGAAAAACGCCAGCAGGAACAGGATGAACGCGGAGAAATCCTTGAGGAACGAGTCCTTGCCCAGCAACGCCAGCGCGGCGGCAATCGACACCATCACGAAGATGTACAACAGCCGCGTGCCACTGCCGATATGCCGGCTGCCACGGAAACCACTGATGATTGTCGCGATCGACATGAAGCTGCCGTAGGCGTTGAGGGTGGTGACGGTGACCTTGCCGAAGGCGATGCTGAAATACAGCAGCGCCGCGACGATCCCGGTGCCGCCCAGGCCGACGATAAACGACACTTCGTGGTGAGCGAATTGCGAGCCTGCCAGGGCTGCCGCAAACACACCGAACACCATCGAAGCCTGCGCGCCGATCACCGAACCGAGGCCCACGGCCCAGAAGGTTTTCGAGGCCTGCGTGCTGCGCGGCAAGTAGCGCGAGTAGTCCGCTACATACGGGCCGAACGCAATCTGCCAGGACGCCGAGAGGGAAATCGCCAGCAGGAAACTGCTGAGGGAAAAATGCTTGTTGCCCAGCAACGCACCGATGTCGTTGCCGGCCAGCAGCCTGTAGAACAGGTACACGAAGGCAACCACCCCCAGCACGCTGGCGATGCGACCGATGCCGTGGATCACCCGGTAGCCGAAGATCGTGAATACCATGATCAGCCCCGCGAACAATACGATGCCGACCCAGTCTTCAACGTGAAGCAACTGCGCCACCGCCTGCCCCGCCAGCAATGAGCCGCTGGCAGAAAAACCGATGTACATCAGGCACACCAGCACCAGGGGAATCACCGCGCCATACACGCCGAACTGCACGCGGCTGGAGATCATCTGCGGCAAGCCCAGTTGCGGGCCTTGCGCCGCATGCAGGGCCATGACGCCACCGCCCAGCAGTTGACCGATCAACAGACCGATCAACGACCAGAACACATCACCGCCCAGCACCACGGCCAGGGCCCCGGTGACGATCGCAGTGATTTGCAGGTTGGCACCCAACCACAGGGTGAACTGACTCAATAGACGGCCGTGTCTTTCCGCTTCCGGGATGTAGTCGATCGAACGCCTTTCGATCAACGGGGTGGTGCTTGCACGAGCGTCTTTTACTGCCATTTATGTTCAACCTCTGATGGATTGTTTTTGGGTGAAACGCAGATCACATGTGGGAGCGGGCTTGCTCGCGAAAGCGATGGGTCAGCTAACGACTTCAGTGACTGATACACCGCATTCGCGAGCAAGCCCGCTCCCACATTAGTTATTTGATCATCGGGAGATTGAGGCCCTGCTCTTTGGCGCAATCGATAGCGATCTGGTAGCCCGCATCCGCATGACGCATCACGCCGGTCGCCGGGTCGTTGTGCAGCACGCGCGCGATACGCTCGGCGGCTTCGT